>CAVJTV010000019.1:0-22198 GCA_963652435.1 Desulfovibrionaceae bacterium | reverse complement strand
CGTCGAGATGGTTGGCACGTATCAAGTCCTCCACCTGCCACATGTAAAGCAGATACTCGGCAATGTTCTCTTTCCTTTTCCGTCTTGCTACAATCATGGCGGCAAAGATACACCAAATCAAAGAGACCTCCACCTGCCACGACAGCAATTAAAAAGCGAGAGGTTATCATTTTAGGTATGTTTTTGATAAAAATCAGCTGGATTTTTAACCACTCCGACCAGTTTAGTTAAATCGAAAAATTCTTTTTATCTCGCCGTGACTGCTGTAGTGAAATTCACACGAAAAATTTTATCATTATTGGTTGCGTTTTGATAAAAAACGTAGCGTGAAGGCATTGCGCCGCTATTGGGATGTCGGTCCGCCATGACAACTAATACGGGGGCGGCGGTGCTTGTCCGGTAGGCGTGATGGGCATATTAGGCAGAATAGGCGGGAGGCGGGGTTTGATAAATTGTAATGTGATTTGAGGGATATGCTGCCATTTTGTAAATGAAAATGGCGGTGGTATTGCTGTTTTGCAATCAATCGTTACCTTTGCGCCGCATATTTAATAAAAACGTAAGCGAATATATGAGCTATCTGATAAAACCGTCGGGTTATAAGGCACTGTTGAACCTGTCGCAGACGGAGATGGGGATAAAGATGATCAAGAACTTCTTTCAGCAGAACCTCTCGTCGGAGCTGCGCCTGCGCCGCGTCACGGCACCTTTGTTTGTTCTCAAAGGGATGGGTATAAACGACGACCTTAACGGCGTGGAGCGGGCAGTGACCTTCCCGATAAAAGACCTTGGCGACGCGAAGGCGGAGATTGTGCATTCTCTTGCGAAATGGAAACGCCTCACGCTGGCGGACTATCACATAGAGGAGGGCTACGGGATATATACCGACATGAACGCCATCCGTTCGGACGAGGAGCTGGGCAACCTCCATTCGCTGTATGTGGACCAGTGGGACTGGGAGCGGGTGATGAGCAGTGAAGATCGCAACATCGGATATTTGAAAGAGATCGTGCGCCGGATTTATGCTGCCTTGGTGCGCACGGAATATATGGTGTATGAGATGTTCCCCGAGATACGTCCCGAGCTTCCGCAGGATATTTATTTCATCCATGCCGAGGAGCTGCTGAGGAAATATCCCCGTCTCACGCCGAAAGAGCGCGAGGACGCCATCGTGAAGGAGCACGGCGCAGTGTTCGTCATAGGTATAGGTGGGCAGCTCAGCAATGGGGAGCGTCACGACGGGCGTGCTCCGGACTACGACGACTGGTCGACCATAGCCGAGAACGGACTGCCCGGGCTGAACGGCGATTTGCTGGTGTGGGACAGTGTGCTCGGACATTCGTTTGAGCTTTCGTCGATGGGTATACGTGTGGACAAGGAAGCACTGGAGCGTCAGCTGAAGCTATGCGGCGTGGAAGAGCGGCGGGAGCTTTACTTTCATAAGCGTCTTCTCGGCGGTGAACTGCCGCAGAGCATCGGTGGCGGCATAGGTCAGAGCCGTCTGTGTATGTTTTATCTGCGTAAGGCACATATAGGCGAGATACAAGCCAGCATCTGGCCCGAGGAGATGCGCCGCGAAGCACGCGAGGCAGGGATGTGTCTGATCTGACGCATACATTATATATATAAGGCATGGACGTAAGGATAGAAAAGAGCTGGGGCGAGCGGCTGGCAGGGGAGTTTGAGAAGGACTACTTCAGGGAGCTTGTCGGCTTCGTGAAGCGGGAGTATAGCCTCGGCACGGTGTATCCCCCGGGAGAATGTATCTTCAATGCGTTCGAACATTGTCCGTTCGACAAGGTGAAGGTGGTCATCCTCGGGCAAGACCCATACCACGAGCCCGGGCAGGCGCACGGGCTTTGCTTCTCTGTTCAGGACGGCACGCCTTATCCCCCTTCGCTTGTGAACATCTTCAAGGAGATAGAGAGCGACTTGGGCAAGCCTATGCCTCGGAGCGGAAACCTGCTGCGCTGGGCAGACCAGGGTGTACTGCTCTTGAACGCCACGCTGACAGTGCGTGCCCATCAGGCGGGCTCGCATCAGGGGCATGGATGGGAAACGTTCACCGACGCAGTGATACGCACACTTGCCACGGAGCGTAGCCATGTTGTATATCTTCTTTGGGGGTCGTACGCACAGCGCAAAGGCGCGGTTATCGACGCGACGCGCAATCTCGTTTTGCAGTCGCCACACCCATCTCCACTCTCGGCATATAGGGGGTTCCTCGGAAACAAACATTTCAGCAAGGCAAACGAATATCTCGTGGCTACAGGGCAGAAGCCCATCGACTGGTAAACATCAATACCATGTCTGACCGTCGCGGGTGCTGCTGCTCTGATGGTATTTCAGGTCTTTCAGCAGCGAAGAGTTTACGGCGATGGAGAAGGTGTAGGATTTGTATGCCCCGACGGGAACGAAGCTGGCAGACATCTGGAAGCAGTGCAGGTTGCGCGTCACGTTGCAGGTCATGAACGAAATCTTGTTGTTGTCGAAGTCGTACGTGGCGTTGAAGTTGAAGTTCCAGTTTTTTGTCGGTTGTATCTTGCCGTTGAAGCTGAGGGCATGCGTCAGCTTGTATTTATATTCAAGTCTGTTCGGGTCGAAATCGCCGTAGCGCAGCTGCATGCTGTAGTTGAACGAGAGGCTCCAGGGCACTTTCGAGATCATATAGCCGTCGGCATCCGTATCGCCGGTGTCTTTCTTCTTGCCGCCGCGCAGACGTCCGCCTTCGGTTTTGCCGTCTGTTTTGTTTTCGGCCTCCGGACCTAAGTCTTTTATTTCTTCCTCGTCCATGTCGTCGGGCTTTCCTTCGCCTGTCTTGGGCGGGTTGCCGCCCTCGTCTTTTTTCTTGCCGCCGAAGAGCTTTTTGAATGTGTCGTTGCTGAACGTATAGGAGAAGCTGGTGCCTGTCGAGCGCAGACGACCTATGCCCTTGCCTGCCTGCCATCGCGGGACGTTACGCCGGACGGGGTTGCCGTTGGCATCCGCCCTGTAGGTGTAGGTGTCGAACTGTCCGTTGAGGTTGAGCGTGTAGCTCTTCGAGAGCTTCAGTCGCAGACCGGCGGAGAGGTCGCTCCACTGGAACGAGTCCGCTGCCATGTTATAGCTCATGCCCAGCGACAGCTTGTCGATGAGGCTGATCTTGCGGAAGCCGGTGCTGTCCTTGTCCGACTTTATCTTCATCTCGACGTTGTTGTCTATCGAGAAGTTCAGGCTTCCCTGCTTTCCGTTAGGAATGGACCCGTTGTGGGAAAAGGGTGAATATACGTAGTCGATAGGGTTGCCGTTGGCATCGATATAGCGGTAGTGGTCGTAGAATCCGAAGATGCTGCCGCCGAAGTCGGGCGCGGCACTGATGCTGACGGACGGTTCCAGGCGGTGACGTATCATCTGTATCTTGTCTCCGAGGAAAGGAAGCGGCTTGTAGAAGCCGTACAATGTGGTCGATGCCGAGACGGAGGCGTTGTAGTTGTAGATGCGGTAGAACCCGTAGGTGGTGTCGCGGTTCACTATCGTGTTGCGCCGAGGGTCGAACTGCTTGGTGATTTTGCTGGTGTACCAGCTTTCCTTGTAGTTGAACGACGGAGAGATGTTGATATACTTGAAGGCAGTGAACGTTGCGCTGACGGGGATGCTGTGCTCCATCGAGTTCTTCCAGTCCTTGATGAGGTTCGATTTGAGGAACATGTTCTCTTTCGTCGAGATGCTGTTTTTGAAGTATCCGGAATAGCTCATGGAGATCTTCTCGTACCAGCGTTCCTTGCCGACAGGGTTCTTGCGCTTGAAGGGATATATGCGGCTGAGCGTGACGGTAAGGTTGGGGAGCGTCACGGAAATCATCGAGTCGCGCGACGACTGGTTGACATTCATCGTTGCCGAGAGTGTCAGCGGATTGTTCGGGAAGCGTTGGGTGATATTGACGCTCGACCCTTTGGTGTTGTTTGTCGTGTTCGGGTTGTAGATACCGAAGGCGCTGTTACGGTCGAAGCTCGAGGTCTGGAAGTTTACGCTTGCGGAGAATGTGCGGTACGGGTTCGCCTTGGCATCCTGGCTGTGCGTCCAGTTTATACGGAAGTCTTTCGACAGGCTATAGTCCGCCAGCCCTTTGTCGCCGAGCTTACTCACCTGATATGCCAGATTGAAATTGCCGGAGAAACGGTATCTCTTCCGGTATGTCGACTGCGCCTGAAGCCCCCACGAGCCTTTCGTGTATATCTCACCGGTGACCGAAAGGTCTATGTAGTCGCTGAGCGCGAAGTAGTAGCCTCCGTCCCTCAGTCCGAACCCGCGCTGCGAGTCGTCTTGATAGGTCGGCATGATTATTCCGGACGAATAACTGTTGGTAAACGGAAAGAAACAGAACGGCAGCCCCAAGGGATAGAGCGGCACGTCTTCTATGACCAGATACACCGGTCCGGTCACGATATTCTTTTGCGGGCGCACCTTTGCTTTCGTCATCTGAATGTAGAAGTGCGGGTGCTCGTGCTCGTCGCAAGTGGTGTATTTGCCGCCAATCATATTCAGCACATCGCTGTCCATCTTCTTCGTGCGTCCGGCGGTGACGAAGCCTTCGCCCTGTTGGGTGAGAACATCGGTGATGAATCCTTTCTTCGAGCGGAAGTTGTATCGCATCGTCTTCGACTCGTATTCCTGGTCACCGTCTTTGAAGAGGGGGTAGCCGAACTCTTCGCCGACGGAGTCGAGACCGAACTTGGCAAACACTAAGTTGCTGTCCATACTCATCTCGATGTTTTCCGCCTGCAGTCCTACCTGCTGATATTTCACGTCGCCCTCGCCATAGAGATACGCCCAGTTGTCGGAGGTCATCACCATCGAGTCTTTTGCCGTGTATTCGACCGGCGCATCCAGCCCTGAGCGTGTCGACTCTGTCGTGTCGCGGGCGAGAGCCGTCGTGTCGGCAGGGCTTGCCGCCACAGTATCCTTCAGCGCAGACGGCACAGCCTCCCGTGGGGCAAGCTGCACCTGCGAGTGTGTCATCAAAGATCCGGTGAGGAAATATGTAAGGACGAATAGTATTCTGTGTCTCATCAATTCTGCCGAGCGTTGACTTCTAAATCGTTATCGCGCGCAAATGTATAACAAACCGACCGACCGGTCCGTTTCCGTTACCCTAAAAAGAGTTTACACCACTCCCTGAAGCGTCTCACGGTTTCCTCTCCGTATTTGGCAAGGCTTCGCTCGGCTTTCTCCACCGTTTTCTCCTTGTCGAGGTGCGTCTTGCTGAAGAATTTGTCGGCAAAACAGATGAGCTGTTCTTCCATCGACACCGGCACAAGCACGCGCGACGGGAGCGGCAGGTGTCTCTCGGCAATCATCTCCGCCGTTATGCCCGTCCCTGTGTGGCGTTCGCACACCAGCGCATGACGCGGAAAGCCTTCGCGCCGCATGAGGTCGGCACCGAGGTAGCCGTGGCAGATATATTCCGCGCTGCCTGTGCAGCCGATCTCCGGCGCATTGCAAAGAAAGATACCGATGTCGTGAAGCATGGCTGCCTCTTCGACGAACGGGATGTCGAGGTTCATCTCCGGATGCATACGTGCAATGACGAGAGCCTTGTCCGTCACGCTCAGGCTGTGGGTCACCAGGATGCGGTAGGCATCCGTTCCCTCCTCGTAGTATTTCGATATGATGTCGATAGAATTCATTTGTCGAAGTATTTCTTTTGATCGGCGCGAAACCTCGCGCGCCGGCAAAGGTATGACAAATCGCAATCCGTCGGCAGACCTCAACTGCCCCCCGCCGACATCCCGACATTTTGCAGAAAGCAAAAACCACCCCGGTGCGAAACCCAAACATTTTGCAGGAGCATTTCTCGACCCCGTGTGGAGCTTCTGCAAGTATTTGCTACTTTTGCGGGGCTACAAAAAGGTTCGACAGGGTATGAAGACAGTTTGCAGACTTGCATTTTGGTTTATCGGCATGATGCTTGCCGTTGTGCCGCAGACGGCGACGGCTCAGAACGGGCTGCTTTTGGGTGCCGAGCGTACGGACACGGTCGCCCGCCTGCTGAAGGACAAACGGGTCGGGCTGGTTGTCAACCAGACTTCCGTCCTTGGAAACGGGCAGAGGCATCTGTTGGACGTGCTCGTAGGGCAGGGCATCGATGTGCGGCGGGTGTTTGCGCCGGAGCATGGCTTCCGAGGGACGGCTGACGCGGGCGAGGCGGTGGAAGACAGCCGCGACCTGAAGACCGGCATCCCTATCGTTTCCATCTACGGTAAAAACAAAAAGCCGACAGCCGGGCAGCTCGACGGGCTGGATGCCGTCGTGTTCGACATACAGGACGTGGGCGCACGTTTCTACACGTACATAAGCACGATGCACTATGTCATGGAGGCTTGCGCCGAGAACGGAGTGGAGTTCGTTGTGCTCGACCGCCCGAACCCGAACGACTTCGTGGACGGTCCGGTGAGGGAGGAGGGCTTCGAGTCGTTTGTCGGTGTCGACCCAATCCCCCTGTTGCATGGTTTGACGGTAGGCGAGCTGGCACGGATGATCAACGGCGAAGGCTGGCTGAAGAGCAGCCCCGACAGCTGCCGGCTGAGTGTTGTCGAGATGGAGAACTGGCAGCACGGCGACCCGTACTGGCTGCCGGTGAAGCCCTCGCCCAATCTCCCGAACGACCAGGCTGTCCGCCTCTATCCTTCGCTTTGTTTCTTCGAGGCTACAAACATAAGCGTGGGGCGCGGCACATACTTCCCGTTTCAGGTGATCGGCTTTCCGGACCGCAAGTACGGCAGCTTCGCCTTTACGCCCGTTTCTCTTCCGGGGTTCGACACCAATCCGCTTCAGAAAGACAAAGAGTGTTACGGCGTGGACCTTCGGGAATATCCTTTCGAGGGCGGACTGACGCTGCGTTTCCTGCTCGACTTCTACGATAAGGCAGGCGACGACAGGGCGTTCTTCTTTGCCCGTCCGCACTGGTTCGACCTGCTTGCCGGAACCAAGAAGCTGCGCTTTCAGATTGTGCGCGGACTGACAGAAGACGAGATACGCGCCACGTGGCAGCCTGCGCTCGAGAGATACAGGCAGCTGCGGCAGAAATATCTTCTCTACCCCGACTATCCCAATGAGGCTGCCGACAAATGACGAACGAAATGATGAACAAAACAACTGCTGTCCCTGTTCTGCTACTGCTGTTTCTTGCCTGCTTCTCATGTAAGGAAACGCCGGAGGAGACGGACGAGGTGGACAGCGAATGGATCGACAGCCTTCAACACGTGTATCAGTATGGCATCTGTATCGACACGCTCGATGTCAAGGAGTATCGGATGAGAAACGGCGATAATCCTGCCTCCATCTTCTCGAGCCTCGGCTTCACGCCGGTGATGGCAGACAGCATCAGTCGCGCGTCGGCTCATGTGCTCGACGCAACGAAGCTGCAGGCAGGTATGCACTACTACACTTTCTGCATGCAGGACAGCGCGGCGCAGATACGCTATCTTGCCTTTGCAAAGACGAAGACAGACTATGCCGTGATCGACCTTACGGGCGACACCGTCAGTGCCTCGGAGTTCAACAAGCCCATCACCCTGAAACGGCAATATGTGGAAGGCACGATAAACTCCTCGCTTTGGAACGTGCTCCAGTCGAAAGGCGTCGACCCTCTGCTGGCAATCAATATCTCCGATGTGTTTGCTTGGCAAATAGATTTCTACGACGTGAAGGAAGGGGATTCTTTCCGTGTGCTCTACGACATTGCCTATATCGACGACACCACTGCCCTCAACATTGACCGCATCCAAGGGGCAGTGTTCACGCACCAGGGTAAAAACTTTGTTGCCATCCCGTTTACAGTCGACAGCGTTCTCGAATATTTCGACACGGAAGGCAACTCGCTCCGCAGGGAGTTTCTCAAGGCTCCGCTGGATATTTTCCGCATCACTTCGCGCTTCACCAACGCACGCTTCCATCCCATACTCAAACGCTATCGTGCGCATCACGGGGTCGACTATGCCGCGCCTGTCGGCACGCCGGTCAAAAGCATCGGTGCGGGAACGGTGATTGCCAAAGGATATCAGAACGGCGGCGGAAACTTCTTGAAGGTGAAACACAATTCGGTCTACACGACCACGTATATGCACCTCAGCAAATTTGCCAAAGGCATACGGGTGGGTAGCCGAGTGGGGCAGGGCGAGGTTATTGCCTACGTCGGCTCGACAGGACTTTCAACAGGTCCGCACCTCGACTTCCGTGTATACAAGAATGGCGAGCCTATCAATCCTTTGAAGATGACAGCTCCTCCTTCGCATCCCGTCAAGCCGGAGCTTCGCGACAGTTTCCGCATCGTGAAGCAGCGTGTCTTTGCCGAGCTCGACAGAATGAAAAACCAATGCGGGTCACTCCGCGTTAACAACTAATCTGTATATTTGCGACACTTAACAAACAGACACTATTTCTAAAGCGAAGAGTAATGAAGAGAATACTTATCCCACTATGTCTGGTGGTAGGAAGTCATGTGGTGAGCGGTCAGCGGTCGCACAAGTTTGAGACGCCGGAGCGCTTGTTCACAGAGGGAAAGGAATTGTTCGATCTGAAGAACTATTCGGGTTGCATAGATAAGCTGACGGCGTATAAACAGACTGCTAAAGATGCCGACCTTGTTCAGGAGGCAGACTATATGATGGTGTGCGCCGCCTTCGAGCAGGGGCAGAAGAATGCCGACGAGCTGCTGAAGGGTTATCTTGAGGACTATCCGTCGTCGCGTCATAGCGACGAAGTGTGCTTCTTTATCGGTACCACGCATTTCGGTCGCGGGGAATACAAGAAGGCTATCTTTTGGTTTGAAGAGTCGAACATCGACCTTCTCAGCACCGAGCAACAGGAGGCATACAGCTTCCGCCTCGCCTATTCTCTTCTGCAAACGGGCGAGATGGATAAGGCTCGGGGCTATTTCGCAAGGATAGAACAGGTAGGCGACAAGTATCGGGAGGCTGCTACCTATTACGTGGCATATATCGACTATGCCGACGGTAAATACAAGAATGCGCTGACGGAGTTTACCCGCCTGAAAAACATACCCGACTATAGCGAGCAATCGCAGTATTACATCACGCAGATTTATTTCATACAAAACAAATACGAGAAGGTCGTGAGCGAAGGTGAAAAGCTGCTCGCCACCTACCCTGACAGCGAGAACAACGGTGAAGTGTACAGGATGCTGGGTAATTCGTATTATCATATGGGAGATGGAGGCAAGGCGACGGATATGTTGAGCAAATACGTATCGGTGGCAGACGGCCCACTCAGAGGCGACCTCTACCTCCTCGGCGTTTGCCATTACAACGAAGGAAGCTATAGCAGTGCCGTGAGAGCCCTCTCTAAGACGGTGCGCGAGAACGATGCCCTTTCGCAAAATGCTTACCTCTACTTGGGGCAGTCGTATCTTAAACTGAAAGACAAGAACAACGCCCGTATGGCTTTCGAGGCAGCGGCAACGGCATCGTTCGACAAGCAGGTGCAGGAGGTGGCAATGTATAACTATGCACTCCTTATTCACGAGACAGCCTTCACGGGTTTCGGCGAGTCGGTGAGTATCTTTGAAGACTTCCTCAACGACTTCCCTGGTTCTCGGTATGCCGACAGGGTGAACGACTATCTTGTGGAAGTCTATCTCACCACCAAGAACTATCAGGCAGCCCTCAGATCCATCAACAAAATCAATCGTCCGAGCACGAAGATACTCGAGGCAAAGCAGGACATACTGTTCCAATTGGGAACGCAGGCGTTCACCAACATGAAGACGGATGATGCCATCGACCTCTTTACCGAGGCAATCAATCTCGGCTCCTACAACGCGGAATCGCGTAACGACGCCTACTTCTGGCGCGGCGAATCGTATTACCGCAAGGGCGATTACCGGCAGGCAGTCGCAGACTACCGTACATATCTCAACAATACCCGTCAGCGCAGCACCGACATGTATGCCCTTGCGCACTACAATCTCGGGTATTGCCACTTCAAACAGAAAACATACAGCGAGGCGGAAAGGTATTTCCTTCAGTATACCTCGCTTGAGAGTAACACTCAAGCCCCTGCACTTGCGGATGCCTACAACCGCATAGGCGACTGCCTGTATCAACGCCGTCGGTTTGCCGAGGCTGAAGAGAACTACAGCCGTGCAGCCCAGTTGCAGCCCTCTGCCGGAGACTATTCCGTCTATCAGAAAGGTTTCCTGCTCGGCTTGCAGAAAGACTATCGTGGCAAGATCGGTGAGATGGACCGTCTTATCAGAGAATATCCCGAGTCACAGTATGTCGACGATGCCCTCTTCGAGAAAGGTCGTTCGTATGTGTTACTTGAAAACAGCCGGCAGGCTGCCGAGGCTTTCGAGACATTGATGGAGCGTTTCCCGCAAAGCAGTTTGGCACGTAAGGCAGGCATACAGCTTGGTCTGCTCTACTTCAACGACAACCAGCCGCAGAAAGCTGCCGCAGCCTATAAGCGGGTGATAAGCGACTATCCCGGCAGTGAAGAAGCCCGTGTGGCTCTTCAAGACTTGAAGTCTGTCTACATCGACCTCAACGACATCAACGCGTATGCAAGCTATGTCAATTCCTTGGGCGGGAATGTTCGCCTGGAGGTGGGCGAGCAGGATTCGCTGACCTACATAGCTGCCGAGAAGCTTTTCCTTCGCGGCAATAACGACGAGGCACGCCGTAGCCTTGTCAGCTATCTGCAGACATTCCCCGACGGCGCATTCAGCTCGAATGCGAACTACTACCTCGGAAGCATTGCCTTCTCCGCGAAGGAATACGACGAAGCCCTGCAACGTTTCCATGCCGTTATCGCAAGCGGTGACACGAAGTTCCTCGAAGAGTCCGTTGCACGCACGGCAGAGATGCAATATCTTACACAAGACTTCCCTTCGGCATTGGAGTCGTTCAAACGCCTGCAGGTCATTGCCGACAATCCAGACAACAAACAGGCTGCCCGCCTCGGCATCATGCGCTGCGCCCTGCAGACCGGAAATCAAGAGGAAGCACAGATCGCTGCAAACGAGTTGCTGAAAGACCCGAAGCTCTCGCCCGAGGTGGAGGCGGAAGCCCGCTATATCCGTGCAAAGGCATATATCGGTCATAAGCAGCCAGCCAAGGCTCTCGAAGACCTGAAGGCTCTCAGCCGCGATACCCGCACGGCTCACGGCGCAGAAGCCAAATACCTGTTGGCGCAGTATTACTACGACACCAACGACGACAAGAGCGCGGAGAAGGTGTTGGAAGACTTCGCAAAGAACGGAACGCCTCACCAGTATTGGCTGGCACGCGGCTTTATCCTGTGGGCGGACATCTATATCCGTCAGGGCGACGACGTTCAGGCTCGCGCTTATCTGAACAATCTGCAAAACAACTACAAGGGCGACGACGAGATTGCCGGCATGATAGAAGACAGATTAGGTAAACTAAAGTAACAACAGAAGAATACGATGAAGACTATATATAATGTAAGAACATTGTGTGTCGTAGCCTTGATGGGAGCTGCAGCCACGATGAGTGCACAGGAAGATGCTTCGAAAGAAAAGAACCTGAACCGAGAGATGACGCTCGAACGTGAATACGACCCGACGGTGCAGGATGCAAGCAAGGTGAACACCCTCCCTACGGTGAAGGAGCCGGAAGTGAGGAAGATGCCGATAGACTACGCCGGATTCACGGTAGCTGCCGACCCCGAGAAAGAGATCAGCCTGATACCTTCGGGCAGTATCATGACAGATGTCGACTACAATAAACGCCGCGGCTACTTCAATTTCGGCGGCGGCACTCACCTCAATCTGAATGGAGATTTGGGCTATCATATCTTAAGCACGGAAAAGGACAAACTCAGTATCGGCTTCTCCCACCGCTCTACGAACGGGAACGTGAAGTACCTTCAGGAAGGGCTTACCGAGGGAGAAGACAAGGTGAAGGCAAAGCTGAACGACAACCGTGGTGGGCTCGACTTCAGGCATATCTTCAGCCGTGCTACGCTTGACTTGGGGTTGAAGTACGGCTATTCGGCATACAACTACTACGGATATTCTCCGCGGAAAAGTGATTTCATGAGTTTCAACCGCGAAACTAATCAAGTGGACCAGACCGTTCAGGGACATATGGGCGTCAGTTCCGCTGACGGTGCTCCGCTGGGCTATAAAGTTGCTCTCGATTATACCAACTTCTCGCACAAATATGGCGAAAGCGGTGGGGTCGACGGTGTGAAGGAAAACACCTTTGCCCTCGGGTTCGATTTCTTCTCGTCATTCGGCGGCAGCCACTCGCTTGGTGTTGCCGGTGATTTGCACTACTACAACTATTCGTTGCCCGACTATGGTATTTGGGTCGGAGGTCCAGGACCGACTGCGCCTACATTCGAGAATCATTTCGACGCTGTGCTCAACCCTTATTATAAGGTAGAGGGCGACAGCTGGCACATCAAGCTGGGTGCAAAAGTGATGATAGTGGCAGGGCTTGACCGTTGGGACAAGGGCAAGTTTTTTGCTTCGCCAGACATTGCTGCAGACGTCGAAGTGGCAGACAAGACCGTCTTCTATGCCAAGGCTGGCGGTGAGCTGCGAAACAACTCCATGTACGACCTTACCTCAATCAACCGTTATGCAAACCCTATTGAAGCCGTTACTCCGTCGTTCAATTGGCTCGATGCCAAGATAGGTTTGCAGAGTGGCGTTGCTCCGGGCTTTTGGTTCGACGTGTTCGGAGGTTACAGAGTTACGGACAACGACTACTATTTTATGACATATACGCTGCTACGCAGCGACGGCGTATTCAACTACCTCAAAATGCGCGACTGTATCGACAGTAAGCAGCTCTTCGTCGGAGCCGACTTGAAATACAGCTACCAGCAACTGTTCGACATCCACTTGAAAGGCGTCTACAACAACTGGACGATGGAATTTGGCGAAGACTATGTCCCGGGAGGCAAGCTCGACAACCCGATAGGCAAGCCCGTGATGGAGATCACCGCCGGTGTAGCGGTGCGACCCATAAAGAAGCTCACCGCCTCGCTCGACTACTATTTAGCGACGGGACGGAAAGCCGAGGTGTTCGGCGTAGACTATGATATGAAAAACATCAACGAGCTGAACCTAACGGGAACATACAACGTGAACGACACCTTCGGCGTATACGTCAAGCTCCATAACCTGTTGTTCCAAAAGTATGAGCTATACTACGGATACCCGATGCAGAGCTTCAGTGCCATGGTCGGAGTGAATATCAACTTCTGAAAAGATAAAAAGACAAGATGAGCAGTACATTCAAGCCGGCAACCTTGTGCGTACAAGGCGGCTGGCAACCGAGGAACGGGGAGCCTCGCATTCTCCCCATCTATCAGAGCACAACGTTCAAGTATGAGACCAGCGAACAGATGGCAAAGCTGTTCGACCTCGAGGAAAGCGGTTATTTCTACACCCGCCTTCAGAACCCCACCAACGATGCTGTCGCAAGCAAGATTGCCGCCCTGGAAGGAGGCGTCGGCGCGATGCTGACATCTTCGGGACAGGCAGCCAACTTCTTTGCCTGCTTCAACATCTGCGAAGCCGGCGACCATATCGTGAGCGCGACGAGCATCTACGGGGGCACCTACAACCTCTTGTCCGTGACGCTGAAGAAGCTGGGCATTGAATGTACGTTCATCGACCAGGATGCCGACGAGGAAGAAATCGGCAGGGCCTTCCGCCCGAACACGAAGCTGCTGTTCGGCGAGACGATATCGAACCCCGGAGTGATGGTGCTCGACATCGAGAAGTTTGCACGCATCGCCCACAGTCACGGCGTGCCTTTGATTGTGGACAATACGTTTGCCACGCCTATCAACTGCCGCCCGTTCGAGTGGGGTGCCGACATTGTCACACATTCCACAACCAAATACATGGACGGGCACGCGGCTACCGTGGGAGGCTGCATTGTCGACAGCGGCAACTTCGACTGGGAGGCGCATGCCGACAAATACCCTGGTCTCTGCGAGCCGGACGCATCGTATCACGGACTGACCTACACGAAGACATTCGGCAAGATGGCATACATCACGAAGGCGACAAGCCAGCTGATGCGCGACCTCGGCTCCATCCAGTCGCCGCAGAATGCTTTTCTGCTCAACCTCGGATTGGAGACGCTCCATCTGCGTATGCCGCAGCATTGCAAGAATGCACTGGCAGTGGCGCGTTGGCTGCAGGGATGCGACAAGGTGGCGTGGGTGAACTATCCGGATCTGGAGGGAAACAAATACTACGACTTGGCAAAGAAATACTTGCCCTCGGGCTCGTGCGGCGTGCTCTCGTTCGGATTGAAAGGCGGGCGCGACGTCTCTATCCGTTTCATGGACCATCTGAAGCTGGCTGCCATCGTCACTCATGTGGCAGATGCACGCACCTGCGTGCTCCATCCGGCGAGCCATACCCACCGCCAGCTCACCGACGAGCAGCTGAAGGAAGCCGGCATCGCTCCCGACCTTATCCGCTTCTCCGTCGGCATCGAAAGCACCGACGACATCATTGCGGATATCGAGCAGGCTCTGAAAGCATAAAAACATCTTTTCGGGGGGGCTGCATCGCAGCCCCTTC
This sequence comes from Desulfovibrionaceae bacterium, assembly GCA_963652435.1. Lineage (GTDB taxonomy): Bacteria > Bacteroidota > Bacteroidia > Bacteroidales > Tannerellaceae > Parabacteroides. The sequence goes on along the minus strand of CAVJTV010000019.1, from coordinate 7,623 downwards.
TTCTTATGTCACTGCCGCGCCTGACGGCGGGAAGCTGTTGTGCGGGAGATTTTGCCCCATGTGGGTCTGCGGCAGTGCCGGATTGCTGCAATCTTTCTTCGTGCAATCCAGCATGGGCGCGGATTGCTGCAATCTTGCTCCGTACAGGTCTGCATGAAGCCGTTGCGCGGAGGAAACCGGCATCTAAAGGACGTTCATTATGCCTGCGGGCGGACGCTGCGCCACGAGCTCGCGTTTCATAAAGTCCATGTAGGGCGCAACGTGCGAATAGAAACGGTGATAGCCTTTGCACAGGTAGTTCAGCCCCTGCTCGCCGTAGCGGTCTTTCGCGAAACGGTTCTTCGGACATTCGCCGTGGCAGGCAAACTCCACGTCGCATTCCCTGCACTGGCGCGGCAGCGAGGCGTGCTTGAGGCGGCTGAACGCCTGCTGCTTCTCGCCGTAGAGCATCTCCGTAAGGGTGTGGCTACGGATGTTCCCGATCTTGTACTCGGGGAAAACGAAATGGTCGCACGAATACACGTCGCCGTTGTGCTCCATAACGCCGGCATGACCGCAGTCCCGCGAGTAGGCACAGATGCCCGGCGGGATGCCCATCCAGTTGGCAAGCGTGCAGTCGAATATCTCGACGAACGTCTTGCCCACGTCGTGGCGCACCCACTCGTCGAAGACGGTGCAGAGAAACACGCCCCATTGCTCGGGCGTCACGGAGCTGTCCGTGGTCTCCCCGCCGTCGGCAAGGCTTGCAAGCCGACTGCCGCCGGCAGCTGTCGGGGTCAGCCGCTCCACGACGGGCGTAAACTGCAGGAAACGGCATTCCAAGTCTTTGAAGAAGCGATAGAACTCCGTCGGGCGGCAGGCATTGCCGGCATTCACCACAGCCATGGCGTTCCATTCCACCCCGTGCCTTTTCAGGAGACTGATGCCGCGCATCACCCTCTCCCACGAGGGGTTGCCGGAGGGCGTGTGGCGGTAGCGGTCGTGATATTCCCGCGGTCCGTCGATGGAGATGCCCACCAACCAGTTGTTCTCGCGGAAAAACTCGCACCATTCGTCGCTGAGCAGCGTGCCGTTGGTCTGTATCGCATTGTCGATATGCTTGCCGCAGGCATACTTGTGCTGAAGAGCCATTGCTTTCCTGTAAAACCCGACAGTGCGCAGCAGAGGCTCGCCGCCGTGCCACGTGAAGAGCACCTGATCCATTGTCTGCGCCTCGATATACTCGCGGGTAAACCTTTCCAGCATCTCGTCGGACATAAGATGTGTGGAGCCGTAGAGATGTTTCTTCTCAAGGTAATAGCAGTATTCGCACGCCAAGTTACACTGCGCGCCCACGGGCTTGAGCGTCACGTACAGAGGTCGGGCAAACGGCGTTGCCGCATTGCTGCTTGTCATGGCAGGGTGATGGGGAAGTCGGGGCTGTCGGTATGCTCCCTGCGGACGGCATCCAGCAGCTCCGCCAATATCTCGGGATGCTCCTCGGACACATCATGGTCCTCGTGAATATCCGCCGCCAGGTTATACAGTCGGGGCACGCCTCTCTCGACCACCATCTTCCAGTCGCCCTTCCGCACGCCTATTTGGTCGGTCTCGTGAAACTCCCAATAGAGATACTCGTGGTGCTTCTGCGCAGAGTCTCTGCCGAGAAGTGTGGGCGCGATGGAGATGCCGTCGAAGCCGTCGCCCGCCAATGTCCTGTCGGTGTAGCGTGCTTCAAAGTCGCGTATGCCTGCCAAGTCGCAGAAGGTCGGCAGAAGGTCGTAGAAGGCAAACTGTGTGTCGTTAACCCTTCCCGCCTCGATGTGCCCGGGCCACAGGGCAATGAACGGGACGCGTATGCCTCCTTCGTAGCATTGGCGTTTCAGCCCCTTCAGCTTGCCGTCGCGTCCGAAGAACTCGGGGTCGGCTCCTCCTTCCTCGTGAGGTCCGTTGTCGGATGTGAAGATGACGAGGGTGCTTCGCTCGAGCCCTTTCTCCTTCAGCTTCGCGAGTATCTCGCCCACGTAAGTGTCGAGCCGTGTAATCATTCCGGCAAACTGTGCATGGGTATGCACCACGGCGTTGTAGCGCGAGTCTTCCCATCCGCCCCATGTCTTGTCCGTGAAGAACTCCTTCCGGTAGCCCAGCAGGATGGAGTCCTCGGGCTGCGCCAGCTCGGCGTGAGGCAGTGTGTAGGTAAGGAAACCTATGAACGGATGCTCTGCGTCTTGGCGGTCTATCCATTCCAATGCCTTGTCGTGAATGATACGGGCGGAATACTGGCTGCGCTTGAAATAGTCCTTGCCGAACATCGGATACTGTATGTTCTGCTCCATCACCTCCCTTACCACAGCCGTATCGCCCAACGCCTTGCTGTAACGGTTCAGGAAGTTCGGATAGTAGAGGTGCGCCTGAAACTGACATATATAGCCGTAGAACTCATCCACGCCACGCTTGTCGGGGGTGGAAGCCGAGCCTTCGTATCCGCCTGCCCACTTACCGAAAACGCCCGTCCGGTATCCGTTGTCGCGAAGTATCTCCGGCACAATCTTGTGCCGAGGGTCGTATGGCTCCTGCCCGACAACGGAGTATTCCTCGTTTTGCCCGTACATCACCGTCGGGACGTTGCGCCAGTACTCCTTGTTTCCCCTCACATGAGTATGCCCCGTGTGCTGCCCTGTCATAAGGGTTGCCCGCGACGGCGCGGAGACGGGAGCACCTGCGTATGCCTGGGTGAACCGCATGCCCTCGCTTGCCATTCGGTCGATGTTGGGCGTGTGGATATACGGCTGACCGTAGCACGCCAGGTCGCCATACCCCATGTCGTCGCAGAGGATAAAGATGATGTTCGGCTGCCCCGCATCCTGCCCTGCGTACATAAGAGCCGGCAGGCACACCATCCCGACTCCCGTAATCCATATTGTTTTGCCCGAAGGTTTCATAACGTCACTCGTCTACTTTCAGTTTCTTGCGATATTCCGTGAGCAGTTTCTTCAGCTCCTTTTCAACCTTCTGCATCTCGGGCAGACCGTAGAGATTGTGCAGTTCGTTTGGGTCTGCCTCGATGTCGTAGAGCTCGTAGTAGTCAACGTCGGCATCGTCGGTGAAGTAGCCGATAGACTTCAGATACTTGAAGCCGTTGTATTCCCTGGTGCCCGGCTGACGTTGGTATTTGTTTTCCTCAACGGCTCTCTCGCCGCCCTTGCCATAGAAGTGAATGAGCTTGTAGCGTTCGGTGCGCACGCCGTCGTGCTTGCGCACCAGATGATAGGTGGGGTAGTCGTAGTAGTGATAATACAGGCTGCTGCGCCATTTCTTCACCGGCTGTCCGGAAAACAGTGGCAGGAGCGACGTTCCGGGCATATATTCCGGTTTCTCCACACCAGCTAAGTCGAGGAATGTGGGGGCATAGTCGATGTTCTGCACCAGACGGTCGCAGCCGCTCCCCGCCTTGATGTGTTTGGGATAGCTTATGATAAGCGGCGTGCGGAAAGACTCTTCGTACATAAACCGCTTGTCGAACCATCCGTGTTCTCCCATATAGAATCCCTGGTCCGAGGTGTACACGATGACGGTGTTGTCGGAGAGTCTATGCTCGTCGAGATAGTCGAGAAGCCTGCCCACGCTTTCGTCGACTGACGCAATGACCGCCATATAGTCGCGCACATAATTCTGGTATTTCCATTCCGCCAAATCCCGTCCGCTGAGGTTCTCTCTGAGGAACTCCCTGTTGCGGGGCATATAGTAAGCATCGAACTCGGCACGTTGCTCGGGCGTCATGCGGTTTACCTCCGCCATCAGTCCGGCGTAAGAGTCGCGCCCTTCCGCAGTCGAGGGGTCGTACATCTCGGGGACTTTCAGGTCGCGTGCCATATCCATGTCTTTGTCGATAGACATCTTCTGCGAGGAAGCCGCAGAGCCGCGTGTGGCATAATCATCCCAGAAAGTCTCCGGCAACGGGAATGTCACGTCGGCATATTTGTCGGCATATTTCGGGTTCGGCATCCACGAACGGTGGGGAGCCTTGTGATGCACCAAAAGACAGAACGGCTTGTTGCGGTCTCTGTGCTCGAGGTAGTCGATGGCATGGTCGGTGATAAGGTCGGTGGCATATCCCATTTCTTGTTTGTACTGCCCGTAATGCCCCGTGGAGGCGAATGTCGGGTTGTAATACTGCCCCTGATCGTTCAGCACGTGATAGAAGTCGAAGCCCTTGGGGCGGCACAGCATATGCCATTTGCCCACCACCGCAGTTTCGTAGCCTGCCTCCTGCAACAGTTCGGAGAAGAACACCTTTGTGGTGTCGATACCTTCGCCCAGCTGCCGCTGTCCGCTTTGATGACTGTAAAGCCCCGTCATAAGACAGGCACGGCTGGGAGTGGAGAGCGAGTTTTCCACAAACGCCTCGTTAAACTTCATGCCTCTCTCTGCAATCCGGTCGATATTCGGGGTGGGTGCCAGCTTGGAGATAGGGCTGCCATATGCGCTGATGGCAGCCATGGCATGGTCGTCGCACATTATATACAGTATGTTGGGGCGGTCTTCCGCATTTTGCGCGAAGACACATAGCGGCACTGCCTGCAATGCCGTCAGCACAAACAGATGATGATTTGATTTACTCGAATTGTTTTTCATGTCGCTTTTTCTTTAGTTGTTTGATGGATTACGCCACGGCTCAGGGTCTTGCCGCGGCAAGCGCAAAAGTAGGAAAAATCAATCTGAGACTGTTGCAATTTTACAGTGAGAATTTTGGACTTAAAACGGGCGATTGCGTACATTAAGCGTGGCTGTACGTATCATTGACGGAGGGTTTGCCGCTCAGGAAAATATGAAAAAGCCTACATTTGCCGCCGTAAAAACAATATGTGTAAACCAAAAAGGGATATATATGAACAAAAAATCTACTCTTTTAGCCGCTGCTTTGATGGCAGTGGGTTCATTAACAGTAAGTGCAGCTGACACGGTAGTCTCATCCGACGGTTGGACTGCAGGTAAGTATTATTATTTGAAAACGGCGGATAATAGTAAATATCTGTCGCTATGTGGCACGAAAGCGGACTCTGTTGTGTTCACAACAATCACGGAAAGCACAGACAAGAAGGCGAAAATCGATTCTGCGCTGTGGGAGATAACAAAGGTCGGCGTGGAGACCAGCGGCGAGGCAATCTATCAGTTCAAGAACAAGAAGACGAAGTCTATATTGTCTTTCGCAAAGTCTGAGGATGCCAAGCCTGTTTTGGCTGAGGGCATCTCGGAATGGAGCTTCAAGGATGGCATAATCGCCGCATACTGGGATGAGGAGAAGATGATTCTCACAGCCGGTGCGGATGGTGCTGCAATCACGTTCGCGGGCGAAGGAACAACGTTGAGCGTTGTGGCTCCTCGGGTAAGCTATCCATTGAAGGCTGCCGAGCTTGGCGAGAGCTTCAGCGTGTTCCGTCTTACTTTCGGAGACGAATACGAAGGTGATATCTTCTCGGGAAAAGATCTGGTGGCAAAAGACGTTCCTGATGCAAGCGGTAAGACAACATTCGTCACCTTGCAGGTGAAGGGCGACGAGGCTTTCAGCGACGGGAAAGCTAAGTTCCTTGGCGTCGATACGCTGAAGACAGACATCACCGGCGCGACGGGCGTGTATGGCGCACAGTTCAAGGCAGACTCGACCTATGAGAAGTCCGCCATCCACACCCTGGGCAACGGAGACTTCCAGCAGTTCAAGTTCCTTGTGGATCTGAAAAACGACTCGCTGGCAATGTTCGTTTACCGTGCTCCTAATGTGAATGCGGCTCCGCTGGCTTCTTCTTCTGATTTGGTGCGTGTCGTTTTTGCACAGATCGGCGACAAGAAGGTTCTGACCGTAGCGGAAAGAAATGGGGATAATTCTCCGAAGAACGGCGAGGCTCCGCTGATTACCGTTGCCAAGGGCACGCCTTCGAAGATTGACGGCGGCACGGGCGTCTACTTCCTCAAGAGCGCGAGCAAGGGCGAGGCGGCAGGGAAATATATCTCCGCTGCCGACCCGTCAGGGATTGTGACAATGGACGACGCACCGTCGGTGAACCATCCGGAAGGACAGTGGTACATCAAGGAAGAAGGCGGCATGTATAGCATCGTCGACCGTAAGACGAACACCTCGCTGCTCCTCAAGGGCGAAGTGTTTGCCGTGCAGGGTATGGAAAACACGTTTACGTTTGGCGGCAATGCCGACTCCATCACGGTGGAGCCTCAAATGGTGGACCTCAGCAACAAGTTCCTCGGCTCGATGAACTTCACGAAAGAAGATATGGCAAACAACGGCTATGTGCTCAATCTTATCCAGACCGGAGCCGAGACATCCGACTCTTATGCCGTTGTCTCCGACTCCATCCTTCAGGTGAAGACCGTTAAGGCTGAGGATGCTTTCGTCTTCAAAATCGAAGCAGAGGGCGAGGCTGAAGCCGTTGGCGGCGCAAAGGCACTCGGCGATACAATCTTCGTCATGAAATACAAACTGAAATCGCAGTTCAGCGACAAGTATGTTGCTTACGATGGCGACAAGAAATCGCTCAAGCTCTCGCTCACGGAGACTCCGTATAAGTTCCACTTCAACACAAGCACAGACGGCGGCAAGTATAGCTTGGAGGTTACAGGGGTTACTGATGACTACAAGTATATCACTGCCGACCTCTCGTCGTCGAACATGATCCTTGGCAATACGCCGGCATACTTCAAGTTCGTGGAGATGAACGCACCGGAATACGACACGCTGGAGACAAGCTACCAACGCTTCACTTCGGATGCAAAATCGCTTACGATGAACACGCTGACACTGTTTGCCGAGATGAAGATGGAAGGGCAGGAGATACTCAAGTCTACCTACGGGAAAGACAACTTCAGCCTGAAGCTGATCAAGTCCAGTGCCTCCACGGCAGCGCGTCCGCTCTATTTCATCACCACCATCATGCCCGACGACATAAACAAGGCCGAGGAAGCGCAGACGCGCTACTACATGGTGTCGGGTAAAGACTCTGCGTCGATGTCTGCGGACAGAAGCAAGTATATGTATGAGGATAGATGCCGCGTGCATTTCATCGCAAACGACACCATCGAGACGATGAAAGACAGCCTCAACAACCCGGCTCTGTGGGCACTGAGGCTGCAGGAGAGCGGCGACTGCCTGTTGGAAAACCAGCAGGAGAAGAACAGCATCACCAGCAGCGTGAAGTATCCTTACGTGGGTGTTGTCAATAATGTGGTTGTCATGTCTGCCACGGGCATCGAGTTCTCTTTGGCAGAGACATCCGCTCCTGTTGCCAACGAGGCAATCGAGGCACCGGAGACAATCAAGGTGATTGGCGGCAGCGGCGAGCTTCAGATTCGCGGCGCAGGCGGCAAGAGAGTGACAATCTCCAATATCCTTGGTCAGACCGTCGGCTCGCGCTTCATCTCGTCGGACAACGAGACAGTTTCCGCAGCAAGAGGCGTACTGATTGTCTCTGTCGAGGGCGACAAAGCCTACAAGGTGATTGTGAAGTAACCCCCGGCATTGCCGGAAAATTCATAGGGGGAGGAGAGCCGTCAGGTTCTCCTCCCTCGTTTTTTGTTGCTCCGCGTTTTGATTCGCCTCGGATTGCACGCAATCTTGTTTGATACATCACGTGTATG
>CAVJTV010000018.1:0-23117 GCA_963652435.1 Desulfovibrionaceae bacterium | reverse complement strand
TGGTTTTTGAGCGTTGCGCGGGAGCAAAGGATGAAAACCACCCTGGTTTTTGAGCATTGCGCGGGCGCAAAGGATGAAACCAGGGTCGAAATCGGATGTTGCGGGATGTTTTTTACCCTATGACAAGGGCGGCGGGGCAGTGGTCCGAGTGCACGGCATCGCCAAGGATGTAGGCATCCTCAAGCAAAGGCTCGACGGGCAGGCTCGCCATGCAGTAGTCGATGCGCCAGCCTTTGTTGTTCCGGCGGGCATTGAAGCGGTAGCTCCACCAGGTGTATTGCCGTTTGTCGGGGTTGAGGTAGCGGAAAGTGTCGATAAAACCGGCGTTGAGGAAGCGCGTCATCCACTCTCGCTCTTCGGGAAGAAAGCCGCTGCTTGTGGCGTTCCTTATCGGGTCGTGTATGTCTATCGGCTCGTGGCAGATGTTATAGTCGCCGCAGAGGATGAGCTTGCGGCGCGTCTTCTGAAGCTCCACCACGTAGCGTTGGAAGTCTTCGAGCCACTCCATCTTGAACGCCTGACGCTCGTCGCCGCTCGTCCCCGAGGGATGATAGACGCTTACGACGGATATGTCGCCATAGTCGGCACGGATGAAACGGCCCTCGCGGTCGTATTTCTCCATCCCCATGCCGCGCACAACATTATCCGGCTCGCGCCGCGTGAGGATTGCCACGCCGCTGTATCCTTTCTTCTCGGCACTGAAGATATAGGATTTGTAGCCCAACTCCTCGAACACTTCCTTGGGATACTGCTCCGGCTGCAGCTTCGTTTCCTGAAGGCAAAGCACGTCGGGCTGTTGTTCTTCTATCCATTCTGCAAGCCCTTTTCCCACGGCGGCGCGCAAACCGTTTACGTTATACGTGATGATCTTCATATTCCTTTTATAATGGGTATTCTTCGAATGCGTAGAGCACGGTCGAGAGGTAACGCTCTCCCGTGTCGGGCAGCAGAGCCACGACAGTCTTCCCCGCGTTCTCGGGCAACATGGCAAGCTGCGAGGCGGCATACACGGCAGCTCCCGACGAGATGCCGACAAGCAAACCTTCCATCTGCGCCAGCTCGCGGCTGGTGCGTATGGCGTCGTCGCTCTCGACGCGCATGATTTCGTCTACGACCTTGGCGTTGTAGGTCTTGGGAACAAACCCCGCGCCTATGCCCTGTATCTTGTGCGCCCCCGCCTTGCCTCCGGAAAGGACGGGCGAGCCCGCCGGCTCCACGGCAACAATCCTCACATTCGGGTTATGAGCCTTCAGCCCCGCTCCCACGCCGCTCACCGTGCCGCCCGTGCCTACGCCGGCAACGAAGATGTCCACCTTCCCGTCGGTGTCGCGCCATATCTCCTCGGCGGTTGTCCTTACGTGCATGGCAGGGTTCGCAGGGTTCTCGAACTGTTGCAGGATAACTGCCCCGGGGGTTTCGCTGCGCAGGCTTTCCGCCTTTGCAATGGCTCCCTTCATGCCTTCCGCCCCGGGCGTGAGCACGAGATGTGCCCCGAGAGCCTTCAAGAGGTTGCGCCGCTCGATGCTCATCGTCTCAGGCATGGTCAGCACAAGTTTATATCCCTTGACGGCGGACACGAACGCCAGCCCCACGCCGGTGTTCCCGCTGGTAGGCTCGATGATTGTCGCCCCCGCCTTGAGTGTGCCTTTCCTTTCGGCATCTTCAATCATGGCAAGGGCAATGCGGTCTTTCGCGCTCCCCGCAGGGTTGAAATATTCCAGCTTGCCTATCAGCGTCGCCTTCAAGGCGTGTGCGTTGTTGTAACCCGTGAACTCCAGCAGCGGAGTGTTGCCGACAAGGTCGGTCAGTCTTTTTGCTATGCGTGCCATCTTGTTTTTGCTTTTAGTTGCTTTCTTTTTTTTGGCGCGGCAAATGTAGTTAAGTAATTTCGCGCGACGAAAATTATAGGAAGATGAATAGAAAAGACTTGACGCAGGGAAGCATCTTGGGCAACATCGCGACATTCTCGTTGCCGTATATCCTCGCTTACTTCCTGCAAATACTCTACGGGTTGGCAGACCTCTTCGTTATCGGTCAGTATTGCGATGTGGACAGCACGACAGCCGTGTCGAACGGAGCGCAGGTGATGTATCTCATCACTTGCGTGGTCATCGGGTTGGCAATGGGCACGACAGTGCGCACGGCTCATGCCATCGGGGCAAAAGACAACCGGCGCGTCTCGCTGATCATCGGCAACACTGCCACCATGTTTCTTGCTCTGAGCCTCGTCGCCTCCGCCGCGCTTCTCTTCGCACGCGACAGCATCGTGACGCTCCTGGACACGCCAGCCGAGGCAGTGGCAGGGACGAGGAGCTATCTCACGGTATGCTTCGTCGGCATCCCGTTCATCATGGCATACAACATTATCGCATCCGTCTTCCGTGGACTTGGCGATTCGAAAAGCCCGATGTATTTCGTGGCGTTGGCTTGCGTGATGAATATCGCCCTCGACTATCTCTTCATAGGGTACTTCGGTATGGGACCGATGGGCGCAGCTCTCGGCACCACGCTCTCGCAGATGTTCAGCGTCGTCGCGGCTCTCATTGCCATCCGCCGCCACCGCAGTGTGTTCGACGTGCACGTCCACGACTTCAAGCCCGACCGCCGAACCATCCTCGACATACTCAAGATAGGTTTCCCCATTGCCATGCAGGACGGATTCATACAGATAGCCTTCATTGCCATCACCGTCATTGCCAACGGGCGCGGACTGTACGATGCGGCGGCAGTGGGAATTGTCGAGAAGTTCATCGGACTGGTGTTCATCGTGCCGTCGGCAATGCTGTCCACCGTCTCGGCAATCGCCAGCCAGAATATAGGAGCGCACCGCGCCACGAGGGCACAGCAAACCATGTGGCATGCCATGGCAATCACAACCTCATACGGCATCATCGTTGCCGTCGTCCTGCAATTCATTCCCGAAGTGGCAGTGCGCATCTTCACCGACGACGCACAGGTGGTAGCCATGGGAGCCGACTACTTGCGCGGCTACGTCTGGGACTGCATCTTTGCCGGTCTGCATTTCTGCTTCAGCGGGTTCTTCACTGCCTGCGGCTACAGCATTATTTCCTTTGCGCACAACTTCATTTCCATCATCTGTGCACGTGTGCCGCTGGCGTACGTCGCCTCCGAGATGTATCCCGACACGCTCTATCCGATGGGGCTCAGCACATGCTTCGGCTCTGCCCTCTCGGTGGTGATATGTATCGTGGTGTATGTATGGATGGCAAAGCACCGTAAGTTCAGCCTTTCGTGACGGGCAGAAAAAAATCGGAGGACTTACATCCTCCGATAAACTTCCTCGAACGGCAGCCGGCACCGCTCGCCCCATATTCCTTTGTCGCCGTCGCGTATGCCGCAACAGACAGCCATGTTTATCTCAGCCCCGCGCGGCAGCTTCAGCAGCTTCTTCAGCCTGCGGCTGTCCAACCCTTCCAGAGGACAGGTGTCGTAACCCTCGCTTGCCATCGCAATCATAAACGTCTCGGCAGCCAATGCGCACGACTTGTGTGCCACCACCCGCGCATCGCCTTCCGACACCTCGCGCATCATCGGGCGAAACACACCGATAACGCCGGCAAGGCATTTCCTCAACATCCCCAAAACGCCGAAGCACCGCGCGTAATAGAACGGCATCAGCTTCCCGTAATACAGCTCGCGGTCCCTGATACGTTTTTTCTGACGCTCCTCGGGACTGTTGCGGCGGATATTCCCCCGCTCGAAATTGAGGACGAACCGTGCATGCTTCCTATGAAGGTCTTGCCGCACGACAAAGACAACAATCTGCGAAGCCGTCGCAGCGGCTTTCTGACCGAAGCACGCCCGCGCCACCTTCTTCAGCAATTCCGGCGACGTAATGTGATAGAACTCCCAAAGCTGCATATTCGAACTATTGGGCGCAAGCGTTGCCAGCTCAAGGCAACGCTTCACCTTCTCCGCGTCCAGCGGCTTCCCCGCGTCGTATGCCCGCACCGCACGGCGGAACTCCAAAACCTTTTCCAAATCCATAATCAAAGAGCTATGCGATTGTCGAACTCGAAAGAGCGGTTCTTGATCATCTCGGCATACAACCCGCCGTCTGCGCCGAAGTTGATATCCTCGAAAAAGACTCCATACATGGTGGACCGGATGGGCGCACCCACGTTCCGAACATCCACCTTAAACTCGCCGGTCTGTGCCATCAGACCACTCGCTCCCATGCTAAGCAGCCATAGGGAGACAACGTTCTTCATACTTCTCTTCATATCAAATGTTTTTCGTGAAATAAAAGGTTTATTACCCGCCGCAAATGTATGCATCTTCAAACAGAGAGCCGATTGTTTCACCCAAAAGAGCCGAACCCCACCAGTTTTCACCCTTGTCATACCTTTAGTGTGTGCGTATATGTATAATAAGGAATACAAAGGTTCGCCAAGACATGTTTGGGGTCCGTTCGCCCGCGTACAAAGTTCAAAATCGCGTTTTCCAAGTCCGTTCGCCGGCGCACAAAGTCCAAAATCGCGTTTTCCAGGTCCGTTCGCCGGCGCACAAAGTTCAAAATCGCGTTTTCCAGGTCTGTTCGCCGGCGTACAAAGTTCAAAAACGCTCGGGGAAGTCTGTGTCACGGCGACAATCTGACAAAATGTCCGTTTTGCATGTTCGCGCGCCTGTGCACAACGTCCAAAAACCCGTTTTTTATGTTTGTGCACACGCGCAAAAGGTCGAAATCGCGTTTTTCGAGTTCGTGCACACGTGCAAAAGTTCCAAAATCGCGTTTTTGGAGTGATTGTCACGGCGGCAGTCTGACAAAATTGCCGATTTGGAGTTTGTGCACACGTGCGGCAGTTCTCCCGACGACTTTTTGAAGACATTGTCACGGCGACAATCATCTCCTGGCGGGTTTTTGAAGACAATGTCGCGGCGACATTCATCTCTCGACGACTTTTTGAAGTCATTGTCACGGCGGCTCGAACCCGCCACGATGGCGGCGGAATGACAGACACACTAAAATGACAGCTGATGCGGGGCTTTGATGGGTGCGGCAGTGGCGGCGGAAAGCCTCTGCCCGGAAGGTTACAATGTGTCACTTGTTTTATGTTTTAGAACATGATTTTCACGTGTACTACTTTCAAAGAAGTAGTCTAACTTTACGCGCAGTTTTGAAACGTTACATACAATGAAAAACAGCAGTACACTTTCAGGCTTGGTTGTATCGAATTTCAGCAAGCATATCGACGGGAAAGAGACGCAACTGTGCATACTGACAAACGGTAGGGGTGCAGAGCTTTGCGTGACTAACTACGGTGCAAAAATCGTGTCGCTCATGGTGCCCGACCGCTCGGGCAAACTGACGGACGTTGTCACAGGACACAATTCCATCGACGAATATCTCGTCTCCGAAGAGCCGTACTTCGGAGCCGTCTGTGGTCGTTACGGCAACCGTATCGCCGGAGGGAAGTTTACCCTCGACGGCATCACGTACGACAAGTTGGCAATCAACAACGGTCCGAACTGCCTCCACGGAGGAATCAAAGGGTTCAACTCCGTGGTGTGGGATATACGGAAGATAGACGGTCAGACAGCGGAACTGAAATACACATCCGCAGACGGCGAGGAAGGATTCCCCGGGACACTGCAGGTGACGGTCTCCTATCGTCTGACGGACAGTAATGAGGTTGAGATACGCTATCACGCCGTTACGGACAAGCCGACGGTGCTCAACCTTACCAACCACTCATACTTCAACCTCTCGGGGGCAGGCGATCCGTCGGTTGCAGACCATGCGCTGACCATCAATGCCGACACTTATCTCCCAACGGACGAAACATCCATTCCTTACGGCGCACCGGAGAAGGTGGAAGGCACGCCGATGGATTTCCGCACGCCGCATCTCGTGGGCGAACGCATCGACGAGAAGACAGACCAGCTGGTTTGGGCAAGAGGCTACGATCATACTTACATACTAAATAAGGAAGAAGGCGCGTTCGGCTTCTGCGCAAAGGCAGTGTCGCCCAAGACCGGCATTGTCATGGAAGTATTCACGACCGAGCCTGGCGTGCAGCTGTATACAGGCAACTGGATGACCGGCAGTTTCGTCGGGAAGAACGGACAACGCTATCCGTCGCGTGCCGCCCTCTGCCTCGAGACGCAGCATTTCCCCGACAGCCCGAACCATCCGGAATATCCGTCCACCGTCTTGCGCCCGGGGGAAGTCTTCGAGAGCAAGACCGTCTACGCCTTTTCGGCAAACTGAGATACATTAACTAAACACACAATAAATAGAACGTATAACTAAAAAAGAAACAATTATGAGTTCAGTACAAAAACAGAAGAATTACATGTTGCCCATAGTCATTATGGTGTTCTTGTTTGGTATGATTGCCTTTGTTACCAACTTAGCAGCACCGATGGGCAAAATCCTCACGACCCAGTTCAACGTTTCCCCTGCAATGGGGCTTTTGGGAAACTTCGCCAACTTCATCGCATACGCCGTAATGGGTATCCCGGGCGGTATCATGCTTTCCAAGTTCGGTTACAAAAAGACAGCTTTGGCAGCCGTAACGGTTGGGTTCATCGGTGTGTTCATCCAGTATCTGTCCGGCGGACAAGGGAGCTTCCTTATCTATTTGATCGGTGCTTTCGTTTCCGGTTTCTCGATGTGTCTGCTCAACATGGTTGTCAACCCGATGCTGAACACCCTCGGCGGCGGCGGCAACAAGGGTAACCAGCTGATCCAGATCGGTGGTTCGTTCAACTCCGTGATGGGTACGTTGACCCCGATGTTGGTCGGTGTGTTGGTCGGCGAAATCACCAAGCAGACAAGCATAACAGACGTATATCCGGTTCTCTATATCGCAATGGGCGTATTTGCATTCGCATTTGTCGTTCTGTCACTATCCAAGTTGCCGGAACCTCAGGCAGAAGAGACCAACGAGCCGCTGACAACCTTGATAAAGGGTGCGCTGAAGTTCCGCCACTTCGTTTTGGGAGCATTGGCCATCTTCGTTTACGTAGGTATCGAGGTAGGTACTCCGGGGGTATTGGACATGTGGTTGGTAAAAGAGATCGGTATCACCCCTACCATCGCAGGTTTCGTTTGCGGAACTTACTGGTTCCTGATGTTGATCGGTCGTCTGGTCGGTGCTTCCATCGGTAGCAAGGTGCCGAGCCGCATCATGCTGGGTGCCGCTTCCGGCGTAGGTTTCCTCCTTGTTGTCTTTGCAATGATTTTGCCGGTAAGCACATTGGTAAGCGTTCCTGTATTGCAGACCAACGCAGTCGGAGCTTTAGGCTTCGGAATGGCAGAAGTGCCTATCAACGCCCTCTTGTTGTTACTCGTCGGACTTTGCACATCCATCATGTGGGGTTGCATCTTCAACCTTGCTGTTGAAGGACTGGGCAAGTATCTGGCAGCAGCGTCCGGTATCTTCATGATGTTGGTTTGCGGTGGCGGTATATTGCCTTGGATTCAGGGTCTGATTGTCGGCGTTGCCGGTTATCAGTTCTCGTACATCGTGATTGTCGTTGCTCTGGCTTATCTGCTGTACTACGCTTTGGTCGGAAGTAAGAATGCAAACAAAGATATTCCTGTTGAGTAAAGAAAAACCATGAAATTCACATCTGAAGGGATCGCCCGACCGCAAACCGCAGTCGGGTGGTTTCTTCTTTTTTTATATCACCATCATAAAGTAACAGTATCATGCAAAAACGAATAAGAAACAAGTTTCAAGAGTTATTCAACGCGGAAGGCAGTGTGTTTGCCTCTCCGGGTCGTATCAATCTTATCGGTGAGCACACCGACTACAACGGCGGCTTTGTGTTCCCCGGAGCAATAGACAAGGGTATGATTGCCGAAATCAAACCGAACGGCACAGGCAAAGTGCGTGCGTTCTCTATCGACATGAACGATTATGCCGAGTTCGGACTTAACGAAGCCGACGCTCCGAAAGCAAGCTGGGCACGGTATATCTTCGGCGTATGCCGCGAGACCATCAAACGTGGTGGCAATATCAGCGGGTTCGACACCGTCTTTGCCGGCGATGTCCCACTGGGAGCAGGCATGTCGTCGTCCGCAGCACTCGAAAGCACCTACGCCTTCGCGCTCAACGAGCTATTCTCTTTGGGTATCGACAAGTTCGAGTTGGCAAAGATAGGTCAGTCTACGGAGCACAACTACTGCGGCGTGAACTGCGGCATCATGGACCAGTTCGCTTCCGTGTTCGGCAAGGCTGGCAGCCTGATCCGTTTGGATTGCCGTTCGCTGGAATATAAATACTTCCCGTTCCACCCGATGGGCTATAAATTAGTGTTGCTTGATTCGGTGGTAAAACACGAACTGGTATCTTCGGCATACAACAAACGTCGCGAATCGTGCGAAAACGCAGCGGCAGCCATCCGTCGCAATCATCCTGAAGTGGAGTTCCTGCGTGATGCCACGATGGATATGCTGAACGAAGTGAAGGGCGACATCAGTGCCGAGGACTATATGCGTGCCGAATATGTGATTGAAGAAGTGCAGCGCGTGCTCGACGTTTGCGAAGCATTGGAGAAAGACGACTACGAGACGGTCGGACAGAAAATGTATGAGACGCATCACGGCATGAGCAAGCTGTATGAGGTGAGCTGCGAGGAGCTCGACTTCCTCAACGACATTGCCCGCAAATGCGGTGTAACAGGGTCTCGTGTGATGGGCGGAGGCTTCGGCGGCTGCACCATCAACTTGGTGAAAGATGAATTGCACGACAGCTTCATCAAAGAGGCGACAGAGTCTTACACAAAGAAGTTCGGCCACGCGCCGAAGGTGTATGAAGTCGTTATCAGCGACGGCGCACGACGGCTTGCATAACAACTGTTTGCAAACGAAGTCTTTTTTTGCGGAAAGAGCCCTATATTTGTCCACGAAATCCAAATAATACATCTTATATGAACGATATCAAAGTAATGAACAGAGCTGCGGATAATATTCGCGTTCTGGCAGCGTCGATGGTCGAAAAGGCAAAGTCCGGTCACCCGGGCGGCGCAATGGGTGGAGCAGACTTTATCAATGTACTGTTTTCAGAGTATTTAGTCTACGACCCGAAGAACCCCGAATGGGAAGGTCGAGACCGTTACTTTCAAGACCCGGGACACATGTCGTCAATGCTTTACGCTGTGCTTGCACTCACCGGCAAGTTCTCTATGGATGAGCTTTCTCAGTTCCGCCAGTGGGGTAGCCCGACGCCGGGTCATCCCGAGGTGAATGTAAAGCGTGGAATTGAAAACACCTCCGGTCCGCTTGGGCAGGGTCACGCCTATGCAGTAGGTGCTGCCATCGCTGCCAAGTTTCTGAAAGCCCGTTTGGGAGATGTAATGAACCAGACGATCTATGCGTATATCTCCGACGGCGGAGTGCAGGAAGAGATCTCGCAGGGTGCAGGGCGTATTGCCGGAACGCTGGGGCTCGACAACCTTATCATGTTCTACGACTCGAACAACATTCAGCTGTCTACGAAGGTTGAAGAGGTAGATACCGAGGATGTGGCTAAGAAATATGAAGCATGGGGTTGGAAGGTTATTCATATCAATGGAAACGATGTAGCAGAGATACGCATGGCATTGGACGAAGCAAAAGCCGAAGCTCATCGCCCGACCCTTATCATCGGCAACACCGTTATGGGCAAGGGTGCTCGTGGTGCCGAGGGCGAAAGCTACGAGAACAAGGTATCCACACACGGCCAGCCCCTTTCTGCTGCCGGAGCATCGTTTGACGAGACAGTGAAGAACTTAGGCGGCGATCCTCAGCATCCGTTTGCTGTGTTCGACGACGTTGCCGAGCTGTATGCCAAGCGTGCAAAAGAGCTGGAAACCATCGTGGCGAAACGTTATGCCGATAAAGAAGCATGGGCAAAGGAAAATCCGGAGTTGGCTAAGAAGATGCAAAGCTGGTTCTCCGGCAAAGCTCCCGAAATAGACTGGGCAGCCATCGAGCAGAAAGCCGGATCGGCAACACGTGCAGCCTCGGCTACCGTGCTCGGTGTATTGGCCACGCAGGTGGAGAATATGATATGCTCGTCTGCCGACCTGTCCAACTCGGACAAGACCGACGGCTTTCTGAAGAAGACGCACGCATTGCGCAAGGGCGACTTCAGCGGCGCATTCTTTCAGGCAGGCGTTTCGGAACTTACAATGGCATGCATCTGTATCGGTATGTCGCTACACGGCGGCGTGATTGTTGCCTGCGGAACCTTCTTTGTGTTCTCCGACTATATGAAGCCTGCTGTCCGCATGGCAGCCTTGATGGAGCAGCCGGTGAAGTTCATCTGGTCGCACGACGCGTTCCGCGTCGGGGAAGACGGACCTACACACGAGCCTGTCGAGCAGGAAGCACAGATCCGACTGATGGAAAAACTGAAGAATCATAAGGGACATAACTCTATGTTGGTTCTTCGTCCTGCCGATGCGGTGGAGACAACCGTTGCTTGGAAGATGGCAATGGAAAACACCTCCACTCCTACCGCCCTGCTCTTGTCGCG
Organism: Desulfovibrionaceae bacterium; assembly: GCA_963652435.1. Taxonomy (GTDB): domain Bacteria; phylum Bacteroidota; class Bacteroidia; order Bacteroidales; family Tannerellaceae; genus Parabacteroides. The sequence continues at coordinate 12,627 of CAVJTV010000018.1, read as the reverse complement.
TCAGAACATCAACGATCTGCCGGCGAAGGGCAACCGCTACAACGAAGCCCTACAAGCAGAGAAAGGTGCATATATAGTGGAAGGCGACGAGAAGCCGGATGTTATCCTGGTTGCTTCGGGCTCTGAGGTTGCCACTTTGGTGGAGGGTGCAACGCTTCTTCGTGCCGACGGTGTGAAGGTGCGTATCGTATCCGTTCCGTCGGAAGGGTTGTTCCGCAGTCAGAGCAAGGAATATCAGGAGTCCGTCATACCTACGGGGAGTAAGGTGTTCGGCTTGACAGCCGGACTGCCGGTCAACCTCGAAGGACTTGTCGGAGCCGGCGGAAAGGTATGGGGTCTCGAGTCGTTCGGCTTCTCTGCGCCATACAAGGTGCTCGACGAGAAGCTCGGCTTCACCGGAAAGAACGTGTACAATCAGGTAAAAGAAATGTTGTCTTAAAAAAACGACAAGGCAAAGTGCCTCCCGACAATGATGAGGCACTTTGCCTTTTTAATGGAAAGATGAAGACACTGGGGTTATGCAGCGACCACGCTGGTTACGAACTGAAAGAGTTCATCAAACAGTTATTGGATTCGAAAGGAATCGCCTATAAGGATTTCGGCACCTGTTCGACGGATAGTTGCGACTATGCCGACTTTGCCCACCCGCTGGCTCGCGCCGTTGAAGCGGGGAATGTTTATCCCGGGATTGCCGTTTGCGGAACGGGAAACGGCATCGCAATGACACTAAACAAACACCAAGGCATACGCGCGGCATTATGCTGGACGGAAGAGATTGCACGGCTTGCCCGCGAGCACAACGATGCCAACGTGCTTGTCATGCCCGGACGTTACATCTCAAAGGAAGAAGCCCGAAAGGCGGTCGACACGTTCCTCGGCACACCATTCCAAGGCGGCAGACACCTCAGAAGAATTGAAAAGATCCCGTTGTAAGAGCAGCGGGATTTATTTTGTTTTACTGTTGTCCGGTAAAACTTTTCTCATCCGGACATATCAAACACAGGGAGCCGACTCTTTTGCTCGAAAGAGTCAGCTCTTCTGAAAAAGGAGGATCGACCCTTTTGCCCGAAAGGGTTAGCCCTTTTGCTCAAAAGGGTTTACTGATTTATTTCACTGCACTTCTGCAAGAGTTGCGCAACGCTCCACGGGTCGTCAAAGTTCACCGCCATCTCTTTCGCGACATCACGAACGTTTTTCCTCAATTTCTCGGGGAATAACTTTTGGAACGTCTTGAGGTTGTTGAACGTCATCAGTGCCCCCCCGACGTTTGTCTTGTAGACATTCTGCACTTTCTTCTTGTATACACTGTTGTCAGGGACACTCACACCTTTGTTTTGCATGAGCGACATATCGAACGTAGCTTGTCCGCCGGCTTGCGTAACCACGCCCATTGCTCCGGCTTTCCCTTTATAATACGACTTTATCTTCCAGTCGACCAACAACGTGTCGCCACCTGCGGGTATACACTCCAGAAAACGTGCGCCTTCACGGGCAGGGATGAACAGACGCTCGCCGACACGAAGCGTATCGACGTTGGTCGTATTGTACATCTGCATATACTCCTTGCCGTTCATAAAGTAGAGCACCTGAGCGTCGCAATCGTAGTTGAAGCGGGTTTCTATCACCTTTTTGTTCGTGAGCAAAACCTTCCCCTCGGTAAACTCTTCGAAGAGGAATGTGCCAGAAGGCATTTGTGCATTCGCGGCAAGGGGCAACATGAGGATTGTGCTAAAAAGAAAAGACATTGCTTTCATTGTGGAACTGACGTTTTAAGACTTGAAAAAGAAACTGCACCGCGAAACGAAAGTTCGCGATGCAGCCAATCAACATATTTACAAACAATAAAAAATCCTATAGCTTGGCGCGGATGGCTGCGCTTTCCTTCTCGTAGCCGGGCTTGTTCAGGAGTGCGAACATATTCTTCTTGTATGCTTCCACGCCCGGCTGGTCAAACGGATTAACGCCCAACATATAGCCGCTGATGCCGCAAGCCTTCTCGAAGAAGTAGAACAGCTGACCGATGTAGTAGGCACTTACTGCCGGCATGGTGATCTTGATATTGGGAACACCGCCGTCTACGTGTGCCAGCTGCGTGCCAAGCTCCGCCATCTTGTTCACTTCGTCGACACGCTTGCCGGCGAGGTAGTTCAGCCCGTCGAGGTTTGCTTCGTCGGTCGGGACCACAACATTGTGGTTCGGCTCCTCAACGGAGATGACAGTTTCGAAGATGATGCGCTCACCGTCTTGTATCCATTGCCCCATGGAGTGCAGATCGGTTGTCAAATCGACGGAAGCGGGGAAGATACCTTTGCCGTCTTTCCCTTCGCTCTCGCCGTAGAGCTGTTTCCACCATTCGCCGATGTAGTGCAACTTGGGATGGAAGTTTGCAAGGATTTCAACCTTCTTGCCACCCTTATACAACTCGTTGCGGACGGCGGCATAGATGACCGACATATTCTCCGCAAAGGGAACGTCCGCGCCTGTTGCCTTCTCCATGGAGACAGCACCGGCAACAAGCTCGCGAATGTTTATCCCTGCCACGGCGATAGGCAGCAAGCCCACCGGAGTAAGCACGGAGAAACGCCCGCCGACGTTATCGGGGATAACGAACGTCTTGTACCCTTCCTGATCCGCCAGAGTGCGGAGCGCACCTCTTCGGGCATCGGTGATGGCAACTATACGGTGCTTTGCCTCCTCTTTCCCGACGGCATCCTCAAGCTGTTTCTTCAGCATGCGGAAGGCAAGAGCCGGCTCTGTGGTCGTCCCGCTCTTGGATACGTTGATAAGACCGAACTGTTTCCCTTTCAACACTTCGCAAAGCTCGTAGAGATAATCCTCGCCAATGTTTTGCCCTGCGTAGAGAACGACAGGGTTCTTGCGATCCTCAGCGTGCAGCCAGTCGAAGCTGTTGTTCAACGCTTCAACGACAGCCTTCGTACCCAGATAGCTTCCGCCGATACCGATAACCACCACAACATTGCACTTCTCGCGAAGTGTCTCTGCCGTCTTTTCTATATCCGTAAGGTCGGCATCCGTGATGGAAGAAGGCAGATGCAGCCACCCGAGGAAATCGCTGCCTTTTCCGCTGCCGTCGTGTAGAGAGGCAATACATTGGTTTGCCTTTGTTGCCTGTGCGTATACCTGTTCCTTTGTAACAACGCCCAGTGCTTTGTCGATGTTAAGACTGATGTTCTTCATATTTCTATTTGAATGTTTCTGTCAACTGCCGTATGGCGGTAGTCGGCGATTTTCTTTCGTATAAAATATCGTACAAGGCATTCAGGATTGGCATGTTCACCTTGTACTTCTCGTTTATCTCATGTATGCACTTCGTGCCGTAGTAGCCTTCGGCAATCATCTCCATCTCGAGCTGTGCCGTCTTGACGGAATAGCCTTTCCCTATCATCGTGCCGAACGTGCGGTTGCGGCTGAAACGCGAGTAGGCTGTCACCAGCAGGTCGCCGAGATAGACAGAGTCAGTGATGTCGCGCTCCAGCCCGTGCACCGAGGCAAGGAAGTTGCGCATCTCCTCGATGGCATTACAGATGAACACGGCAAGGAAGTTGTCGCCATACTTCATCCCGTGGCATATACCGGCAACAATGGCGTACACATTCTTCAGCACGGAAGCATACTCTATGCCGCGAACGTCCTTGCAGCAATAGTTGTTCAGGTAGCCGTTCTGGAACACCGGCGAGAGCATCCGCGCATTGTCGATGTCGGGGCATGCTATCGTGATATACGAGAGTCGCTCGAGGGCAATCTCTTCGGCATGACACGGTCCGCCGATGACTGCCACATGCTCCGAGGGGACACCGTAGTACTCCGTGAAGTAGTCTGCCACCAGCATGTTCTCGTCCGGAACGATACCTTTGATGGCAGAGATGACGAACTTGCCGCACAGCGGCGTCGTCACCTTCATCAAGTGTTGTTTCAGAAAGGGCGACGGCGTAGCGAAGATCAGCGTGTCGGAATCGCTGATGGCACTGTTTATGTCTGTGTAGAACGTGATCTTGCTTGTGTCGAACTCGACTGACGAGAGATAACTCGGGTTGTGCCCCGTCTTTAGGAAGTCGTCAACCTGCTCCTGCCGGCGCATATACCAGTTGATACCGTTTTGTGTGGAGAGAACAATCTTCGCCAGGGCAGTTGCCCAGCTGCCGCCTCCCATTATCGCGATTTTACCGGGTAGCTTCATGTCATTCCTCTTCTTTCTTTACGTTCCGTGGGCGCATCTGTGGGAAGAACAACACCTCCTGGATGGTTGTCTGCCCTGTCATAAGCATAACCAAACGGTCGATACCGATACCTATGCCCGACGTGGGTGGCATGCCGAACTGCAAGGCCCGCAGGAAGTCCTGGTCAATAAACATCGCTTCGTCGTCGCCCTTCTCGCTCAGCTTCAGCTGCTCCTTGAAACGTTCTTCCTGATCGATCGGGTCGTTAAGCTCGCTGTATGCGTTTGCCAGCTCCTTGCCGTTTACCATCAGCTCGAAACGTTCGGTAAGTCCCGGCTTGCTGCGGTGCATCTTCGTCAGCGGGCTCATCTCCACAGGATAGTCGATGATGAATGTGGGCTGCACGAAAGTGCCTTCGCAGAACTCACCGAATATCTCGTCGATGAGCTTTCCTTTGCCCATCGTGTCGTCTATCTCCATCTTCAGAGCCTTGCAGATGCTGCGTATCTCGTCTTCGCTCTTGCCCTCGAGGTCGTAGCCCGTCTTCTCGCGGATAGCCTCCAGGATGGGCAGACGGCGGTAAGGAGCCTTGAAGCTGATGGTCTTGCCGTCGACAACAGTCTCGCTCGTGCCGTTCACTGCCACGCAGATCTTCTCCAACAGCTGCTCGGTGAAGCTCATCATCCAGTTGTAGTCCTTGTATTGCACGTATAGTTCCATGCAGGTAAACTCGGGGTTGTGCGTGCGGTCCATCCCCTCGTTGCGGAAGTTCTTCCCTATCTCGTAGACACCTTCGAAGCCGCCGACGATAAGTCTTTTGAGATACAGCTCCGTGGCAATGCGCAGGTAGAGGTCGATGTCCAATGTGTTATGGTGAGTGACGAACGGGCGTGCACTGGCACCTCCGGCTATGGACTGCAGGATTGGCGTCTCCACCTCCGTGTAGCCTGCATCGTCGAGCACGGAACGCATCGTCTTGATAACCTTCGCACGTTTCAGGAATATGTCTTTCACGCCATCGTTCACAATCAGGTCCACGTAACGTTGGCGGTAGCGCAGCTCGGGGTCGTTGAACCCATCGTATGCCACACCATCCTTATATTTTACGATAGGCAGCGGACGAAGTGACTTTGAGAGCACCGTTAACTCTTCGGCGTGCACCGAAATCTCGCCCATCTGCGTGCGGAACACAAAGCCCTTGATGCCTATGATGTCGCCTATGTCGAGCAGCTTCTTGAATACGATGTTATACATGTCCTTGTTCTCGCCCGGGCACACGTCGTCGCGCGACACGTATATCTGTATCCTGCCTTCCGAATCCTGCAGCTCCATAAACGAAGCCTTTCCCATTATGCGGCGGCTCATGATACGTCCTGCCACACTCACCTTGCGCGGCTCTGCGCCGTCCACGAACGAAGCCTTTATTTCTTTTGAAAATGCGTTGGTCACGTACTCGGCAGCGGGGTAAGGCTCTATGCCCATCCCGCGCAGTTGCTCCATACTGCCGCGCCGTATGATTTCTTGTTCACTTAGTTCAGATAGATTCATTATGCTATGTGTTTTTATGAAAAACTCGGCGCAAAACTACAAAATATTTTGCGTTTCCGATGTCAATCCCATTTGCAGGAACTTAGAAACGCCGTACAAGACCTTCAGCACGTTTGGGAAATGATAAAAGAGCGGACTCAACAGCTTCATGCAGTCTTGTATTGGCAAGAGAGCGGGCTCGACAGCTTCATGCAGTCTTGTATTGGCAAGAGAGCGGGCTCGACAGGTCCATGCAGTCTTGCATGAGGCAAAAGAGCGGGCTCGACAGCTTCATGCAGTCTTGCATGAGGCAAAAGAGCGGGCTCGACAGCTTCATGCAGTCTTGCATGAGGCAAAAGAGCGGGCTCGACAGCTTCATGCAGTCTTGCATAAGACAAAAACGCTATTTCCTGCGGGGAAGGAACCTGCGCATACCCTCGGAACACTCTACACGGTGCTCTCCCTCTGCGTCGACATAGATGATATAATATTCAATGCTTTCGGGGATGCCCGCAGCAAGGCGGTGCACCCTCTCGAGCCCCATTGCCATGAACGCCGTCGCGTAAGCATCGGCAGTGATGCAGTCGTCTGCCACAATCGTCGCGCTCAGGATGCTCTGCTCCGATGGGTAGCCCGTGCGGGGGTCGATGGTGTGTGCATATTTCTTGCCGTCCTTGATGTAGTAGTTACGGTAGTTGCCCGAGGTGGCAACGCCCCCTTTCCTGCAAAGCTCCACAACCTCGCCGATGTCGTTCGCCATGCCCGTAGAGTCGTCTTCCGGCTTGTTGATGCCGATGCGCCAGCATCTCCCGTTCTGGTTGATGCCTTTCATCGCGACCTCGCCGCCAATCTCCACCATATAGTTCTCCACGCCCTCCCGCTCGAGCAGCCGCGCAATCACGTCCGAGGCATATCCCTTGGCAATGGCAGAGCAGTTGAGCATAACTCTCGGGTCATCTTTCACCACCCTTCGCCCCTCGAGCCGCACCTTCCGGTAGCCGACGAACTGCAGTATGCTGTCCACCGCCTCAGGCGTGACGCTGTCCGTCCGGCTGAAGCCGAAGCCCCAGAGATTGATGAGCGGGGCACAGGTGATGTCGAAAAATCCCTCCGAATGCGCGGATACCTCCTGCGCCTTGTTGAACACCTCCGCAAACCAGTCGTCGACCTCCACTTCTTCACCTCGGTTCACCTTCGAGATGATGGAGTTCGGGTTGAACGGGTTCAGCGAGAGATTGAACCGCTGCAGCTCGGCGTCGATCTTGTCCGTCAGCGGCTGCGTCCCTTCGTATTTTATGTGATAGATGGTGTGAAACACCGTGCCACTCTCTTCGTAGTATTGCTTCTTCCCCGTGCAGGCGGCAAGCAGAAGCACGCACAGAAGTGCCGTAACATTTATAGTCTTCATTCTTTTTCTTCAAACAAAAAACAGATGCTCCAGCAGTATCTTCACGCCGATGCCGATAAGGATAAGCCCCCCGATAAGGTCGAGCCTGAGGTCTATCCTCCGCCCGAAGCTGCTCCCGAAGTAAACGCCGAAGACCGACATGAGGAACGTGACAACACCTATCAGCGATGCCTGAAGAACGATCTCCGAATCGAGCAGAGCCAGCGAGATGCCCACAGCCAACGCGTCTATGCTCGTTGCCACCGACATGCCGAGCAGCGTCTTGTTGTCGAGAAGGTCCGTGTGACACTCTTCCTCCGTCCCCTTCCGGCTTTCCCAGACCATCTTCCCGCCAAGGTAGAGCAGCAGGAGGAAAGCAATCCAGTGGTCGAACGCCATGATGTATCTCTGAAATCCCGCGCCAAGAAGATAGCCCACGACGGTCAGCCCCGCCTGCGTCACGCCCATGAACAGCCCGATCTTCATCATGCCTCCCGCCGTGCACCGGCGGATAACGGCTCCTCCGGCAACCGACACTGCCAGACTGTCCATCGACAGCCCGACAGCCAGCAGCAATATCTCCAAGACCGTCATGACCCTTCCCCCGCTATGCGATGATTTTTATATTTCTTCCTCTATCTTGTAGTTGTTCCTGTTCGGCGAATTACGCGAGATAAGCTCGCCGATGAACCCTGCGAGAAACATCTGCGTCCCGAGTATCATTGCGGTAATCGAGATGTAGAAATACGGCGAGTTGGTCACCAGCGGACGCAAATCGCCCGAGCAGATGGAGATGAGCTTCATGGTAAGCACTGCCGCCAACGCAACGAACCCGATGAAGAACATCACGCTACCCCACAACCCGAAGAAATGCATCGGCTTCTTCCCGAACTTCGAAGTGAACCACAGGGTGATAAGGTCGAGGTATCCGTTCACGAAACGGTTCAGCCCGAACTTGCTCGTGCCGTACTTTCTTGCCTGGTGCTTCACCACCTTCTCGCCTATCTTGCTAAAGCCGGCAATCTTCGCCATGTAAGGGATGTAGCGGTGCATATCGTTATACACCTCGATATTCTTCACAACGACCTTGCGGTATGCCTTCAGCCCGCAGTTGAAGTCGTGCAGGTTGTGTATGCCCGAAAACTTCCGCGCCGTGGCGTTGAACAGCTTCGTGGGAATGGTCTTCGACAGCGGGTCGTATCTCTTCTTCTTCCATCCCGACACAAGGTCGTAACCGTCTTCCTTTATCATACGGTACAGCTCCGGTATCTCGTCCGGACTGTCCTGAAGGTCGGCATCCATGGTGATGACAACGTCACCTTCTGCACGCTGGAAACCGCAATGCAGCCCGGGCGACTTGCCGTAGTTTCTTCTGAACTTGATTGCCCGGATGTTCGGGTTCTTCTTCTGCAACTCACAGATCACCTCCCAAGAGTTGTCTGTACTGCCGTCGTTCACGAATATGATTTCATACGTGAAGCCATGCTCTTTCATGACGCGTTTTATCCATGCCTCCAGCTCGGGAAGCGACTCGGCTTCGTTGTATAACGGAATGACTACTGATATATCCATATTATATGTGTCTTATTTTATTCTTGTTTGATTGTGCCGGTCTCGTTGTTGCGACACAAAAGAGCCGCTACCGGTATCGACAGTATAATGCCATAGAACGTATTGTTGAAGATGCCCTGAATGACCATGCCGAAAGGCGTGATGCTGGTCTTCCCGAGCGCGTCGAGCACCTCATGGCTCACCTCTGTCTCTTTCAGCACATCCAACATCTGGCTCATCGAATTCGCCAGAAAATCCGCCGGCGCGATGTATCGAAAAAACACGAAATGCTCCAACGACACAATCACCGCCGCAAAGAAATATACCATCGTCCCGAAACGCCAGGCATGAAAGAAACCTATCTTCCCTCCTATTATTCGTTTGTACCTCCTCATCAGCCGATATGCCACAAACGGCACCGCCAGCGTGAGCATCATATACACCACATTGAGCGAAGGAACCTTGAAACTGAAGATAAAGAACAGATACTTCACCAACCAGAAAACGCCCATGACGAACCCGAAGGTCATCGCGCCGCTCAACAGTAAGTCTTTCCTTTCTTCCATCTCTTTATTTTGTTTTTCCCTTTCCGCCGGCATGTGGCGTACACCAACTAAAAAGAGGAAGCTTACCTTCGGGGATAAACTTCCTCTCCTTCCGAGCCTCTTGTCGGATTCGAACCAACGACCCCGAGATTACAAATCACGTGCTCTGGCCAACTGAGCTAAAGAGGCAGGTGGGTAAGCTTACTACATCGCGCCGCTACAACCAAGTACCCTTGCTGCGGTCAAGCCCTGGGGGAATTCCGAGGGAGCATGCCGTGTAGGACTTACCCGGGCGCAAAAGTAGATATTATTTTTATCCCGACAAGCCCCGCCTTTCTTTTTTCGAATATCCGCTTCCCGATCAAAGAAGCTCACGGAGGGCTTTTGAAAGCTGGTCGGGGCATGAAGTGCCCCGTTCGTGGCAGTCGATACCCTCTATACGCTTTATTGCCTCGGGCACTGCCATGCCGACAAGCAGCCGGCTCACCCCTTGCGTATTCCCTGCACAGCCGCCAACAATCTCAACACCGGTGATGATACCATCTTCTGCATCGACAATCATCTTCTTCGAGCAAACGCCTCCTTCCGGCGTGTATTCAATATGTCGCTTATCCATATCCTATTTACCCTTTTGTGTTACAGCGGGCAAAGATATGAAATAAAAAAGAGCTACTTTTGCGCGTCTTAATGACAAGTTGTATGACTTACGAAGAAACAATTCAATATCTGTACGCAAGCACTCCCGTTTTCCATATCGTCGGTGCTTCTGCCTACAAGCCCGGGTTGGGCACGAGCATTGCTCTCGACGATTACTTGGGCAATCCGCACGAAGCCTACCGGACAATCCATGTCGGGGGTACGAACGGCAAGGGGTCGGTCAGCCACCTCTTGGCAGCCATCCTCCGGCAGTCGGGCTACAAAGTGGGGCTTTACACATCGCCACATCTGATGGACTTCCGCGAACGCATACGCGTCAACGGCAAGATGATTCCGAAGGAGTATGTTGTGGACTTCGTGGAACGTCACCGCGCCGTGTTCGAACCCCTTCGTCCCTCTTTCTTTGAGCTGACATCCACCATGGCATTCGATTATTTCCGCCACGAGAATGTGGATTTTGCTGTTGTGGAAGTGGGCATGGGCGGAAGGCTCGACAGCACGAACATCATCACACCGATACTGAGCGTCATCACGAATGTCAGCCTTGACCACACACAGTTCTTAGGCGACACGCTCGAGAAGATAGCCTACGAAAAGGCGGGTATCATCAAACCCGGCGTGCCTGCCCTGATTGGGGAGGTGTACAGCCAAAGCGTAAAGGAAGTGTTCTGCAAAGCTGCCGAGAAGAACGGCACAAAGGTTTACTTCGCACAGGAAGCCCGCTTGCTCGAAGAGTCGTCTCTGACGGATACGGGCGAGTGGCATCTCGGCTCGGTGGAATACGGGCAGCTGCGCGGAGAGCTTGGTGGTCTTGCTCAAGAACGTAATGCGAACACTGTATTGGCAGCCATAAACCTGCTTACCGATGACGGGCTTAATATTCCCGAGGAAGCCGTAAAGGAAGGATTCGAACATGTTGTGGAGCTGACCGGACTGATGGGGCGCTGGCAGACATTGCAGGAAAAGCCGAAAGTCATATGCGACACGGGTCACAACGTCGGCGCGTGGGAATATTTGGGCAAGCAGCTGGGGAATGTCGTCCAACACTCGCAGCATACATATATCGTTGTCGGGATGATGGGCGACAAGGATGTGGACGGCGTGATGGAATATATGCCTAAGGACGCTTTCTACTTTTTTACCGGGGCTTCCATGGAGCGGGCAATGCCCGCCGGACAGTTTGCGGCGAAAGCGAAGAAGCACGGGCTGAACGGGGCGGTATGCGAGAGCGTGACGGAGGCTGTCCGCCGTGCAATGGAACGAGCTCACGAGGACGACACCATCTTTATCGGAGGAAGCACGTTTGTTGTGGCAGAAGCTCTCCCCTTATTTCAACAACAAGACTAAAGAACAACGAATAAAAAGAAGAATATCATGACCGAACAAATTCAAAAGAAGCTCAACGAGTCTGCGCCGGTACGATGGACCGCGTTGGTATTGATTGCATCAAGTATGTTTTTTGCCTATATGTTTGTGGATGTCCTGTCTCCGCTGCAAACCATGCTCGAGACGCAGTGCGGCTGGACTGCCGACACCTACGGGACATTTGCCAGCTCGGAATATTTCCTCAACGTGTTTGTCTTCTTTCTGATTTTCGCAGGAATCATATTGGACAAGATGGGCGTGCGTTTCACGGCAGTCCTTTCCGGCATCGTGATGGTTGCGGGCGGCGGCATCAAGCTGTATGCAATCAGTCCCCTCTTTGTCGAGGGCAATGCGCTCCATGATTTGCTCAGCTCCTTCTGGACTTCTTTCCCTGCCAATGCCAAGCTGGCATCCGCAGGGTTTGCAATCTTCGGCTGCGGCGTGGAGATGGCAGGCATCACGGTTTCCAAGGCTATCGTGAAATGGTTTACCGGCAAAGAGCTGGCACTGGCTATGGGGCTGGAGATGGCTATTGCCCGCTTGGGCGTGTTTGCCGTGTTCCGCCTCTCTCCTTACCTGGCAAACTTGGGGACAGAAGATGTGGTACGTCCGGTTGCCGTGGTCTGCGGACTGCTTTGCATCGGGTTGATTTCTTTCATTGTCTACTCGTTTATGGACAAAGAGCTGGACAAGCAGCTCGGCGAGAGCCGGAGCGAAGAGCCGGAAGATCCTTTCAAGGTCAGCGATATAAAGATACTGTTTACGAACAAGACGTTCCTTATCGTGGCGTCGCTGTGCGTGTTGTACTACTCGGCAATCTTCCCCTTCCAGAAGTTTGCCACCAGCATGTTGGAAAACCGCTTGAACATGACGACGGCGGATGCTTCGGATCTCTTCTCATGGTTCCCTATCGGGGCAATGGTTCTCACGCCACTGCTCGGATGGTTTCTCGACAATAAGGGAAAAGGGGCAACCATGTTGATCTTGGGAGCCTTGTTGATGAGTTGCTGCCATCTGATTTTCGCGCTCTACCCGCTGAACGGCGAGTCGTCCAGCTTCGTTGTTGCCTATGCTGCCATCGTCATCTTGGGAATATCTTTCTCGTTGGTGCCTGCCGCGCTGTGGCCCTCCGTGCCGAAGCTGGTTGAAGGACGTTACTTGGGCTCTGCCTACTCCGTGATCTTCTGGATACAGAACATCGGCTTGTGGGCTTTCCCGATCATCATCGGAAAGGTGCTGATATGGACAAACCCTGGTGTGACAGCTGCCGGAGGCGAATACGACTACACTGCGCCCATGCTGATATTTGCCAGCTTGGGAGTGTTCGCCCTGTTGCTGGGCTTGTGGCTGAAACGCGAAGACAAGGTAAAGCACTACGGCTTGGAACAGCCCAACATCAAGAAAGGATAGAAGAAAG
>CAVJTV010000017.1:0-25140 GCA_963652435.1 Desulfovibrionaceae bacterium | reverse complement strand
TCGAGCCCGCTCTTTTGTTACATGCAAGACTGCATGGACCTGTCGAGCCCGCTCTCTTGCCTCTCGCAAGTCTGCATGAAGCTGTCGAGCCCGCTCTTTTGTCCCATGCAAGACTGCGCGGGACAAAATCTCCGGCGCGGCGGAGGCTTACCTTATTTGGGGGTCATGGTGATGAGCGGAATCAGCATCTCTTCCATAGAGATGCCGCCGTGCTGGAAGGTGTTCCTGTAATACGAGACGTAGTAGTTGTAGTTGTTCGGGTAGGCAAAGAAATCGTCGCCGAGCGCGAAGATATACTTGCTGCTCAAGTTGGGCGACGGCAGGCAGACCGCCTTCGGGTCGCGTATCTCGAACACTTCTTTCGGGTTGTAGCCAAGGTTTTTGCCCACCTTGTAGCGCAGGTTCGTGTTGGTGTTTCTGTCGCCGACAACCTTCACGGGGTTGTTTACGCGGATCGTTCCGTGGTCGGTGGTCACAATCACCTTGAACCCTTTGTCGGAGATGCGGCGAAACAGCTCGAGGGTGGTGGAGTGTTGAAACCACGAGCGGGTGAGGCTGCGGTATGCCGCCTCGCTCTGTGCCAGCTCGCGTATCATCTTCATCTCCGTGCGAGCATGTGATAGCATATCCACGAAGTTGAGAACAACGACGTTGAGCTGGTTGTGCGTCAGAGAGGAAATCATGCCAATCAGCTTCTCGCCGTACTGCGAATCGTGCACCTTGTTGTACGAGAACGTGTATTTCTTGCGGAAACGCTCCATCTGCGTCCGGATAAGCGGCTCTTCGTTGAGGTTCTTGCCCTCTTCGCTCTCCTCGTCCACCCAAAGGTCGGGAAACATCTGCTCGATCTGAAGCGGCATAAGTCCGGAGAATATCGCGTTGCGGGCATACTGCGTGGCAGTCGGGAGGATGCTGTAGTAAAGCTCCTCGTCGAACGTGAAGTATTCCGCCAGGAGGTCTTTCACCACGCGCCACTGGTCGAGGCGGAAATTGTCTATCAGGATGAAGAACACCTTCTCGCCCCCGTCCAAAAGAGGGAACACCTTTTTCTTGAACAGATCCGGACTCATCAGCGGACGCTCCGCAGGGTTTTGTATCCAACCCTCGTAGTTTCGTTTCACAAACTTGCCGAAGGCGTTGTTGGCTTCTTCCTTCTGCATGCGCAGCATCTCGCCCATCTGCGCCTGCCCGCTCTCCAGCTCAATCTCCCAATAGATTAACTTCTTGTACAGCTCCGTCCACTCGTTTGCTGTCAGCGAGTCGCCAATCTGCATGCCTATGTTGCCGAACTCCTGCCGGTAGCCGGCGGTCGTCGTCACCGAGATGATGGCGTTCTTGTGCACGTTCTTCTTGATGGAAAGGAGCAGCTGATTGGGGTTGACGGGCTTGATGAGGTAGTCGGCAATCTTGTTGCCGATCGCCTGGTTCATGATGCTTTCCTCTTCGCTCTTGGTGACCATCACGACGGGGACGCTCGGATTTATCTCCTTGATCTGCGCCAGCGTCTCCAGCCCCGTCAGCCCTGGCATATTCTCGTCGAGAAAGATAATGTCGAACGTCTGCTCCCTGCAACAGTCGATGGCATCCTGCCCGCTGATTACCGGTGTCACCTCGTATCCCTTGTCCTGCAAAAACAGGATGTGCGGCTTCAGCAAATCGATCTCGTCGTCCGCCCAAAGCACTTTGTCTTTCCTCGTTGTCATACGCCTTAGGTTATTTCCCGCAAATGTATCCGATTAGCCGCTATAATAACGGAGGCTGCCGGCGGTTTCATATATTATTCCCGTTTTTTATGTGATTTTGAGTAAAAAACAATACGTTTGCAGAGCACTTTCGTCAGCTCACTATTAAACTTTTATATCCATGAAACGAACACTTATCAGCGCAATTCTCGCGGCTTCTGTCATCACCGTGAGTGCACAGGAATTCAAGCTCAATCCGTCGGGATATTTCCGAAGCGGAGGAGTCGACGTAATGTCGTTCGACGACTTTTATCCCGAGGGGCATCAAGGAGGCGTCTCTCTTATCATGAACGGCAGACGTGTGGCAACAAACGGCGACATACGCCTTGAAGCAACGCCCGGGCAATGGCAGCCCGTCCCCAAACAACTCCGCAGGACGGTGGATGCGGGGCAGAACGCCATTATCACACAGTTGGCTTATCCCGACTCGTCACGTCATCTCACAGGTTTCAATCCGATGATCTATCCCGACATTCGGTTCGGCTACACCGTCCGTGTCGAAGGCAAAGGCAAGGACATCATCGTGATGGTGGACATCGACCGCCCCATTCCTTCAGACTTCGCAGGCAAGGTAGGCTTCAACCTCGAGCTTTTTCCCGGCGACCTTTTCGGCAAGCCCTGGATTATGGATGGGCAGGGCGGCATCTTCCCCCGACAGCCAAACGGACCAACCATGCACGTGCAATCTAACTGTCAGCACACGGGCGACTACTGCTCCCTAACGAAAGAGAATGGCATGCTGGCAGATCGCGAGAGGTTGGAGGGCGACGGCTCGTATAGCCCCATCGTTGCAGACGATATTATTGCCGAGCCATACGCCGTGGGGCATTGCTTCACTGTCTGCCCCGACGATGCGTACAGTCGGTTTACCATCACATCGTCAGAGACGGAACTGAAGCTCTACGACGGGCGTATGAACCATAACAACGGATGGTTTGTTGTCCGCAGCGAGATACCCGAAGGTGCAACGACAGGTGCCATTTGCTGGACAATCACGCCAAGTGTGGTGAGCGACTGGATGTACACGCCCGTTATCCAGACTTCGCAGGTGGGCTATCATCCGGCGCAGCCGAAGGTGGCAGTCATCGAGCTTGACAGTCGCGATGGCGCACAAGAGGAAGCCTCCTTGTATCGTCTCTCCTCAAACGGCGAAGAGAAAGTCCGCAGCGTAGCTCCGCATGCATGGGGCGCGTTCCTGCGTTACAACTATCTTACGTTCGACTTCTCAGACGTGAAGGAAGAAGGGCTTTACAAGATTCGTTATGGTAGCTCGTCCTCTTCCGTCTTCCGCATTGCCCGCGATGTCTACGAACGGGGCGTGTGGCAACCTGTTCTGGAGTATTTCCTTCCGGTACAGATGTGTCATATGAGGGTTAACGAGAAATACCGTGTATGGCACGACTACTGTCATTTGGATGATGCACGCATGGCTCCTGCCCTCAATCATATCGACGGATATGCACAGACATCCCAAACGCTGACGAAGTATGCTCCCGGGGATATTGTTCCGGGACTAAACATAGGCGGATGGCACGATGCCGGTGATTTCGACCTGCGCGTGGAATCGCAAGCCGGCGAATCGTATATCCTTGCATTGGCATACGAGGCTTTTCGCGAAGACTATGACGCAACTTCCATCGACCACCACAGCAGAATTACCGAGATACATCAGCCCGACGGCAAGGCAGACATGTTGCAACAGGTTGAAAACGGAGTGCTGAGCGTGGTGGGAGGCTATCGTGCACTCGGACGTCTGTATCGCGGGATTATCTGTAACGACCTGCGGCAGTATGTCATGCTGGGCGATGCCGGAGCGATGACCGACAACGCCGTGGGCAATGCCGACGACCGCTGGGTGTTTACCGAGGATAACCCTTCTCGCGAACTGAGCACTGCCGCTGCCCTTGCTGCCACAGCCCGCGTGCTGAAAGGTTTCAACGACACGCTGAGCACACAGTCGCTGCAGACTGCCCGCGAACTTTTCGAACGGACGCGCACAGATGCCTCTGCTGAGATAAGCCGTCTGCAAGCTGCCGTTGAGCTTTATCTCACCACACGTGAGGATAGCTACCGAAAATACATACTCGACCATCAGCAGCTGATTGCCGACAACATTGCCCTGACGGGATGGTTCGTCGGACGCGCCGACAAGAGCATCCAAGACAAGAAATTCTCGAAAAATATACGCAAGGCTCTCGCCACTTTCCGAGACGAACTGGAAAAGCAGAAAAAGGAAACCCCGTATGGCGTTCCTTACCGACCAAACATCTGGGGAGCGGGCTGGGACATTCAAGCATTCGGCTACCGTCACTATTTCCTCGTGCAGGCTTATCCGGATCTGTTCTCACCGGAGACACTCTACAGTGCGCTCAACTTTATATTGGGCTGTCACCCGGGCAGCAACACCGCGTCGTTTGCTTCCGGCGTAGGAGCGCAGTCGGCAACAGTAGCCTACGGACTGAATCGTGCGGACTGGTCGTATATCCCGGGCGGAGTGGTCTCGGGGACTGCCTTGATTCGTCCGGACTTCCCCGAACTCCTGACGTTCCCGTTCCTCTGGCAACAGACGGAATATGTGTTGGGAGGAGGCTCTTCACACTATATGTTCCTCGTACTCGCTGCCCGTCAGCTATTGGAAAACAAATAAAAGGCTAACCAATTAAACCATATAAGACATGAAACAAGCAATCATTTCTGCCGTTTTCGGCATGTTGTTATTCTCTGCCTGCCATTCGGATATTGTCCGGCAGACAGAAAACGGGATCGTTATTCCAATTACTTCCGGCACGACAAAGTCAGTAAAGATGGAAGCGGTAACCGATGATGTCATTCGGGTGATGGCATCGCCGACGGGGACATTCGACGAAAGTGTAAATCTGATTGAATGCTCTGAGCAGCTACCTATCCCTGCTTTTAAGACATCTCAGAGCGGGGATACCGTTACACTTGCGACAGCCTGTGTGGAGGCTCATCTGTTACGGAGCACAGGCGAAGTGTGGTTTACCGACAAGGCAGGCAACGTTATCCTTCGCGAAGAGCAGGGAGGGGGAAAGGAATACTCGCCGATAGAGGTGGAAGGAACCCGAGGCTATTCATTCCGGCAGGTCTTTGCGGGCAACGACGACGAAGGACTTTATGGCTTGGGGCAGCATCAGAGTAGCGAATTCAACTATAAAGGAAAGAACGAAGAACTGTTCCAATATAATACGAAGGTGAGCATCCCGTTCATCGTTTCCACGAAGGGGTATGGGATACTTTGGCACAACTATTCCCTGAGCCGTTTCGGCGACAAACGTCCGTACGCGGAACTGTGTGATGTCTTTAACCTGTATGATAAGGAAGGCGTTGTAGGCGCATTGACGGCAACGTATTACGGTGATCAGGCTTCATCCGCACCGTCATTGGTGCGGAAAGAAAGCAAAATCGATTACGAAGACCTTGTAACCATCAAGAATTTCCCCGACAAGTTCCCCACAAATGAAGCGTATGCTACTTGGGAAGGAGAGATAGAACCAAAAGAAAGCGGCATGCACCATTTCAAACTGCATTATGCCGGATACACGAAGGTCTTTATCGATGGGAAAGAAGTCATTGCCGAACGTTGGCGCACGGCATGGAATCCAAACGACTATAAGACAAAGGTCCGCCTGGAGAAGGGTAAACGTTATCCTATTCGTATCGAATGGCGTCCGGATGGCGGTGTCTCTTATTTGGGATTGAAGGTGCTGAGTCCGCTGCCCGAAGCCGAACAAAACCGTTTGGCATTTTGGAGCGAGATGGGCGACCAGATAGACTACTACTTCATCGGTGGCAAATCAATGGATGATGTGATAAGCGGCTACCGCACTATCACGGGAAAAAGTCAGGTGATGCCCAAATGGGCAATGGGCTACTGGCTGAGCCGTGAACGCTACAAAACGCAGAATGAACTGCTCGCCGCTCTCGAAGAATACCGCAAACGTCATGTCCCGTTGGATGTGATCGTTCAAGACTGGAGCTATTGGCCCGTAGATGCCTGGGGAAGCCATGAGTTCGATAAGGAACGTTTCCCCGACCCTAAAGGGATGATTAAGGATATTCACGATAAAGATGCACGCTTCATGATTTCCGTATGGCCGAAGTTCTATATGACGACAGACCATTACAAGGAGCTCGACCGGATAGGTGCGATGTATCAGCAGGCAATCAAAGACAGTATCCGCGACTGGATCTATCCGGGATATATCGGCTCGTTCTACGACGCATACAATCCGGAAGCCCGTAAACTGTTTTGGAGTCAGATGAACGAACATCTATACGGTTTAGGTGTCGACGCATGGTGGATGGACGCTTCCGAACCGAACGTGCAGGACAATACCGATATGGATTACCGAAAAAAACTGTGCGGTCCTACCTACCTCGGTCCGTCCACCAAATACTTCAATGCCTACGCCTTGATGAATGCAGAAGCAATCTATGACGGACAGCGCAGCGTCAATCCGGATAACCGTGTGTTCCTGTTGACCCGTTCCGGTTTTGCCGGACAGCAACGATATTCGACAGCCACCTGGAGCGGAGACATTGGTACCCGTTGGGAAGATATGAGGGCACAGATGAGCGCGGGTCTGAACTTTGCCATGTCGGGCATCCCTTACTGGACAATGGATATAGGCGGGTTCTGCGTGGAGAAACGTTATGAGCAGGCAAAAGAGGGGAGCGAAGACCTTGATGAATGGCGCGAACTGAACACCCGTTGGTATCAGTTCGGAGCATTCTGTCCGTTGTTCCGCAGTCACGGGCAGTATCCATATCGAGAGATATACAACATCGCGCCGGAAAACACGCCGACCTATCAGTCGATGAAATACTACACCGAGCTACGCTACCGTCTGATGCCTTATATCTACAGCATGGCAGGCATGACCCACTTCAACGACTATACAATCATGCGTGCTCTGGTAATGGACTATACGGATGATAAAAGCACTTACAATATCTGCGACCAGTTTATGTTTGGTCCCGCCTTTATGGTATGCCCTGTACATCACTACAAGGAAAGGAACCGAGAGGTCTACTTCCCTGCAGGAGTATGGTATGACTATTATACCGGCAAGAGTGTGGCAGGAGGAACTTCCCGCATGGTGGCTGCTCCTTACGAGCGGATACCGCTGTTCGTGCGCGGCGGCTCCATCATTCCTACGGGGAAGTTGATACAGTCTACCGCAGAAGAGCAGAGAGATCTTACCATATATGTATATACCGGAGCCGATGCCACATTCTCGATATATGAAGACAACGGAGTGACGTATGCCTATGAGAAAGGCGAATACAGCACTGTTTCTCTTTCCTATAAAGAGTCAGGGAAGACACTGACGATAGGTACACGTTCCGGCTCTTTCCCTGAGATGGTAGCGGAACGGAACATAAAGGTTGTCTTCGTCACACCTGAGTGTCCGGGAGGGAAGTCGGTAGAGATTGTTTACAAAGGCGAACAACTGACAGTTGTATTACCCCGATAACCTGTATTTATTATGAAACAATGGACAATTATATTCCTCAGTCTCTTGCTGGCAGCCTGCTCGGCTGACCGCAAGGGGCGTGAGAAAGTCTCCTTCAACGAGAACTGGCTATTCACTCTTTCAGAGGTCGGAGCAGATTACTCGGCTTCTGACGCCGACGATACAGATTGGAGAAAGCTCCGTCTTCCGCACGATTGGAGCATTGAGGCAGACTTCTCCGAAAAGAATCTCGCTACACCCGGAGGCGGTGCATTACCTGGAGGCATGGGGTGGTACAGAAAGCATTTCAATGTTCCGGAGAGCGACACGGGAAAGCAGGTCTACATAGATTTCGACGGTATATACCGTTGCAGCAAAGTGTGGCTGAACGGACATCTGCTAGGCTTCCGCCCAAACGGGTATGTCTCGTTCCGCTACGACATGACCCCTTATCTCAATTATGGAGACAAGGAAAACGTGCTTGCCGTGCAGGTCGACAATTCGCAGCAGCCCAACTCACGCTGGTACTCCGGCTCGGGCATATACAGAAATGTATGGATGGTCAAGACCGGAAGGGTTCACGTGGACCTATACGGAACGAATATCACCACACCGACTGTAACACGGGAAAAGGCAACAGTAACTATTGAGACAACGCTGAAGAATACCTTTGCTACGGCAGTTGATGCCTTGCTTACGACAACAGTCAAGGACCCTTCCGGAAAGACGATTGCGCAGGCTTCTCTTTCGGTCTCTATACCGAAAAACAATAGTAATACCACCCGACAGACACTTGAGGTAGATGCCCCACAGCTATGGGAGATAGGTAGTCCCTCATTATACACTGCAGTAACCGAGGTGAAAAGCGAAGGGTTGCTGACAGACCGGTATGAGACGACCTTCGGTATCCGCACCTTCCGCTGGGATGAGGCAACAGGCTTCTATCTTAACGGTGAACATACAAAAGTATTGGGAGTCTGCCTACATCACGACCTGGGCTGCCTTGGCACAGCTGTCAACCGCCGCGCCATCGAGCGTCAGTTACAGATCATGAAGGATATGGGTGTCAATGCCATCCGTACAAGCCATAACCCTCCTGCCCCCGAATTGCTGGAAATATGTGACAGGATGGGATTGCTGGTACAAGACGAAGCGTTTGATATGTGGAGGAAACGGAAATCCCCCTACGACTATGCACAATACTTCGACGAATGGCACGAGCGCGACCTGACCGACCATATCAAACGAGACCGTAACCATGCCTCAGTTTTCATGTGGAGCATAGGCAACGAGGTGCTCGAACAGTGGACACATGCCGATGCTGACACACTCAGCCTTCAGGAGGCAAACCTTATCCTCAATGCCGGACATAATATTGACCCAGCTCTGTTGGAAGATAGTACGAAAAGCGTACAGTCGCTGATCACCATAGCTCTATCTGATATAGTACGGCAATTGGATACGACCCGTCCGGTGACTGCCGGAAGCAATGAGGTAGGTCCTGCCAACCATCTCTTCCGCTCCGATGCACTCGACGTGTATGGATTCAACTACCACGAGAAGAACTATGCCCCCTTCCCCGAGACTTACCCAGGAAAGAAGCTAATCGTCAGCGAATCCACTTCTGCCCTAATGACGCGGGGCTACTACATGATGCCCTCTGACAGCATGTACATTTGGCCATCTTCGTGGGACAAGCCTTTCGACCGACCGGAACATCTCTGTTCTGCCTACGACAACTGCCACGTCCCTTGGGGCTCGACACATGAAGTGACTTGGCACGAGGTGAAACGCTTGCCGCACGTCGCAGGGATGTTCATTTGGACAGGATTCGACTATCTCGGCGAGCCTACCCCTTATTGGTGGCCCAGTCGCAGTAGCTTTTTCGGAATTGTCGACCTCGCAGGATTCCCGAAGGATGTGTATTATATGTACCGTAGCGAGTGGACAGACACCCCAACCTTGCATCTCTTCCCTCATTGGAACTGGAGTAAGGGCGAAGAGGTGGATGTATGGGCTTATTATAATCAAGCAGATGAGGTAGAGCTGTTACTCAACGGTAGAAGCCTCGGCACAAAGAGCAAGCAGGACGGTGTCTATCACGTATCGTGGCGCGTCCCGTTCGAGCCGGGCATTCTGAAGGCTGTCTCTCGCAAGTCGGGCAAGGAAGTGCTCTCGCAGGAGATACATACGGCAAGCGAAGCAGCATACTTGGCATTGACCCCCGACCGCAAGGTGATTCATGCTGACGGCACAGACCTCTCTTTCATCACTGTCGAGGTGAAGGACAAAGAGGGCAACACAGTGCCTCGTGCCAACCATCTGATACGTTTCTCTGTGGAAGGTGATGGCTTTATTGCCGGGACGGACAACGGCGATCCTAACGATCCGAGTAGTCTGAAGAAACCCGAACGCAAAGCATTCTATGGGAAAGCCCTTGTTGTGGTTCAGAATACCGGTAAAAAAGGTGTCATCCGAGTAAAGGCAACAACCGACGGACTGCCAGAAGCCGTGACAGAAATAGTGGTTAAACAGCCATAGTCTATCATCCTATAACTTTTATTATATCCTCTCGCAACATTTATTAGTGATTTTACTATTGCGGCATATCTGAAGGGTCGTACATTTGCGCCGTGGTTTTTTCATAATAGTATTAGATTTAAGGTTAACAAATTGATTAGGGCTTGTCGTGAGACAAGCTTTAATTGTTTATAGGGGTATCCTCACAGCAGGGATTACATAGCCAAAAGCAAGGACGTTCATCGCGATGATGATTTATGAAAAGACTGAGCCGACTAATCCTTTCGCCCGAGACATATATATCTTTTAATCGAAAGGTTTGAACCTTTTGCCCAAATCGTTCGAACCTTTTACCCAAAAGGTTCGAACCTCCGAAAAAAATCAGTTGGCTGATTCGGACAGATTAGCCAACTGATTTTTGGTGCGCGAGCACAATCCCCGCCAGGTTTCTACCGATGCAGAATATTATTTTTTGCCGGCTACGGCAGCCTGCTCAATAGCAAGACCAGCTTTGTAGGTCTCTGTGTAGGTGTCGAAGCCAGCCACATCCTCGGCTGTAGGAGCAATCTCCACACCCGTGTTGCCGGCGAATACCTTCTTGTCGAGGTAGTCGGCAAGGCTCAACTTCTCATCGTTGTTGACAAGATAACCTGCAAGCAACGCTATGCCCCACGCGCCACCTTCGCCTGCTGTCTCCATGACGGAGATGGGCGAGTTGATGGCTGCCGCGAGGATACGCTGACCTACACCTTTGGTCTTGAACAAGCCACCGTGACCCGTGATGCGGTCGACCTGCACCTTCTCGTCCTTAAACAGCACATCGTTGCCAATCTTAAGCACTGCCACCGAGGCATAAAGATGGGCACGCATGAAGTTTGCGAGGTTGAACTTATCTCCGGCGGAACGCACGAACAACGGACGACCTTCGGCAAGACCTGTCACCGGTTCGCCCGAGATATAGTTGTATGCTATCAAGCCGCCGCAGTCTGCATCCCCCTCGAGAGCATGGTTATAGAGCTTGCCGAACACTTCGTTCATATCCACCTCTACTCCCAGCAGCTGCTGATATTCCTTAAAGAGATTAACCCAAGCATTGAGGTCGGACGTACAGTTGTTGCAGTGAACCATTGCCACCGGACTGCCATCGGGGGTAGTCACCATATCTATCACCTCGTAGGGCTGACTCAATGCTTTCTCCAAGACAATCATGGAAAAAGACGAAGTGCCGGCACTCACGTTGCCCGTGCGCTGACGGACAGCGTTGGTGGCAACCATACCCGTACCTGCGTCACCTTCCGGCGGACAGAGAGGAGTACCTGCCTTCAATGTGCCTGACGGGTCGAGCTTCCCGGCACCTTCCTCGGTCAGCACACCGGCATCCTCGCCTGCATTCAATACCTGTGGGAGAATGTCGAGAATCTTCCAGCCGAGGTTCTTAGGCTCGATGAGGCGGTCGAACTTCGCCACCATGTCGGTGTCGTAGTCGTTAGTCGTGGAGTCGATAGGAAGCATACCTGATGCATCGCCCACGCCGAGCACCTTCTTGCCTGTCAACTGCCAGTGGATATAACCGGCAAGGGTGGTGAGGAAGTCGATTTTGCTTACGTGCTCTTCCCCATTCAAGATTGCCTGATATACGTGTGAGATGCTCCAGCGCAATGGGATGTTGAAGTGGAACAGCTCTGAAAGTTCGGCGGCAGCCTTGCCGGTGTTGGTGTTGCGCCATGTGCGGAAAGGCACGAGGATATTCTCGTCCTTGCCGAATGCCATGTAGCCGTGCATCATGGCAGAAATACCGATGGCAGCGAGCTGCTGGATTTCGCAGTCGTACTCTGCCTTCACGTTCTTGCGAAGGTCGGCGTAACAATCCTGCAGGCCCTTCCAGATGGTGTCGATGCAGTAAGTCCACAAAGCGTCCACCAGCTGGTTCTCCCACTCGAAGCTACCCTGTGCGATGGGGTTGTTGTCGGTGTCAATCAAGACAGCCTTGATTCGGGTAGAGCCAAACTCGATACCGAGAATGGCCTTACCTGACTCTATGATAGTTTTTGCACTCATTTTTTTAGTGTTTAGTGTTTATTGATTTTCTGTAGAAAGAAAATACTAAACATTAACCATTATACATTACTTCAATGCCTTGTTGAGCATGTAGTAGATCTCATTGTTGCGGAGCTGCTGCTTGAAGCTGCGGAGATCGGTGTTCTTGTCAATGTTCACGAACTCGATGCCGAGAATCTCGCAGAAGTCCTCCCAGTACTCTGCGGTGATGTCGTAAGAGAAGGCACTGTGGTGAGTACCGCCGGCGAGAATCCATGCACCTGCACCGATCTCGAATGTGGGCTGTGGTACCCAGAGGGCGGAAGCTACTGGCAACTTAGGCATCTCCTGAGGCTCGATGCACTCTACCTCGCTGGCGATGAGACGGAAGCGGTTGCCCAGGTCTACTACGGTAGCCTTGATACCCTTGCCTGTCTTGGATGTGAACACGAGACGGGCGGTCTGAGACTTGCGGATACCGATGCCGAGGAAGTGTACCTCCAGCTTGGGCTTGTCTGTGGCGATGAGCGGACAAACCTCGAGCATGTGGCTCTGGAGGCTGGATGTCTTGTCCTCTGCAAAGTTGAGCGTATAGTCTTCAAGGAACGAGCAACCTTTCTCTAAACCCTGGTTCATCACCCAGAGTGTGCGGTAGAGGCAAGCTGTCTTCCAGTCGCCCTCTGCTCCGAAACCGTAACCCTCTGCCATCAGACGCTGTGAAGCGAGACCAGGGATTTGGTCGAAGCCGCAGAAGTGTGGGTCATTCACGTCAGCGTCGCCAAGGTCGTCGAAGTTGGTGGTGAAGGCTACTGCACCCTCGTCCTTCAATACGCAGCGAAGGGCAATCTCGGCCTTGGCTGCGTTCTTCACCTTCTCCCAGTATACTTCTTCGCTGCTCTCGTCGATCTTGATGGTATATTCTTTCTTGTATTCCTCAACGAGGGCATCAACCTCGGCGTCGGTCACCTTCTTGAAGTACTCCATGAGTGAGGACACGGGATAGTAGTCTACATGATAGCCCATGCGCTGCTCGAACTCCACGCGGTCGCCGTCGGTCACTGCCACGTTGTTCATGTTCATACCGAACATCAAGCAGCGTACGTTGTGAGCGTCAGCTACACCTGCGGCAACGCGTGCCCATGTAGCTATCTGCTTCTGTGCCTCCTCGCTCTTCCAGTAACCAACGACAACCTTTCTTGCAACGCGCATACGGGTGCAGATGTGACCGAACTCGATGTCGCCGTGGGCAGACTGGTTGAGGTTCATGAAGTCCATGTCGATGTCCTTCCAGGGCAGCTCGGCGTTGTATTGCGTGTGGAAATGAAGGAGCGGCTTCTTGAGTGCCTGCAATCCCTTTATCCACATCTTGGCAGGTGAGAAGGTGTGCATCCATGTGATGATACCCACACACTTGTCGTCGTTGTTGGATGCCTTCATGACTGTCTCAACCTCCGCAGAGGAGTTGACCGTGCCTTTGTAGACAATCTTAACGGGGATAATCCCGCTACCATTCAGACCGTCCACCATGTCCTTGGAGTGACCGTCAACTATCTTAACCGTTTCGCCTCCGTAGAGGAACTGTGCGCCGGTTACAAACCATACTTCTAAGTTTTCAAATGCTTTAATCATGATATTGTTGTTTTAGAATGTTTTCTTCTTCTGTCCGTAGTATGCATCCGGTCCGTGTTTGCGGTTGAAATGCTTCTCCACGAGCAGCGGGTTCATGGTGGTCTCGGGGTTCACGCAGAAAGATACGAACGCCATCTTTGCAACCTGCTCTGCCACCACTGCGTGGTAAACTGCCTCGTCGGCATCCTTGCCCCAGGTGAAAAGACCGTGGTTCTTCACCAGCACACCCGGGGTATGTTCGGGGTTGATGCCTCTCTTCTCAAAGCAATCCACAACGACCACGCCGGTGTTGTGCTCATACTCCGCCATCATATCCTCGGTCATTGCCTCGGTACAAGGGATGCAGTCGTGGAAGTAGTCGGCGTGCGTAGTGCCGATATTGGGGATGTCCTTGCCAGCCTGCGCCCATGCCGTGGCATAGGTGGAATGGGTATGGACCACGCCGCCCAACGTGGGGAAAGCGCGGTAAAGCACCAGGTGTGTGGGCGTATCCGAAGAAGGATTCAGCTCTCCTTCCACCACTTTGCCTGTCTCCAAGTCGACCACCACCATATCACTTGCTTTCGTCTTATCGTAGCCGACACCTGAAGGCTTGATGACAACAAGCCCCTTCTCGCGGTCTATGCCGCTCACATTTCCCCATGTAAAGAGCACGAGACCATGCCTTACAAGGTCGAGGTTCGCCTCAAACACTTTCCTTTTTAGTTCTTCAAGCATAACGTTGTCTGTTATTTGTTACCAGAAATAAGCATAGAAGGCAGCGCAGAGAGCTATCACAACAACCGACCCGACAACGTCCCACACGCCCCAGCTCTCGCGGATTGTCTTACGATAGTCTGCCGTGAACGTTATGGCATCGATCTGCTCCTTGCTCGGTGCCTTGGTGAAGCATGACACCACCACCATCATGGCAATGATGAAGACTAACAGCCAACACTCGAACACGAGCCAGTTGGTCTGCCAAAACCATGCCGTGCAGTCCCAAAACGCTCCGTCCATCGTCGCCTTGCCCGTATCGGTAAGCACGTTGGTAACCAAACGGAGCATACCCACAAC
This sequence comes from Desulfovibrionaceae bacterium, assembly GCA_963652435.1. Lineage (GTDB taxonomy): Bacteria > Bacteroidota > Bacteroidia > Bacteroidales > Tannerellaceae > Parabacteroides. The sequence continues at coordinate 10,679 of CAVJTV010000017.1, read as the reverse complement.
GAAGCCGCCAATCATGCCCCATTCACCAGCCTTGGGTGTAATCCTCTTCGAGAAGATACCGAGGGTAAACACAGCCACCATCGCCGGAGCAAGCAACGACTGTATGCCTTGCAGGTAGTCGTAGAGAGATCCAAGGTTCATCATCACAGGAATCCAAAGGAAGCCGAGCACCACGACAACGACTGTTGCGATACGTCCAACCAAGATATAATGTCCCTCGCTCTTGCCCGGCTTCATGGGTTTATAGAAATCTTCTGTGAAGAGTGTCGCGCAGGAGTTGAAGAACGCAGCGAGAGAAGCCACGAGGGCATAAACGAATCCGATTGTCACCACCCCCTTCACTCCGGCAGGAAGAATATGCTTCACCATGATGGCGTAGGCAGCGTCGGTATTGTCGAGAGCAATGTCGCCGCGCGAAGCCAATGCCGCACATACCATACCCGGTATGAGGAACATGAAACACGGCAGTATCTTGAAGAATCCGGCTGCGATGGTGCCGCGGCGGGCACGTGCTATGACCACACCGTTGTCCTCGCCTTTGGTTTGTCCAAGCACACGCTGCACGATATGTTGGTCCGTACACCAATACCAAAAGCCAATGATGGATGCACCGAGGAACACGACAAAGCCCGGGTATTCCTTATACATCGAGTCCCCCTCTTCCCAATGGAACATGTGAGTTGTGCCGTAGCCGTTGTTGAGCTGACCGCAATAGTCCATCATGTTTGTCCACCCTGCAGTTACACTGCCGCCACCAAGAGCAGACAGCCCGAGTATAAGCACGAGAAAAGAACCAACAATAAGGATTGGCGTCTGTATGGACGACAATGTCATCACACCCTTCATACCTCCGAACACAGTGAACACGCAGGTAATAAGAATCAGACCGATGGCACCATACCAAAACGGGATGCCGAGCAGGAACTCGAAAAAGATTCCGCCCGTATAGGCAGTGACGCTGACCTTCGTCAAGACGTATGCCACAAGCGTGATGATCGACAGCCACGAGCCTGTGCGCTTGGTGTAGCGAAACTTCAGGAAGTCCGGCATGGTGATAATCTTGCCCAATTTGTTGCTAAGCAACTGGTAGAACGGCACGAACAACCAGCCGAGGAAGAGAATCATCCACCCCTGCATCTCCCAATGCGCCATGCCGACACCGCTCTTCGCACCCGTTCCCGCCAGTCCGACGAGATGCTCCGAGCCGATGTTGGCGGCAAAGATTGCCATACCGATTACATACCAAGGCTCTCCCTTACCGAAGAGGTAGTCCGAGGAACTTTCTCCTTTGGAAGCCTTCTTGTCTTTCACGATCGCATGCCAAACTGCCCATATCACGCCGAGGACACCCACTGCGAGAACACTCCAGTCAAGCCAAATGAATTCTTGCGCAGACCAATTTATTTCCATCTCTGTTTTTCTTATTTAATGGTTAGCTGTTTATTTCAGGGCGTAAGATTACGATTTTTACGGCAAACAACAAAATCCGACGTAAATCATACCTGATTCAAGGGAAAACATTCATCGGATTATACCCCGTCGCACATTTCGACACTGTGTCAAAATAAGCGCGGTATCAACTCGCCCCCCACAAAGTGGTTTCGAAAGTTTTCGAAATCTCAGAGACTAAAAATACTTTCACATAATGACTGTTATTTCGGTTTCGTCTCCCCAACTATCACGGAGACATTAAACTTAATCGTGCCACCGTAGATAGACCGGCTCGTCCCGCTATCTATGGAGAGTTCTTGACCCCGAGAACGGTTCAAACATTTTGCAGGAGCAAAATATTCTGTTCCTTTGCACCAACAAAAAAGAACGGAATATGGCAGACGAACAGCAGATGGTGCTCCGGACGGAGAACTTGGTGAAGAAATACAGGACGCGGACTGTGGTAAACCACGTTTCCATTGATGTGAAGCAGGGCGAGATTGTGGGGTTGCTCGGTCCGAACGGAGCAGGCAAGACGACCACATTCTACATGACCGTCGGGCTGATTACGCCGAACGAGGGGAAGATTTTCCTCAACGATATGGAGATTACAAAGTTTCCTGTCTACAAACGTGCCCGCAACGGCATCGGCTATTTGGCGCAGGAAGCCTCCATATTCCGCAAGATGACCGTCGAAGACAATATCCGTTCCGTGCTGGAGATGACGGATACGAGTGACGAGTATCAGAAAGAGAAGTTGGAGAGCCTGATTTCCGAGTTCGGACTGAACAAAGTTCGCAAGAACCTTGGCGACCAGCTGTCGGGCGGCGAACGCCGTCGCGCAGAGATTGCACGCTGCCTTGCCATCAACCCCAAGTTCATTATGCTCGACGAACCTTTTGCCGGCGTCGACCCGATTGCCGTGCAAGACATACAAACCATCGTTGCTCGGCTGAAACATAAGAATATCGGTATCCTTATCACCGACCATAACGTGTACGAGACGTTGAGCATCTGCGACCGTGCCTATCTGCTGTTCGAGGGGAAGGTGCTTTTCCAAGGCACGGCAGAGCAGCTGGCAGAAAACGAAATCGTGCGAGAGAAGTATCTCGGAAGAGACTTCGTGCTGAGAAAGAAAGATCTGTGATTGCCCCCTTTGTGACTTACCTCACTGTTTTACGGATATGCCGCACACATATTATATATAGTATAAGTGCGACGACTGCCACTGCCGCGTAGGCTGGCAGGTGGGCATCTGAGATGTCTCCCGAGATAAACTCGTTGTCCCTCCACCGGCTGTCGGACATGCCAACCACGGCAAACGCATTGTTCACGAAGTGTGCGAAGACAGGAATCCAGATGTTCCGGCTCCAGTACAGCAGATACCCGAAATATGCGCCCAGCAACATACGCGGAACAAACCCGTAGAATTGCAGGTGAAATGCGCTGAACAATATGGCAGCCGACCAGATGACCACGTGATGATTTGTTGTCCACCCCCCGAGGATACGCTGCAAAGTTCCGCGAAAGAAGAACTCCTCTGTAACGCCCGCCATCAAAGCGACGACAAACAGGTTGGAAAGAAGCGTCAGAGGGTCACTTCTCGAGAGAAGCGTCTCCGTCAGCTGTTCGGCAAGAGCCTCTTGAGCCTGCATCCATTCCTCAACTGGAGCCATGAACGACGGCAGGACCATATGTTTGTTCATAAGTGCCGTCAGCGTGATGGCTGGTGACAGCAGAACCATACTCACCAATACGAGCAGCAAAACCTTTGCATCCACCCCTCGCCTCACGCAAAGATAGTCCTCCAATGATGGGCTGCACAGCCATGCGACCATCAGTGCAGGGAAAAGGAATGTCCCCACGGCGGAGCAGAGCTGCATCAGTCGCATCATCGCGGGGTATTCCGTCATATTACCGCCCCCGTCATGCAACACAAAGAACGCCCCCGTCCCAATCAAAGAGGAAAAGGCAGCTCCAAACAAAAGAAACACCAGCAGAAACAACAACTGAAACACGACCGGACGACCCGAAAATATACCTTTCAACGACATAGCCTTGATGTACTGTATTTGTAAAGACGTAAGAAACTTTTGCCCAAATATAGACAGAAGTTTCCATTCCGATAAGCGAACCCTCTGGGTAGTGTAACATGTGCAACAGGATTTGTAACATCTACGCAAGCGGATGTTACATCTGAAAAACAAAACACAACGCGGATTTTACAATCACCAACACTTCGTCAATAATTTTGTTTCCGATAAAACGAAGTCGAACCAATCAAACAAAAAACGATGATCATGGAAACATAGATGACGGGATCAAACCCCTTCGTATAAATAGCAAACACAGTATTTATGCGGTATCGATTGCTAACGTGGAATTAATTATCTATTACCTACATTCATATGAAAGACAATAATCTAATCAGAAGTATCGGGTTATTATCAATGTTGTTGATGATACCCGTTTGGGTATGTGCCCAAACTATTACCGTGAAAGGTACCGTAAAGGATACCTTCAATGAAGGCATTCCTGGTGTAAACGTCTTGGAGGCCGGAACGACCAATGGTGTCATTACAGACATCGATGGCAATTACCAGTTGAGTGTATCGCCCAAAGCCAAGCTGGCTTTCTCTTTTATCGGATATGTCACGCAGACAATTCCTGTTGACGGAAAAACAACAATCAACGTAGTTTTGTCGGAAGACACGCAAACATTGGATGAGGTTGTGGTTGTAGGTTATGGTACGCAGAAAAAAAGTGACATCTCCGGATCTGTAGCTTCCGTAGACCGCGAGACCATGATGCGCAAGACTCCGACCAACATTACTCAAGGTTTGCAGGGTGCTGCTGCCGGTGTGCTTGTAACGGCACAGGACGGTGCTCCTGATGCAAACGCAGCTGTCCGTATCCGTGGTGTTGCCACCATCAACGGTTCAGCCGACCCGCTTTATGTTGTAGACGGTGTGCAGGTGGGAACAAACGCCAATTTCCTCAACCCGTCGGATATCGAAAGCATGGAGATCTTGAAGGATGCTTCGGCAACTGCCATCTACGGTTCTGCCGGTGCAAACGGTGTTATCATGATTACAACCAAACATGGATCGAAAGGTCATTCTGCTGTGAACCTGACTGCCGACTTCGGCGTTCAGACCCTCTCTAACCGCCTGGATGTTGGTAGCGTTGACGAATATGCGGCAAATATCCGTCAGGCTCACATCAACGATAATTCCGGTCTGTACAACCAAATTTGGGATGCACAATACGACGGCAAGCGCAAGACAATCGATTGGTTGAAACAGATGACCAACCCTGCTCTTCGTCAGAACTACAACCTCTCGACATCGGGCGGAAACGACAAGAGCCAGTATAACTTCTCTGCAGGGTATCTCGACAACGAAGGTCTTATTGTCAACTCCCGCTATCAGCGCATCACAGCCCGCGCCAATGTAAAGACGCAGATCAACAAATATCTTGAGTTTGGCGGCGACCTGAGCTATGTTCACACCGACTCACACGGATCGAACAATACGGTGGGTAACTTCGGTAACATGTCTTCTTTCCGTGACCTCGAGATTCTTTCTCCGACAATGGACTACATCGACAACGGTGTGTATGTTTCACCGAACGTAGTCAACCCCGACGGCACATATGGTAGCGCAAACCTGGGTAAGAACGCAAACGAAGGTTTCCTTGATTCTTACAACAATATCTACGCAACTCAGATGGTGAACAAGACCCGTAACCGCGGCAACCGCGTTTTGGCAAGTGCTTATCTGAACCTGACGCTCTGCAAGGGTTTAACCTTCAAGACTCAGGCATCGTACAACTACAGCGCGGGCTCTTACAATAATTTCGAAGGTAGTGACAAGGAAAAACGCTACAACGAAATCAACGGTAAGATGGTGGAAGTTTCACTGAACAAGAAAGACTACACCAATTCGTTCAGCGTAAGCAACAACGAGAGCCAGACGATTATGATTCAAAACTACTTCACATACAACTGGAAGAATGACGATCATAATGTTACTGCAATGGTCGGTAATGAGGTTTCGCGTTACTACGGTCAATGGGCAAGTGCAAGTGCCAAAGATTTCCCGGGCGACAATATCCGCCAGGTGTCTTTATCCTCATCGCTCAGCACATTGAGCGCAGACGGTGCATTCAACCTTGAATCCCGCGCTATCTCCTATTTTGCTCGTGCATCATACAGCCTCTTCGACCGTTATATCATCACAGCCACTGTACGTCGTGACGGTTCGTCGAACTTCGGTGCCGGTAACCGTTGGGGTACTTTCCCGTCAGCAGCAGCTGCATGGCGTATCTCTGAAGAAGCATTCATGCAGAACCAGGACATCCTTTCCAACTTGAAGCTGCGTGTCGGTTGGGGACAGACCGGTAACTCAGGTGGTGCCACAGACTTGTCTGTTGCCGCTCTGAATACTGCTTACGTGAAATACAACTTCTATTCCCAGAATGGCAGTATGGGTATGGGTACCACACCTTCCGCAACCGGCGGTACGTACCAAGGCTTGGTTGACACAAACCTGAAATGGGAGACCAACGAGCAGACCAATATCGGTGTCGACCTCGGTTTCTTGAACGGTGGATTGAACGTAACGGCAGACTATTTTATCCGTAAGTCGAAAGACCTGTTGCTCTATCGTCAGACACGTTCGTCTTCCGGTTTCACTCAGGTATATACCAACTATGGCGAGATTGAGAACAAAGGTTTCGAAGTCAGCATCAACTATAACAAGCGTCTGAACAAGGATTGGAGCATCAATGCTACGCTGAACGGTTCTACGCTGAAGAACAAGATCAACAAGATGGGTGAACCGGTTTACTACACCAACTCCGACTCGAGCGGTAGCGGTACGGGCGATGGTTCTAACACAGGTGCAGTAGGTTCTGCAGCAGGTTATCACTGGGGTAACCACTCTATCTCCAAAGAAGGATATGCAGTAGGTTCGTTCTATGGCTATAGAGTAGAAGGTGTATTTAAGGATCAGGCCGAAGTGGACGCAGCCAATGCAGCTACCGGCGGAGCCAACAGCGGATACTATCAGAACGACAAGACACAGGCAGGCGACTTCAAGTTCAAAGATTTGGACGGTAACGGTTTCATCGACGAAAACGATATGGAAGTGTTGGGCGACGGTTTCCCCGCAGTGAACTACGGTTTGAACCTTGGCGCTACTTATAAGAACTGGGACTTCTCCCTGTATACATACGGTGTGTTGGGACAGAAGATTTTCTCCTACTCGGCTATGCGTCTGTCGAACATGTATACCTCCGATGACCCGACACCAAACATTCTGAAAGAAGCTGCAGCCCAGGCTTGGTCGCCGAGCAACACAAACGCCGAGTTGCCTCGTCTCTCCCTGTTGGATGCTAACTACAACATGCGTGCATCCGATGCTTGGGTTAAGAATGGCAATTTCCTTAAGATAAGTAACATTCAGGTTGGTTATACGCTGCCGAAAGACTTCGTCAACAAGCTGATGGTTCAAAACGCACGTGTTTATATGTCTATCTCTAACCTGCTGACTATTTCTCCGTACAACAAATACGGCGATCCCGAGTGCGGTCAGGGCAGTGTGCTCGTGACAGGTTTGGATACGGGTCGTTATCCTTCTCCACGTACTTATACTTTAGGTCTGAATGTACAGTTCTAACATTTTAAACGAAAGAATTATATGAAAAGCTTTAATATACTATACGGTACATGCATAGGTGCAGCTCTCCTGTTAGGAGTCACCTCTTGCGACAACGACAAGTTTCTGACTGTCGACCATTACTCCATCCTGGACCTTAATTCAGGATACGACACCGACGAGCATTTGCTCAGAAGTTTGAACGGATGTTACGACTCCATGCTTCCTTCCGAAGACGATGAGAAAAGAAACGCAGACCCGTTCAAGCCTTACATTTTCACCGGTTGCCATCCGACCATGGATACCCAAGCGACCGGTTGGGACAAGGACTTTATGACACAAAGCTGGACAGCCGACAAGACAGAGTTGAACGACGGTTGGGTATTGGCTTATCACGGCATTACCCGCTGTAACGACTTCCTGAAAAACTTGGAAGACCATGCAGAGAATCTCTCAAGCGAAGTTGTAGCAACGGCAGAAGGCGAAGCCCGCGTAATCCGCGCTTTCCATTACTTCTGGCTGGCAACAACCTTCGGTCGCGTGCCGATGCTTGCAACGGGCGAGACATACACCACCACGCCTTATAAAGAAAGAGCAGAAAGTTATGAGGCTATGTGGGACTTCATCATCGAAGACTTGGAGGCAGCTGCCAATCTGTTGGCATGGAAGCCTTACAACAGCCAGTACGGTCGCTGCACAAAGGGTATGGCTCTGGCTTATCTCGGTGATGCTTATATGTGGAAGGCTTACCGTTGTCCGGATCAAGCAAACGCATGCTATCAGAAGGCAGAGACAGCCTTGAAGCAAGTGCTGGAAAGCGGCGAATATGAATTGAACAAATCGTTTACCACACTGTGGGACGCTACCGGCGTTTGGAACAAGGAGACGATCTACGAGCAAGTGTTGAACGAGGGCGACAAGTGGAGCAGTTGGGACAGCAACGCACTTAGCGGTGCCAACGGTTGGACTATCTACTATTCTGCCGCTCCTGCCAACGGAGGTTGGGGAACCATAGCCCTGTCGTGGGAGCTTTACGATTCATTCGAACCGGGTGACCGCCGCCGCGACGGTTCTCTCGTGACTGCCGGCATACCGGAAAGCAAACTGGTAAAACCCGAATGGAAGAGCACTATACCTATTCCCGAAGCATGGTTGAACGCAATGGAGAACGCAAACTACGTGGAGAAAGCAACAGCCTCTCCTAACGGATTCAATCCTTTCGTTCAGGAATACGTTGCATACGACAACTATAAGTACGATACGGGTGGTGAATATGCTCCGGCAGTTTACACCACGAAGTATTGGCGCTTGGGTCGTTGCCATTGGAACAGCGACCAGTGGGCACCTGCTCAGATCTATCGCAAACGTCTTCCGAACGTTATGTTGGACTATGCAGAATGTCGTTTCAATCTTTACGGAGAAAGCGATGCTGAGGGCTGGGCACAGATCAACCAGCTGCGCGAACGTGCTTTCGGTAACCTTGAGGTAGGCAACGCTTCTGCACTGACAAGCATGTATTCCACTTATTACAGCGACCAGATGGCTTCGTTCTACAACGACGGTGGTTTTGGGTATTATGTTTCGATACCTAATTACTATCCTGTTCCATTCGCAACGGAGGCCGTTACAGTGCCGGATGCACAGACTTATTACACGAAGCTGAAAGCAGAAAAGGGCTTCTCTTCTCCCGTTTGGAAGGTGGCAGTGAATATGGAACGCCGCAAGGAGTTCAGCGCAGAATGGTGCTTGTGCCCCGATATGTTGAAGTCAGGGTTCATAGCAGATCATATTGCCACGAACTATCCTAAGCACAGCCAGCAGGCAGATCCGAAGAGCGACTGGCAGACAGTACGCGAATTCGACTTCGACGAGCGCAGAATGGATATGCCTATACCGGCAGACGAGCTGATAAAGAATCCACTTTGCGATCAGAACGAAGCATACAGATAAGAAAAAGAGAACCAAATATTGTACCTGTAATTTAGAGGGATTAGTTTTTAATTGATGTAGAGATTGGGGGATGCGTTGTGACGACGTGTCCCCCTTTCGTTTGTGTGGGAGGAGGAAAGGCGTACTTTTGCGCCCAAAACAACACGAAAGCATGAAGATTGGCACAATAGATTTAGGCGAACGTCCGGTGCTGTTGGCACCGATGGAAGACGTGACGGACATTTCCTTCCGGTTGATGTGCAAACGCTTCGGAGCGGATATGGTATACACGGAATTTGTCTCGAGCGACGCGTTGATTCGCAGCGTAAGCAAGACAGAGGCAAAGCTGACCGTCTCGGACGACGAACGCCCCGTAGCAATTCAGATCTATGGAAAGGAAACGGATGCCATGGTTGGAGCTGCACGGATATGCGAAGCCGCTCGCCCCGACATTCTCGACATCAACTTCGGTTGCCCCGTGAAGAAGGTGGCAGGCAAAGGCGCCGGTGCAGGCATGCTGCGCAATATCCCCCTGATGACGGAGATAACAAGAGAGGTGGTGAAAGCCGTCAACATCCCGGTAACGGTAAAGACCCGCTTGGGATGGGATGCAGACAACAGGATTATCGTAGACCTTGCCGAGAGGCTGCAAGACTGCGGTATCGCTGCCCTCTCCATCCACGGCCGCACACGCGCACAGATGTACACCGGCGAAGCGGACTGGACACTCATCGGCAAGGTGAAGGAAAACCCGCGCATGCATATCCCCATTATAGGCAACGGCGACGTTACATCGGCTGAAGTGTGCAAGCAGCGTTTCGACAACTACGGCGTGGACGGCGTGATGATTGGCAGGGCAAGCATCGGCCGCCCCTGGGTGTTTCGCGAGGTGAAACACTATCTGAACACCGGAGAGGTGCTGCCTAAGGAGCCGTTCGCGTGGTATCTCGACATACTAAAGCAACAGGTCCTGCAAAGCGTGGAGCGGCTCGACGAGCGGCGCGGCATACTGCATATCCGCCGGCACCTGGCGGCCACGCCCTTGTTCAAGGGCATCCCCGATTTCCGTCAGACGCGCATTGCCATGCTGAGGGCGGAAACCGTCGAGGCACTGTTCGACATCATGGATTCCATCCCCGCTTTTTTGGAAAATAATCCGCAAGATATGCAACCTTCCGTGGTATAGGTCCGTTTTATAGAGAAAACGAACTTAAAAACTCATTCAAATGAAAACAAAAGCATTATTCTTTGTCTCCTGTCTGATGTTGATGGCAGGGTCTGCCTGTGCAACAAAGCCGGTGAAGGGCAACGGCAACGTCGTAACGAAACAAATCGCCATCAGCGATTACAACGAAATATCGGCAGCCTGTGTCCTTGAGTTTGTCTACGAGCAGACCGACGGCGAGCCTTATTTGGAGGTACAAATCGACGAGAACCTTCTCCCTCTGCTTCAAATCGAGGTGAACGGCGATGAACTGAAGGTCGGTCCGAAGGGAAATAAGAGAAAAGGAAGAGTGGAAACCATCGGTCTGGAACCTACCGTCTTCAAGGTCGTAAGCCATTCACGCACGATTGAGGACATCGACATGGCTGGAAGCGGCAATTTCGTCGTCGCCTCTCCACTGAACATCGACAAACTGGAGATAGACATGGCAGGAA
>CAVJTV010000016.1:0-25581 GCA_963652435.1 Desulfovibrionaceae bacterium | reverse complement strand
GTGATGAACCCGAATGCTTACAATGGTTTCAAGAATGAGTTTGCGGGTATGTTCAACGTGGGCGTGGTGCTGAATGTGCCGCTCTCCGGATGGTGGGAAGGTTGCTACAAACGCAATGCCGCCCGCGCAGAGACGTGTATCAAGATGTTACAGTTGATGGATGCGCGTGAGAAGGTTGAGTTGCAGGTAAACCAGTCGGTATATAAAGTGAATGAGGCAAACAAGAAGCTGACTGCTTCCACGCGTAATATGGAAAATGCCGAGGAAAACCTTCGTCATGCCAATCTTGGCTTCGAAGAGGGCGTTATTCCCGCTCTTAATCTTATGGAAGCACAAACGGCATGGGTGTCGGCACGTTCAGGATTGATCGACGCACAGATAGAGGTTAAATTGACAGATGTCTACCTGTCGAAGGCTATGGGTAAGCTCTCGGTAGACGAACAGAAGTAAAAACAATAAAATACATATACAGAGATGGACGAGAATAAAAAGTTTTCGATCAGCAACATGATGTTGGCATTTATCACGGTATTGGTCGTGATCGGGTTAGTCGCATTGACGGGTTTCTTCTTGCTGACTCCTCCGGATGATGTCATTATGGGGCAGGCAGAAGCCAATCAGGTTCGTATTTCAGGGAAAGTTCCCGGGCGAATCGAATCGTATCGTTTTGACGAAGGAGACCGTGTGAAGGCTGGCGATACGCTGGTCTACCTTAACACGCCGGAAGTGATGGCAAAGTTGCAGCAGGCAGAAGCCGTGCAGAAAGCTGCCGAGGCTCAGAATGCGAAAGCCGTTAAAGGTGCCCGTGTGCAGGAGATAGCCGGTGCGTATGAGATGTGGCAGAAGGCACAGGCGGGGCTCGAGATAGCAAAGAAGTCGTATGCCCGTGTTCAAAACCTATACGATAAAGGTGTCACCTCTGCTCAGAAAAGGGACGAGGCGGAAGCTAACTATAAGGCGATGATGGCAACGGAGAAAGCTGCAAAGTCGCAGTATGATATGGCAATGGACGGTGCCCGCGTGGAAGACAAGGCTGCTGCCGCTGCTTTGGTACAGCAGGCAGGTGGAGCTGTTGCCGAGGTAGAATCATACTTGAAAGAGGCTGCGCTGGTTTCGCCAATCGACGGCGAGGTGTCGGAACGTTTTCCGCAGGTGGGCGAGCTTGTCGGTACAGGTGCACCGATTATGAATATCACCGACCTCGATGATATGTGGGTGTCGTTCAGTGTGCGTGAAGATCTTCTGAGCGGCCTGAAGATAGGCTCGGAGCTGAACGCCTTTATTCCCGCGCTCGACAATATGCAGGTGCGGCTGAAGGTATACTATATGAAGGACATGGGTTCGTATGCTGCCTGGAAAGCCACGAAGACGACGGGGCAGTTTGATGCCAAAACTTTCGAGGTGCGTGCCCGTTTGACGGAGAAGGTGGCTGACCTTCGTCCCGGTATGTCTGTCATCTTGAAGAAAAAAGGAAACAAGATATTATGACCCTGATGCAGCGTCTACATAGTATCGGGAAGGTGTCGATGCGGGAGATACACAGGTTGGTGTCGAAGCCGATCTATTTCTTCTGTATGCTAATCGTTCCGGTCGTTTGTGTTGTCTTCTTTCTCTCGCTTATGTGGGAGGGGCTGCCAACCGATATGCCGATTGCCGTGGTCGACATGGACGGTACGGCTACTTCGCGTAAACTTGTCAGGCAGCTGGATGCTTTCGAGCAGACTGAGGTGGTATATAAGACTGCCTCGTTCGACGATGCACGTATGGAAATGCAGAAGGGAAACGTTTACGGTATCTTCTGCATACCTAAAGGGTTTACAGTGGATGCTACCACAGGTCGTCAGCCTACGCTGTCGTTTTATACCAACGCGACGTATCTTATTGCCGCATCTCTGCTTTTTAGGGATATGAAGACGGTGTCGGTCCTTGCCGGAGCTTCTGTCGGTCTGCAGACCGGGCTGGCGAGAGGCTACACGACCGATCAGATTATGGCGCAGCTTCAACCTATTGTGATTGATACGCATGCCATCGGTAACCCATGGATAAACTATTCCGTTTATCTCAACAACACTATCCTTCCGGGTATGCTTCAGCTGATGATTTTCCTCGTGACGGTGTTCAGCATCGGGACGGAAATTAAATATGCGACTGCCCGCGAGTGGTTGCAGAAGGGAGGCGGCTCGTTTACCCTCAGTTTGATAGGGAAACTGTTGCCGCAGACCGTCATCTTTATGATAACAGCCCTTCTGTGTTGCTCCGCGCTATATGGCTTCAATGCCTTTCCGCTCAACAGCGGTTGGTTGCCGATGATTGTGGCTTTGTTTCTGCTTGTCATCGCTTCGCAGGCGGTGGGCGTGTTCATGATTGGGACGTTGCCGACTCTGCGGCTTGGGCTGAGCTTTGCCAGTCTCTTCGGGATGATTGCCTTCTCGATTGTCGGATTCTCTTTCCCTGTATTGGGTATGCACCCTACCTTGCAGGCACTCAGCAACCTCTTTCCACTGCGTCACTATTTCCTCATCTATGTGGATCAGGCACTGAACGGGAGAGACCTCTTCTACACTTGGACGGAGTATCTTTGGCTACTCGGATTTCTTGTCCTTCCGTTCCTTATCGGTAGGCATCTGAAGAATGCCTTGCTCTACTTCAAGTATATTCCGTAAAACCGTATGTAATGAAAAGAGAACATCGCCTGCGATATATAATAAAGGAAGGTATTCAGGATACCTTTTTCATCTGGAAAGACGAGTTGAAGAACGTCTTTAAGGATAGTGGTGTCATGATATTCTTCTTCCTCGTTCCGCTTGTCTATCCGCTTCTGTATGCCTTCATATATAATAACGAAGCGGTACACGATGCCAAGATGGTTGTAGTGGATCAGTCCGACTCCCGTTTGAGCCGTGAGTTTATCCGAAAGGTGGATGCCACTGCCGACGTGAGGGTCGTTGCCGTGTGTACGGATATGGATGATGCACGACGTATGTTAGACGAGAAAAAGGCTTATGGCATACTCTGTTTCCCTTCAGAGTTCAGCAAGAAGATACACCGAGGGGAACAGGCTACTGTTTCGCTATATTGCGACATGAGTTCGCTATTGTTTTATAAGGCATTTTTGTTGGCATCCACGGAGGTATCGCTGGATATGGGGCGCGAGATTAGGGCTCACAACAATCCGTCGTCCACCGCAGAACAGGAGCGGATAACGGTCGACCCCATTCCTTACGAGTCGGTTGCCCTCTTCAATTCGCAAAACGGCTTTGCCAGTTTCCTCGTGCCGGCAATCCTCATATTGGTGATACAGCAGACCCTTATTCTCGGTATCGGCATGTCGGGCGGAACAGTTCGCGAGAAGAATCGTTTCCATTGTCTTGTTCCGGTTAGTCATCACTTCAATGGGACGCTACGTATCGTATTCGGGAAGTCGCTTACGTATATCTTGCTCTACACCATTGTCTGTATATGGGCATTGGGGATAGTGCCGAGGCTGTTCTCTCTTCCGCAGGTGGGCGAGCCTTGGGTAGTGCTCTTGTTTGTCTTGCCTTATCTGTTTGCGTCGATTTTCATGTCTATGACGCTGAGTGGATTTATGACCAGCCGCGAGTCGCCTATGCTTGTCTTTGTCTTCACTTCAGTGCTTTTGTTGTTTATCTCCGGTGTGTCGTGGCCCAAGGAGGCAATACCTCCGTTTTGGAGGGCTGTGGGTTATCTCTTCCCGTCTACTCCGGGTGTGCAGGGCTTCTTGCGTATCAACACCTCGGGGGCAACGCTGAATGAGGTTGTCCACGAATACCGCACGTTGTGGATACAGGCAGGCTTCTATTTCATCACTGCTTGCGTCATCTACCGGTATCAGATTCGGCGTAGCCGGAAACTGATTGTCAAGCAATACAAGCAGATGAAAAAGCAACGGTCACTGCATGCAGACGAACAAAACTAATGCGTTTTATAGAATTTAACGGAATAATGTCAGAGGGCATCGAAGATAGCCCTACATTTGTGCAAATTCTAATAAAACATAAATTATAAGCATTATGCAGAATAGACGAGACTTTTTGAAGCGGGCTTCGATGTTGCTCGCAGGTGGTTTGGTAGCTCCGCAACTGTTGTCTTCTTGCGCCGGTGGGACAAAGAAGAATATCGGTTTGCAGTTGTATTCTTTGAGAGATCTTGTTAAGGAAGAAGGTATTCAGGCTGTTTTGGAAGCAGCTGCAAAGATGGGTTACACCAATCTGGAAACTGCAAGCTACGACAAAGGGAAAATTTATGGATTGGCTCCTACGGAGTTTAAGAAGATGTGCGAAGACCTCGGTATGAAGTGTACGAGCGCACACCTCGGTCAGGCTTTCACGAAAGAGAAAGAAGCTGAGGTAATGGCATGGTGGGATCAGGCGATCGAAGCTCACAACGAGCTTGGCGTGAAATATATGGTTCAGCCCTGGATGCCGGTTAACGACGAGACAACGCTTGACGACTTGAAGATGTATTGCGACTACTTCAACACCGTTGGTTATAAGACTGCGGCAGCAAGCATTGCTTTCGGTTATCACAACCACAACTTCGAGTTCCGTAAGATTAACGATAAGTTGATCTACGACTTCCTGCTCGACAATGTTAGTCCGAACCATGTGTTCTTCGAGATGGATGTTTATTGGGTAGTACAGGGCGGTGCCGATCCTGTGAAATACTTGAAAGAGCGTCCGAGCCAGTTCAAGGCAATCCACATCAAAGATGATAAAGAAATTGGCGCAAGCGGTAAAATGGACTTCAAGCCTATCTTCGACCAGATGTATGCCAACAACATAAAGGATTGGTATGTTGAGGTTGAGCAATACACCAACAATAATCCGGTTGAGAGCTGCAAGCAGAGCTTCGACTTCCTTAACAAAGCGGATTATGTGAAATAAGACTGATGTCGAAATCTTTCATAATAGATTTTTGAAATGAAAAGGGACGGAGTGTGAGCTTCGTCCCTTTTTGTTAGGTATGTTCATGCCGGGCATATCAAAAACAGAGAGTCGGCTCTTTTGACCAAAACAGTTAGCTCTTTTGACTGAAAGAGTCGACTCTTCTGAAAATGGGGGGGTGAACCTTTTGGGCAAAACGTTCGAACCATCCTTTTGGGGTGGGTCTGCTCTTTCAAAATCGACCGTTAAAAGATAGGCGCAGCTTATTTTGACACAGCCTCATGTTTTGGGAGAAAGATATATATGTTAAAATACGAACGTTGGGGAAATTCGTACATCTCTTAATAAGAGAAGTACATGTATTGAATATTAGTCGTTTACGCCATTGCTTTGTTTAATAGATTGGTGGTATTGTAAAGATTGCCTATTTTGTAGGATAAGTTTTTGCCTATTTTTGTTGTTGTTTTCACGGGCGTGTGTATATTTGCCCCCGAAAGTACTTCTCTTATTAAGAGGGGTGCGGGAGTTTGATATTTAATAACTATTAAAACATCAATTATGTCAAAAAGCTTTAAGTCTGTAGGTTTGTTGCTGTTGGCAGGTGCGCTAAGCCTTCCGGGGTATGTGTGTGTGCATGCGGAAACGGCAATTGGAACGAACATTTCCCAGCAGAGCGGGAAAGTTACAGGAACAGTTGAGGATGCTTTCGGACCTGTTGCCGGAGCATCTGTCGTAGTGAAAGGTACGGCTAACGGAACAATGACCGACATGAACGGTAAGTTCTCGTTGGACGGTGTGAAGAATGGGAATGTTATAACGGTTTCGTTTATCGGCTATGCTACTCAGGAAATTAAGTACACGGGTCAGTCTTCACTGCAGGTAAAATTGGAAGAAGACGCTCAGACAATTGACGAAGTGGTTGTAACCGCTTTGGGTGTTAAACGTGAAAAGAAGGCACTGGGTTACTCTGTAAGTAGTGTGAAAGGTGAAGAACTTCTCGAAGCAGGTACACCGATGAATGCGGTACAGTCGTTGTATGGTAAGACTTCCGGTTTGCAACTTCAGACAACCTCTGCAGGTCCTTCTGGTGGTATGAATATCAAGGTTCGTAATGCCATTTCTTTGACGGAAAATTCTTCAACCCGTCCGTTGATTGTTGTAGACGGTATACCTATTCACGACGAGAATACGTCAATGAATAGCGGTTCGGGTGACCACGGTACGGGTCTTAACGATATCAACGCTGAAGACATTGCTTCTATCGAAATCCTGAAGGGTGCGAAAGCAGCCGTATTGTATGGATCGGAAGGTGCCAACGGTGTGATGTTGATCACGACAAAGTCCGGTGGTAAGAAGGGGCTTGGCATCGATTTCGGTGTAAATCACTCTTGGTACAACGCTGCATTTCTGCCAGAACTTCAGAATGAATATGGTTCAGGTTCGTCTGCAGGTACTGCTGCTTTGAGCGTAATCGATAAAGACGGTTTCTATACCACGACTGATGCCAACGGAAATACCGTTGAGTCTTTGTGGCGTGGTGCAAGCGGTAGCTTCGGTCCGAAATTGGACGGTCGTCAGTTGCTTTGGTGGGACGGCTCGTATCGTTCTTATTCTGCACAGAAGGATAATGAGAAAGACCTTTATCGCACAGGTGGTCTTACGAACGTGAACTTTGCTCTTAGCAATGGTGGTGAGCTTGGTTCTTTCCGTCTTTCTTATAATTATCGTGACTACGATGCTATTTCTTACGGATCTGATAACGCATCTCACTCGTTCACTTTTGCAGCCGATTTGAAAGCTAACGATTGGATTAAGGTTAAGATGAACACCAGCTACACGAATACGAAGGATCACAATGCAATCACTCAGATTCAGGACATGAGAACTTACGGTATTCCTCGTGAGCAGGATGTCAACTTGATCAAGGATATATATCTGACAGATGAGGGCTACAACTACTTTAGCATGAACAACTCTGTTACGCAGTGGGCTCCTTACACAAGCTATCTTTCAGGTTATTTCTGGCAGCAGCTTCGCAACTCAAGAGATTATACGCGTAACCACTTGATTCAGTCGTTGAACATCGATGTGGACTTCAACGATAAGTTCTCTTGGACAACTCTTGGCGGTCTCGACTGGACAATAGCAGACACAGAAAGTAAGTCGTATGTAAGAAAGCCTCTGTCTTATGAAAACAAGCAGGGTGGATATTCTGTTTCGAATTCCCGTAATACAATTATGTATGGTCAGACATCGTTCAACTACAACCAAACATTCAACGATGTATGGGATGTGAGCGCGATGGTCGGTGGTGCTGTCAAGTACACGAAAGATGAAAGCATGAACCAGTATATCAGTGAAACATTTGCTATCGAAAACTGGTTCTCTATGCAGAATACTCGTGAAGACTTCGGTCCTCGTTCGAGCCGTAGCCGTGGCGACGATTTGCTGCTCAGCGTCTTCGCTTCTGCTCAGTTGGCTTATGCTAATCAGGTTTACTTCGAAGTGCAGGCACGTAACGACTGGTCTTCAATCCTTCCTCCGGAAAACAACCATTACTTCTACCCCGGTGCCAGCTTGTCATGGATTTTCACTGAGGCATTCAAGATACCGTCGCTCAATTATGGTAAGGTTCGTGCGTCTTGGGCAGACGTAGGTCGTCCGGGTCCTCGCTACTATGGTAACGTAAGTTTCTCGTTGTCTTCTTACGGCGGTCAGCCGACAATGTCGGTGCCGAGCTATTTGCCGCCTGCAGACTACGCTTCTGCAAACGGTAGCTTCCCCGAGCCTAACTTGAAGCCTGAACGTAAGCGTGAGTACGAACTTGGTTTGGAAGGTGCATTCCTGCCGGGTAACCGTATCGGTCTCGACTTCTCGTTCTTCCACAACAATACTTACGACCAGATTACGAAGCTGACGGTTCCGTCTTCTTCAGGTCTGTCTGAGGTGCGTATGAACGCCGGTGATATCGCACAGAACGGTATAGAGCTTTCTATCAATACTAAGCCGATTGTAACGAAAGACTGGAAGTGGGATCTCGGTTTCAACCTCGCAAGATATACGACTAAGGTAAAAGAGCTTGGTAAGGGTATCGAACTCCTCGAAATGTGGGGTGGAACAGGTGCTTCAATCCGCAGCGTCCCTAATGGTGAATACGGTGAGGTATATATCTATCCGTATCAGCGTGACGAGAACGGTAACCGTATCGTTAATCAGGGAACAGGTGTTTGGGACTTCGACAAGACTCAGCGCGTAAAGGTCGGTAAGATTACTCCTGACGTAATCGGTGGTCTTACAACAAGCCTTGCTTACAAAGACTTCTCGATTAGTGCAGTGTTCGACTTCCAATTCGGTGCAACAATGATTTCTCAGACGAATATGTACCTGCTCGGTAACGGTTCCGGAAAAGAATCATTGAAATATCGTGACGAAGCTCATGGCGGTCTTCCTTACTACGTGAACACTGCCGGAAAGCGCATCCTTTTGGATAGCCACTCGGCTGCCGTTCCTGCTGACTCTTACTATCCGTTCATCCTGCACGACGGTGTTATCACCCCGGGTGTAACGAGCGACGGTAAGCCGAACGAGATGCTGATTTCGGCAGAACAATATTACACGAAATTGTTCTGGCAGGGTGGTATGGATATGTCGGAAGACCAGATCTACAAGAGCGACTATATCTCTCTTCGTTCATTGTCTTTCAACTACAACCTGCCGAAGAAGTTCTTGTCTAAGTTCCATGTTCAGAATGCACGCGTAAGTGCTTTTGCGAACAACTTGTGCTACATCTACAAGGCAATTCCGAACGTAACACCGGAATCTGGACTTGGTACAAACTCTTACACTGAGGTAAGTACTGTTCCTGGCGTTCGCAGCTTCGGTTTGGGTCTTAATGTTTCATTCTAAATCAGAAAACAGAGAATATGAAAACAATAAAGAAATATATAACCGGTTTGGTTTGCGGTGCTGTCGCAATGAGTATGACTATGTCGTGCGACACGCTGGATGAGAAATTTTATAATCCTGATCAGTTGACAGAGGCAGACTTCAGTTTGTTGTTCGCTTCTATTCAGACAAAAAGGCACTTGTTCCGTTACGACTACGGTGCAACCTACCATTACATGAGAGGTTTTGGTAAAATGTTGGGATTGGGTGTTAGTCCGCTCTATATTGACATAACCCAAAACAATACGATTGTTCGTCCTTGGGATGGTTGGTCTGGTACTCCGTTCAACGAATATGTATTTACGCAGACTTGCGTTGAGTATGGTAAGGAAATTGCAGCTATGAAGTTGCTCTATGCTGGTCAGACCCCTGAAGAGCAGGAGCAGAACAAGGTATATATGACTTGCTGCGACATTATGAAATCGTATGCTTTCCAGCGTGCAACCGACCTCTACGACGATATGCCGTATTCTGAGACCGGTGGTGCTTTCCAGGAAAACTTCTATCCTAAGTACGACACTCAGGAGGAAATCTATACCAACATTATGGCTACGTTGAAGACTGCTGCTGCTGAGTTGGATTCCTATCAGTTCGCTTCTGATGCGCAGAAGTCGAAGTTCGCTTCGGTAGATATCTTGTGTGCAGGTGATTTGGACAAGTGGATTCGTTTTGCAAACTCTCTGCGTCTGCGTATGGCTATGCGTCTTTGCCACGTACAGCCGGAGGTTGCCAAGTCTACCATCAAGGAATTGGTTGCCGGTAACCGTATGCTGACAGAGCACGAGTATGACCTGGGCTTTGAGGAGCAGGATAAAACGACTGCATTCGTTGTTACTGTCTTCCGTGGTTGGGACGAACGTGGATATGAATCAGGAGCACCTGCAACTATCATCAAGGATATTATGAACTATGAATATCAACCGGGTGATGAAAACGGTATTTCTAAATCTCGACACGACTTCGATCCACGTCTTTACCCTATGTTCCAGTCGGATATTCACGGACGTTACATCGGTCTCCCGCTTGAGATGGAGAATGGTGAAGAGGTAAAAGAGGAACTTTACAAGTATTATACGGAGAAAGAAGTGGCTGATATGTTCGAGTTCAACGACGCTGTTACCAGCCCGTGGAACGCTTCGGATGATACGACGGCAGCAGCAAGACGTATACCTACGATGTACAACCGTCGTACATACTTCAACTTCGATATGCAGTACCCTGTAATGGGTTCAACGGAAACGAACCTTCTCCTTGCTGAGGCAGCAGTTCGTTGGCCCGGTGATTTCGGCAGTATCGACACGAAGGAATGTATCAAGAAGGCAATTGACGCTTCCACTCGTTTCTATTATGAAACGAACAAGTCGAACAGCTACAATGCCTCTACTATCCCTGCCGTTCTCTATATCACGGAAAAGGCAAAGGTTCCAGATCTTGATGAAGAGCACTTGGCAGACTACGAAGAGTTTGCAGCAAACAAGTTCGCCGCTCTGACTTCGACAAAGGATAAACTGAAATTTATCTTCGACCAGAAATTCTGTCACTTCAACATCATGAACCCGTATGAGATCTACAATGAGGCTCGTCGTTTGGTGAAAGACTTCGATGGTGAACTGCCGTTCGTTGCAACTCCTAACGTTGTGTTCCAGGAACGTATGTTCTATCCGTCAAGCGAGTTGACAAACAACGCAGAGAACTTCGAGAAAGTGGCATATAAGAATACGTATGATACGCCTGTATGGTGGTCCGCTCGTACTACTGCAGCTGTGAACCACAATGGTAATGCTTTGGAATAAATATTTTTGTTATACATACTGATGGTGAGGCTGTCGGGGGATCTTCCTCCGGCAGCTTCTGTTTTTAGTATGCTCGGCATGAGCATTATCCGAATATTCGTTGGACAAGATTTTGGATAAAGTCGTTTCAAACTAAAGCAGATTGTGGCGTAGGGGAGATTCCAGTTCGAGCAATATCCTTTTTGCCTCTAATCCGCCGGCAAAACCGGTTAGGGAACGGTTCGAGCCGACGACGCGATGGCATGGAATGAAGATGCTGATGCCATTGGCACCGATGGCTTGTGCCACAGCCCTTACGCCCCGTAGGTTGTTTACCCTCATGGCAATTTCCTTGTAAGTCCTTATTTCGCCGAATGGGATTTCGAGCAAGGCTTGCCAAACTCTTTTCTGAAAATCGGTACCCACAGGGAGCAGGGGTATGTCGAATGATTTGCGCTCTCCGGCGAAATACTCGTCGAGTTGTTTTTTCGTGCGAAGAAGGACCTCAGACGGTTCTTCCTTGAAAACTGTACCGAACTGCCGCACAAGTCTGCGTTTGTTCTGCTCGGCACAGGGCATGTCGTTCCAGTCGCAAAGGCATAGTCTGTCACTTATCGATGCCAAGATGATTTCCCCGCATGGCGAGGAGTAATACTGAATATATATGGTGGGTTGAGTCATATTCCGGCAAATTTCCTTTGGGAGTATCGGGCTCTATACACATTTTTATAGAACACAATTACACTTTTCCTGTGATTTTGCGGGTGTGAACATACACTTTTCCCAAGGAATGGCTGCGTAAAACACACACTTTTCCTGCGCGAAGCCACGGCAAAGGTATCACTTCTTCGAGGCGTATGGCGGAAACAAGAACCGTAGTTAGCGCGTCGTTCACCACGTAAACGTATGGGTATAGACCGAGCGGTTGCCGCAGGCATCGGTCGCGGTCAGCTTCAGTGTGTGCCTGCCTCTTGCGAGCCGTTCGCGGTCGAAACGGTAGGTGACGACGCCTTTGCTGTTCATCTCGAAGAGGGCAAACGCTCCGTCTATCTCCCCGCGGTAGGTCTTTATGCCGCTGAGGCTGTCCGACAGCTGTAGGGTGATGGTCTGTCTGCCGACCCAGGCGACGGGGTCGACGGGAGTGATGACGGGGCGGGCGGTGTCCTGCGCCAGGGTGTAGGTCCCAAGCTCGTTTATGTCGGCATCAATCCAGCCGTCGCGGTATGTGCCGCCCACCCACGACTTGTGCCCGTCGCGCAGGCGGACAATGCCGTATTGCCGTTTGTTCGTTAGTGTGTCCCGCTGAAGGCGGAGGGAGAGGCGGGCGGAGCGGTGGATTGCGACGGGCGTGTCGTGCAGCGTGTGCACGGTGCCGAGCGCGCTGCTGTCCTCTTTCGCCGAATAGCGGAAATACAAGTCGTCGTAGAGATTGCCCTTGGGGATGAAGAGGCGGATGCCTTTCGCGCCGAAACGGTTGTCGCTCCGCCAGCGGAAGAGCTGCGTGTTGTCCGTGTCGACGCTCCCGATGGGCTGCTCTTTCCCCTCGATCAGGAACGTCATGCGCGTCGTGTTGCCGAAGGCATCCGCCAGGGTGTAGGTCAGGCGGTAGGTGCGGGGCTGGTCGATGGTGATGATGCCTCGGTCAGTGCTTTCCATGAAGCGGAGGCGGCAGCCCGGCTCCGTGTAGCTTTTCATGTAGAAGGAACGGCGGCTTTTCCACTCTTCGTAGTCCACGAAGCTGTTCAGGTAGCGCGTCTCGCTGAAAGCAAAGCGGGTGAGGTCGCTGTGGTAGACCATCTGGCTGTCCACCGTCAGCGTGATTTCCTTCACTCCGTAGATGTTTGTGGTGTTGTCCATATAGTCGTAGGCTTTCACGGCGAGACAGATTTCCCCCCATGCCTCGACCTTGCCCTTCAGCGTGGTGCTGCCGTTTCCGGTGATGACGGTCGGGAGCCGGAGCTTTTTGTCGCTGCCGTTCACCGAGCCTTTCCCGGGCAGTGGGCAGACCATGACAGACTGTATCCTCGGCGGCTTCGTGTCGCGAATGAGCGTCTTGTAAGCCACGAGCGGGTCGGTCGGCTCTTCTGTCTTCGTGTCGCGTATCTCGAAATGGAGGTGCGGACCGCCGGAGCTGCCGGTGTTGCCGCTCAGGGCAACCCTTTCGCCGCGCCCGACGGGCAGCTCTTCGGGCGAGAGCGCGAGGTCGACGCGGAAGCTCTCCCGCTCGTATTGTTTCGCTTTTACGTAGGCGGCAATTTTGGGCGCGAACTTCTGGAGATGGGCGTACACGGTGGTTGTCCCGTCGGGATGGGTGATGTAAAGTCCGTTGCCGTATCCCGTCGGGCTGACGGAAATGCGCGAGACGTAGCCCTCCTGCACGGCGTAGACGGGTTTCCCCTCGACGCCGTCCGTCTTGAGGTCTATCCCCGAGTGAAAATGATTGTTTCTCAGCTCCCCGAAATTGCCGCTCAGCAGCATGGGATGGTCCATCGGCCGGCGCAGCTGCTGTGCGTCCGCCGTGAAGCAGGCGGCTGCGGCAAGCAAGAGCGCGGCGAGCGGTGTATAATGTCCTTTCATGTTTGTCCGGTTGTTCAGATGACACGCAAAAGTACGGAAAACGGGTGTCAACATCCAAACACCAGGGTGGTTTCATCCTTTGCTCCTGCGCAAAGCTCAAACACCAGGGTGGTTTTTACATTTTGCTCCCGCGCAAAGCCCAAAAACCAGGGTGGTTTTTACGTTTTGCTCCTGCGCAATGCCCAAAAACCAGGGTGGTTTTCGTCTCGTGCATGATGCCGGAGCTGCGGACGTAGGGAAAACGGGTATCTTTGCCGCGTGAAAAAACAAGGAACAGAGACATGAGACAGGACAACAAAGACGTATTGCTTGCCTTGCTCCGCCGGTACGATGAGCTTGGCGTTTCGCGGCAGATAGACTACGACAAGTTCTATCTGTACTCTATCATTACGCACTCAACCGCCATTGAGGGCAGCACCGTGACGGAGGTGGAGGCGCAGCTGCTCTTCGACGAAGGCATCACTTCTTCGAAGCGTACCGTGATGGAGCAGATGATGAATCTCGACTTGAAGGTGGCGTACGAGTATGGCATGAAGTGGATAAAAAGCCATGCGCCTATCACGACAGAATGGCTCATAACGCTTGCCTCAAAGGTGATGGCTCGCACGGGAAGTGTGTACAACTCCCTCGGCGGACCTTTCGATGCGTCGAAGGGCGAGCTGCGCAAACTCAATGTCACGGCGGGCTTTGGCGGACGCTCATACATGGCTTTTCAGAAAGTGCCCGCCAAGCTGGCGGACTTCTGCGAAGATCTCAACAGACGCAGACAAGCAATCGACCCGAACGATGCAGCTGCCATATATGAGTTGAGTTTCAAGGCGCACTACGAACTGGTGACTATCCACCCGTGGGCAGACGGTAACGGAAGGACTTGTCGGCTGCTGATGAACCTGTTGCAAATGGAGTTTGGGTTGCTACCAACAAAGGTGTTGATAGAGGACAAGACGGAATATATCCAAGCCTTGATTGATGCAAGGGAAGAAGACAATACAGACATATTTGTCGACTGCATGACGGAACTGCATTGCCGCCACAGCCAAACGTTACATGCGTCAGCTCACGGAGTTTGGATACCTTGAAGCACGTGGCGGAAACAGAAACCGTAGCTACCGCGTCGTTTACCAAGCAAACGTGCGGGTGTAGACAAACCGGCTGCGGCGGGCGGTTTCATGTTTGTCCGGTTGTTCAAACGACGCACAAGAGTAGGGAAAACGGGTATCTTTGCCGCGTGAAAAAACAAGGAACAGAGACATGAGACAGGACAACAAAGACGTATTGCTTGCCTTGCTCCGCCGGTACGATGAGCTTGGCGTTTCGCGGCAGATAGACTACGACAAGTTCTATCTGTACTCTATCATTACGCACTCAACCGCCATTGAGGGCAGCACCGTGACGGAGGTGGAGGCGCAGCTGCTCTTCGACGAAGGCATCACTTCTTCGAAGCGTACCGTGATGGAGCAGATGATGAATCTCGACTTGAAGGTGGCGTACGAGTATGGCATGAAGTGGATAAAAAGCCATGCGCCTATCACGACAGAATGGCTCATAACGCTTGCCTCAAAGGTGATGGCTCGCACGGGAAGTGTGTACAACTCCCTCGGCGGACCTTTCGATGCGTCGAAGGGCGAGCTGCGCAAACTCAATGTCACGGCGGGCTTTGGCGGACGCTCATACATGGCTTTTCAGAAAGTGCCCGCCAAGCTGGCGGACTTCTGCGAAGATCTCAACAGACGCAGACAAGCAATCGACCCGAACGATGCAGCTGCCATATATGAGTTGAGTTTCAAGGCGCACTACGAACTGGTGACTATCCACCCGTGGGCAGACGGTAACGGAAGGACTTGTCGGCTGCTGATGAACCTGTTGCAAATGGAGTTTGGGTTGCTACCAACAAAGGTGTTGATAGAGGACAAGACGGAATATATCCAAGCCTTGATTGATGCAAGGGAAGAAGACAATACAGACATATTTGTCGACTGCATGACGGAACTGCATTGCCGCCACAGCCAAACGTTACATGCGTCAGCTCACGGAGTTTGGATACCTTGAAGCACGTGGCGGAAACAGAAACCGTAGCTACCGCGTCGTTTACCAAGCAAACGTGCGGGTGTAGACAAACCGGCTGCGGCGGGCGGTTTCATGTTTGTCCGGTTGTTCAAACGACGCACAAGAGTAGGGAAAACGGGTATCTTTGCCGCGTGAAAAAACAGGGAACAGAGACATGAGACAGGGACGTATCATCGAGATTTGTGCCAACTCGGCGCAGAGCTGCGTGGAAGCGGAAGCAGGCGGCGCGCGGCGAGTGGAGCTTTGTGCCGGCATTCCGGAGGGGGGCACCACCCCCAGCTATGGCGAGATCCGCACGGCGCAGAGACTTACTTCCGCCATCGACATAAACGTTATCATTCGTCCCCGAGGCGGAGACTTCCTCTATACTCCGGCGGAGGTCGACGCCATGTTGCAGGACGTGGAGCTTTGCCGGCAGCTGAAGGTGCACGGCGTCGTCTTCGGATGCCTGACGAAAGAGGGCGACGTGGATGTCGCGCTTATGCGGCGGCTGAAGGATGCCGCCGGAGAGCTGTCGGTCACCTGCCACCGTGCCTTCGACGTGTGCCGCGACCCGTTCGTCGCGCTGGAGCAGCTGATAGACCTGGGGTGCGACCGCATACTCACCTCCGGGCAGCAGCCCGACGCCGTGAAGGGCATCCCGCTTATCCGCGACCTCGTGCGCCGTGCTGACGGACGTATCATCATCATGCCCGGCTGCGGCGTGCGGGAAAACAACATCGCACGCATCGAGGCGGAGACGGGGGCGAAGGAGTTCCACACCTCCGCACGCAGCATCGTCCGCAGTCGGATGGAATACCGCAACGGAAACGTCCCGATGGGGAGCAGCGTTGTCACTTCGGAGTTCGAGACGGTGCAGACCGACCGCCGGAAGGTTGCGGCATATCTATAGGAAACAAAAGAAAACGGACAGGAATGAATTTCGAGCTATCATCACCATTCAGCCCGACGGGCGACCAGCCGGAAGCCATCGCGGCTCTCACGGAAGGAGTGCGGAGCGGCGTGCCTTACCAGACGCTGCTCGGCGTGACCGGCTCGGGCAAGACCTTTACCATTGCCAACGTGATCCGGGAGGTGCAGAAACCTACGTTGATACTCAGCCACAACAAGACGCTTGCCGCGCAGCTCTACAGTGAGTTCAAGGCGTTCTTCCCCGGCAATGCCGTGGAGTATTTCGTCTCGTACTACGACTACTATCAGCCGGAGGCATACATGCCCTCTACGGATACCTACATAGAGAAAGATCTTCAGATAAACGAGGAGATCGACAAGCTGCGCCTTCGCACAACGGCTTCCCTGCTGTCGGGGCGAAAGGATGTGATCGTTGTCTCTTCCGTCTCGTGCCTCTACGGCATGGCAGACCCGAGGGCGTTTGCCGAGAAGGTGACGCACCTTGAACGGGGAATGCAGATCGACCGCGACCGCCTGCTGCGCCGCTTCGTCGATGCCCTGTATGTAAACAACAAGATAGAGTTCAAAAGCGGATGCTTCCGCGTCAGCGGCGACACTGTCGACATCTTTCCTGCCATCGAGACCTACGACGGCGTGGCGTATCGCATAGAGTTCTGGGGCGACGAGATCGAACGCCTCTCGTCCTTCGACCCGAAGACAGGCATGGAAATCGACGAGCAGGACGAGCTGAACATATATCCGACCAATCTGTTTGTGACAACGCAAGACCGCATCAATGCAGTGATGGGGCAGATAAGCGTCGACCTCGGCAAGCAGGTGGCTTACCTCGAGGACCTCGGCAAGCACTTCGAGGCGAAACGCCTCTACGAACGCGTCACGTTCGACCTGGAGATGATACAGGAGCTGGGACACTGTTCGGGTATCGAGAACTATTCCCGCTACTTCGACGGACGCGAGGCGGGCGAACGCCCTTTCTGTCTGATAGACTATTTTCCGAAAGATTTCCTTTTGGTGGTCGACGAGAGTCACGTGACAATTCCGCAGATACGTGCCATGTATGGCGGCGACGCCTCGCGTAAGAAGACGTTGGTGGACTATGGCTTCCGCCTGCCGGCGGCTATGGACAACCGCCCGCTTACGTTCGAGGAGTTTGAAGCTCTCACGCCGCAGACCATCTACGTCAGTGCGACGCCTGCCGACTACGAGCTGGAGAAGAGCGAAGGGGTGGTGGTGGACCAGGTTATCCGCCCGACGGGATTGCTCGACCCCGTTATCGAGGTGCGCCCCACGCTCAATCAGATAGACGACCTTATGGAGGAGATTGCGCAGCGGACGGAAGTAGACGAACGTGTGCTGGTGACGACCCTCACCAAGCGTATGGCAGAAGAGCTGACCGCGTATCTGACCAAAATGGGGATACGTTGCAACTATATCCATAGCGATGTGGATACGTTGGAGCGCGTGCAGATTATGGACGACCTCAGGAACGGACTGTTCGACGTGCTGGTCGGGGTGAACCTGCTGCGCGAGGGGCTCGACTTGCCGGAAGTGTCGCTCGTTGCCATCATCGATGCAGACAAGGAGGGCTTCCTGCGCTCGCACAGGGCTCTGACGCAGACGGCAGGGCGTGCCGCCCGTAATGTGAACGGGAAGGTGCTCTTCTATGCCGACAAGATTACTGACAGCATGCAGAAGACCATGGACGAGACCAACCGTCGCCGCGAGAAACAGCTTGCCTACAACAAAGAACACGGCATCACTCCGCGGCAGGTCGTCAAGACCGGCATCTCGCTCCTCGGAGAGAAACAGCAGAAGCAGGCTTCCGCCACTGAGGCATCCGCAGAGCAGGAAGTGGGGCTGATGGCAGACCCTGTCGTGAAGAATATGACCCGTGCGCAGCTTGAGAAGGTGATCGAGCGGACAAAGAAACAGATGATGGCGGCTGCCAAGAAGCTCGAGTTCGTCGAGGCTGCCCGCATTCGCGACGAGCTGTTCAAGCTGGAAGAACTTCTGAAAACAAAGACGGAATAGGGCAGGGGTGATGCCTCATTGAAACAGTTCGAAGGCAAACTTGATGCCTAAGTCTTGATACTTCCAGCGGTCGAACCCCGCGAAGACCGCTATGTTGAAGATATGATTGCCCAACCCGTAGCCCACCTCCGTATAGCTTGGCAACACCGGTGTCCATAGCTGGCTGACATAAAACCGTTCTGTCAGGATATGTCGGGCGGCTTTCCTCTTGAGAAGTTGCGAGAGGATGAACGGGCTTTCGTACATGAAGTGCCCCTGCACGTATTTGTCGGACGCGTTGAACCACGCTTCGTTGAGCCTGTTGAACACACCGCCGAAATCGTCGCCCCACGACTCGGGGAACTGCTTGTGGGCGAAGTAATGGAAGTCGGCAAAGTAGGTGGACTTCGAATCGAGATACACACCTCCGCTGATATGGTAGTTGAGTTTCCTTGAAAGTCCGAGCGCGATGCTCTGGTGCATGTCCGCCTCAATGCGCCAGTAGTCGCCCGTGCATTTCCCTATCCCCGGTATTGCCCGTGCAAACTCGACAGACAGGGTCGGGTAATGCGAATGCAGATACTCCTTGCGGTAGCTGTCGAGCCAATAGTATTGGTGCGGCGTGTATGAAAAGCCGATGACGGGGGTGAAGTCGTGATAGCCTTCGTTGACAATGTCGTCGATGTCTTCCGACGGCGTAGTGATTTCGCCCCGCTTCTTCACCGGCATGCGGCGATGATACGTCACGCCGCCCCATGCCTGAAAGCCGTTGAACAGTTCTATGTTGCTGCGCAGCTCTGCGAAGTAGTGTCTGAAGTATTTCAAGTTAAGATTCTCGATATTGAACGCGGTGTCTTTCCTCAGCTCTTTGATTTCATTCATAAAGGTTGAGGAATAGCTCTGCGTCTTGTTGCCGGCAGAGAGGCTCAACACTCCCTTTCTTTCGGGCAGGTATTCCCAGTCGCCTGCCAGCGTGAAGAGCACTTCCTTTCTCTTGAACACAAAGCCGACCTCCGGACGGAAGCGTATCTGACGGTCTTTCGCGAAGGTCTTGCTTACGCGCAGCCGCTGGCGGTAGGTGATGCCGTTGCGCCCCGAATAACCAAGCTGGAAGGGATTGAGTATTCCCGAATATTTGAAACGCGTCGTGTTGCGGTCGAGGCTGATTGTGTTTGTGAACTTCTCCGTCAGCTTCAGATACCTGTTGAAGCCGGAAGAGTCTGCCTTCTGCCAGTCTGTGTTGCGATAGAGCGACTGCTCTTCCGGCGAGAGCGGGAGGTCGCGCTCACGGTTCCAAAACGCCGTGTCGGTGATGATGGGGACGGTGTCTGCCGACAGCTTGTAGTATCCCGTCAAATCGAGCTGTTCCTTCCCCTGTTCGTCGTCTGCTTTCCATTCCGCGCTCTTGTAGTCGAACGACGAGTGATAGCCGGAGACGACCGTGTTCCCCAACACTTTGTATCGCAGATAGAGGTCGGCTTTGTCGGGGAGGATGGCGTGGCTCGCATCGCGGGAAAACGTCATGACAAGGTTAAACTCGGCAAAGTCGAAGCTGCCGTTGATATCTATCTTGTCAATGATCCACGAGCCGTCGCGTATGTACATATCGCCGCAAATCAGTCTCCTGCTCCATTGCTTCGGAACGAAACGCACCTTGTGTATCGTCAGAGCGCAGCTGTCTGTCGTGCTTTCCATAAGTGTGAAGGTGTAAAACTTCGAAGCCTCGGGGGAGATAGGAGTGATGATGCCCTCGTTGTAGATGGTGGGGGCGTAGATGTTCATGCTGAGAAACCCCAAAGCCTCCTGCTGCTTCCCTTTGCCAGGGATGCTGTTGCCGTTCACTGCCCGGAAATCGTGAATAAAATGGTTGGGCGCGTTATATTTTGTGTCGCTTATAAGCTCGAATATCATGTCCCGATTTTTTCGGTCTACGGGGAAAAGATGATGAGCGAAGCGTATCAGGAAGTTTTGTTTCAGTATCTCCGTGCGCCCTTTTATGTAGATCTTCGCTTCGCATCGGGAAAGGATCTGCCGGTATTCTTCGGCGTTCTTTATCACCTCGCCAACTATCGAGTCGGTTTTCGATGTCGTGAGCTTCTCTTTCTCCGTCAGCGCACAGCCTCCATAACTGTTCCCCGCATTTGCGAGAACAGATACAGCCAGCATAATCATCAAAGCAATCCCCTTCAGCAAAACTACTCCCCTTTCGCTGCAAACGTAAGGAAAATATCATCAGAGGGAAGCCGTCGCCATGAGTTTCTTGCCATTTCCCGACGCGCTGGAGCCGTCGCCATGAGTTTTTTGCCATTTCCCGACGCGCTGGAGCTGTCGCCATGAGTTTCTTGCCATTTCCGGACCTGCACGAAACGAAAAAGGGGCCGCGCCTCTTCGCGGCGCAGCCCCCGGATATTTCAAAAAGGATACCGAATGATTATTCGTTATCGTCGTCTGCCGTGATGGACGGGTTGTTTTCCAACTCGGCATTCGGGATGTGGTAAATCATGCGATAGTCTCTTGAAGAGTATGTGATGGCATTGAATGAAGCCAAGTCGGTAGCATGGTTGGTGCTCTTCGAACGGTCGATAGTCTCGCCACGACGCGTTGCATCAAGGTAACGGTCGCCTTCCATCCATGTGTCGATACGTTTCTGTATGCATATCTCCTGGTAGAGGGCATCGCCTGTGCCGCTGAACGAATAACCCGGGATACGTGTAGCCATCACCGTGTTGAGCATGTTCTTCGCTGCAGCTTCGTTGCCGGCAAGGTAGTTGGCCTCGGCAGCCACGAAATACATCTCACCGCTACGGAAGTAGATGATTGCAGAGGTGAACGCATCGGGCGAAGCGCCTGTCATGTATACATCCCTAAACTTGTTTTGGATATACTGCGTCATGTTCTTGCCCTCTTCGTAAGCGTAGCTAACGCCAAGGAGGTTGTAGTCCTCGTTGTAGCCGAACCATTTCTTACGAACGTCGTTGTCGGCAATCTTGTCGTAGAGATCCGAAGCAACGAGCTTACGGTAACCAAGCTGTCCGCCGTATCCTACCATGTAGGAGTCTACGTGCGAGAAGAACGAAGCGAAGTATCCAGTCGTCTCCGACGTAACGTTGTAGCCCCAAATCACCTCCGGCATGCTCAGCGAGTTGAAGCCGCTCAGCATATCGCTTTCAGAGTTCAAAGATGTGCACGTAGCGGCAATCTCTGCATACTTAGCTGCGTTGGCATAGTCGCTCGTAAACATCAGCACATTGGCATAGATGGCAGCAGCGGCATATTCGCTCAGTCCGATCTTGCCGTTGTGGAAGCCTTCGCCTTCGAGGTAGCTGTAACCCTTGCTGATGTCGCTCAAGATCTGGTCGTAGATCTCGCCTACGCTGACGCGCTCCTGGCGATACACTTCCTCTGTCTTCAAAGGCACACCCGGCTGGCTTGTGCCAACGCTGTAAGGGTGCTGCCAAAGGTTTATCAGCCAGAAATAGCAGTAAGCACGCAGGGCGTAGGCTTCTCCAAGCATGATCTTGGCAGTCTTGTCGGTCGGTGTGCTACCGTCTGTCGGCTTCAACATGGTGATGATAGTGTTCGAGTTGTCGATAACCGTGTAGAGCTGATTCCATGTGCTCTTCGTGCGGCGGTAGTTGCCCATACGGTTGTCGAGCTGATAGTCGTAGCAGAAGAAATGCATGTCGCGGTTGTATGCGATATCCTCACAGAACAAGTCTGTTGCCAGTTTGATGGCAGGGATACCGAAGTCGTCGTGGCTCATCCATTCGTCGCCACCGCAATAGAAATTCATATATGCTCCTGTTACGTAAGCCTGCACCTGCGAAGGGTCTTTCTGCATTGTTGCCGTCACAGACTCCTCGTCTATATATTGAGTGGGAGCGGTATCCAGATAATCTCCGGAGCACGACGTAGCCAGCAAAAGTGCGCCGGCTGCGAATCCATTGTATATGCTATTTTTCAATTTCATGATTAGTTCGAATTTAGAATGTTAATGAAAGTCCTACCGACATTGAGCGGATGGCAGAGTAGTTGGCCTGAGACTGACCGGAGATGTACTGACGGGGATCCATTCCCTTGCGTGCCGACCAAAGAGCCACGTTGTCTGCTGCGAAGTAGATGCGTGTGTTCTCGATGGAAGCCGGCTTCAGCCATGCTTTTGGCAGAGTGTAACCCAGCGTGATATTACGCAGGTTGAAGAAGGAAGCGCCTACAAGGAAGCGGTCGGAGAATGTGTTTGCATTCTGGTCGCCATCCAACACAGGAATGTTGCTCGATGTGTTCGTCTCGCTCCATGCATTTAGGATGTCGCGGTGCCAGTTCTGACCTGCCTCGCCTGCGTGCATCAAGGATGCATACATGCTGTCGTAGATCTTTCCGCCCAACTGATAGTTTGCGGCAATGGAGAAGTCGAGACCCTTCCAAGAGAAGTCCGTTGTGATACCACCCTGGAAGTCTGGCAGTGCGGTGCCGATGTAATACTTGTCAGCCTTGCTGTAGTCTGTCGTCGTTGCCAAAACGGTGTTGCCGTTCTCGTCCTCATCGTCGTAATACCACATAGCGTGACCCGTCTCGTCAACGCCTGCATAACGATAGTAGTAGAAGTCGTACACGCTGCGTCCTTCGCGGATGTTGTAGTATGAGCTGTGGGTGATACCCTTCTCACGCTTGTCTTCCGGTATGTCTGTCACCTTGTTCTTATAGTGCGTTCCCGTCAGTGTCCATTTCCAAGTCATGTCTTTCGGCATCGGGATGTTTATGCCGAGAGTAAACTCAACGCCCTTGTTTGTCATGGTCAGCGCGTTCTGCGAGATATACGACAGACCTGAAGACTTCGGCTGCGGCACGTTGTAGAGCATATCTTCGGTCTTCTTGTTGAAGTATTCGAAGTCGATGTCCAACAGGTTGTCGAGCAGACTTGCGCTGAATCCGACGTTGAAGTTGTAGGATGTCTCCCAAGTCAGGTCGGGGTTGCCTTCGTAGTATTTCGATACCGAGAAGCTACCGTCGCTGTTCGACACGTTATACTGTGTCTTGTATGCGTAGTAGTTGCTATAAGTGGTTGTCGGGTAGTAGATGTCGTCGTTACCCACGCTACCGTAGCTTGCACGCAGTGTCAGGTTGTCGACCCACGCAACGTCTTCCATGAAGTTCTCTTTCGAGATACGCCAAGAACCGCCGAGCGACCAGAACGTACCCCAGCGGCTGTCTTTAGCAAAACGCGAAGAACCGTCGCGGCGGAGCGAACCGGAGAAGTAGTATTTGTCGTCGTAGTCGTAGTTTACACGTCCGAGATACGATTCGATGGTGTACTCGTCAGAGTAAGAGTTCATACCTTCCATTGTGATGGCGTTGTTGAACTCCGGAGTTGTTGCTTCGAAGAACTTTGTCTTTGCGTTGTACAGGTAGTTGTACATGTACTTGTAGTTCTCATGTCCGATCAACACATCCAAATGATGCTTGTCGGCGATTGTCTTTGTATAGCTCAACAGTTCGTTTATGGTGTATGTCTGCGAGCGGGTGCGATACTTGTATGCACGTCCGCCGGAAGTTACAGCATCACCGAACGTAGGTGTTTGAAAACGGTTCTGCATTGAGTTCGTCAGGTCGTAACCCATGTTTGCCTGAAACTTGAAATCGTTAAGGAACGAAACCGATGCACCGAAACGACCGCTGAGGTTATCGCTGAGCACCTGATTCTGATTTGCCTCGTCTGAAGCGACAACATTCTGGTTCGAACCCCATGCACGTGTACCATACACACCGTTACCGAAGTCGTAGATGTTGCTCCCGTCTTCGTTGTAAAGTCTGTTTCCACTTGCATCGTAAGCATACACAGGATAGATAGGGGCGATGTATTGGGTGAACATAAACGTGTTCACGTAGTTCGACAGACTGCTTATCGCCTGCGAGTTCTGCTCGCCACGGGCGTAAGCCACGCTACCGTTCAACTTGATGTATTTGTTTACTGTATAGTCGCCGTTGGCACGCAGTGACAGACGGCTGTAGTCTGAGTTGGAGATGATACCTTCGTCGTCAAGGTAACCCAAAGAAAGGTAGTGGTTCGATTTGTCCGAGCCGCCCTGCACCGTCACACTGTATTCCTGACGCAGACCGTTGTGAATAGATTCTTTCTCCCAGTCGTCCTGATACAACAGCTTTGCGGAAGTCAGCTGACCGTTGGCATCCACGATAGCACCGTTGTCGCAGCTGTACGGATTGTAGCCCAACTCGTTGAAAAGCTCGGCAGATGCCTGCTCGCCCGAACCCAATTGGTTCTTCAGCATGGTCCAGTATGTTGTCATGTATTCGCCCGGACTCTTCATGATGTCGTATTCTCCGATACCACGGCTGTTCGAACCGATACGGGCATCGAAAGTTACCTTCGACTTTTGGGCGTTACCTTTCTTCGTCGTGATGATGATCACACCGTTTGCAGCACGCGAACCGTAAAGAGAAGTCGACGCAGCGTCTTTCAACACGTTGATACTCTCGATATCGGCAGGGTTGATGGCGGAAATACTTCCGTCGTAAGGCATGCCGTCGACAACATACAGCGGTGATGCACTCGAGTTGATGGAGCCGATACCACGGATACGCACCGTTGCGCTCGACCCCGGCTGACCAGACTGCATGGCAACCTGCACACCCGGAGCAGCTCCTTCAAGAGCTTTGCTCACGTTCGATACCTGAAGTTTTTCGATTGATTTGGATGTCACCGTCGAGGCACTACCGGTGAAAGACACTTTCTTCGCCGTACCGTAAGCCACGACCATCACTTCGTCCAACATTTCGGAACTCGATCTCAGCACAACCTTGAGCGGCGTGCCATGCTTGATCTGAACTTCCTGTGTCTCCATTCCCACAAACGAAACCTGCAACAGTTTCGAAGAAGAAGGAACATCTGTGATTGTAAACTTACCGTCAATATTGGTTATAGTACCTAACGTAGTACCTTTCACCAATACCGAGGCACCAATGACCGGCTGGTCATCCTCTCCGGAAATCACGACACCTGTGACCGTGGAGCTTTGTGCCAATGCCAACCCTATATTAAGGAATAGGCATGCCAACAACATTAGTAACTTTTCTTTCATAAAATCTCTCTTTTAGTTATTTAATAGTTAATACACACATTGTCAAATTCACGGAATCTCGTTAAGGTTGGAGCTAACACACACACTAATTCTCCGCGAATTGATTCACTTTGTCGCCGCAAAAGTAGTATTTATTATACAAATGCACCATAAAGGCGCAGGATTATTTACATTCTGAATAAAAAACTGCGGTTTTGGTTGAAATTCTTAATTGCTTCGTGATGCGTGACATGTTTCAGATGGTAATATACACGGGTATAAAGCAAAAAATACACGATGGGTTTGCCGTGTTGGTGG
>CAVJTV010000015.1:22412-26742 GCA_963652435.1 Desulfovibrionaceae bacterium | reverse complement strand
AGCCTTGCCGCAGGGGCTGTTAAATAAACGGAAAACTTGCGGGGCGCGGGGTTACGTTCGTTTTCCTTTTTCTTTAGTTTTGCCCGCCGAAAAAGAGACAAGACATGGAAATGTATACCGTCCGCTACGAGAACAAAATCCACGATTTCCACACATGGGGCGCAGCCGTCCTGGTTTAGCCCCGCGAGCGACGCCTTACGTCTTATCTTCACGAACCACACGTATCACATATTCGAAAACTTAAAAACAACAGATTGATTTATGAGCAAAAAGAAAAGGCTCATGGGATTGCTGTGCATGGCAGTCCTGTGCCGAGGGAGCGTATGTGCCCAAAGCAGGCTTATCGGCGTGGAGGAGATGTTTCGCCTTGCCGACGGGCAGAGTAAGAGTATCATGACCTACCGCACGGGGGCGGAAGCCGCCGGCGAAGCACTGAGCTCAGCCAAGGCACAGAGGCTGCCCGACGTGAGCGTCTCGCTCTCCGCCAGTTATCTCGGCGACGGGAAGATATGGGACAGGGATTTCAGTAATGCGATGAAGATAGACATGCCGCACCTGGGCAACAACTTTGCCCTGGCAGCCGAGCAGGTGGTCTATTCCGGCGGGGCAATCACGAGCGGCATACGTCAGGCAGAGATAGGGAAGCAACTGGCAGAGCTCGACCTGAGGAAAAACATTCAGGACATACGCTTCCTCCTTGTGGGGCATTATCTGAACATATACAAGTTGGACAACAGTATGCTCGCGCTGAGGAAAAACATAGAGCTGACCGAAGAGGTCATTGCCAATATGCATGCGCGAAGGAGGCAGGGCACTGCCCTGAAGAGCGACATCACGCGCTATGAGCTGCAGTGGGAGCAGCTGAACCTTCAGCTGCGTGAGGCAGCCGACGCGCGACGCATAGCAAACCATCAGCTGGCAACGATACTGCACCTGCCCGAGGGCACGGTGATACAACCCGACACCACACTCCTCGAACGGCAGATCGTGACGCTCACCGAGCGGGAGTGGCAAGAGGCGGCTTCGGGCAACAACATCCGGCTGAAGCAGGCGGAGGCTACCGTGCGGCTCAACGAGCAGAAGGTGAAGCAGGAGCTGAGCGAACGCCTCCCGCATATAGCCGTCGTCGCCGAGGAGCATCTCGACGGTCCGATAACGATAGAGGTGCCCACGCTGGACAACAACTTCAACTACTGGTACGTCGGGATAGGGGTGAAATACAACCTCTCCTCGCTCTTCAAACGCGGCAAGAAGCTGCGCGAGGCACGCCTTAATGTGCGCCGTGCGGAAGAGACGCGCCTACTGGCAGAAGAGCAGGTGGAGAACGCCGTGCAGGAAGGATACGTGAACTTCCTCACTGCCTTCACGGACCTGAAGACGCAGGAGAACAGTGTGCGCCTGGCCGACGAGAACTACAGCGTCACCGACAACCGCTATCGGAACGAGATGGCACTGCTCACCGATATGCTCGACGCCGGCTCGGCAAAGCTCAGTGCCGACCTCTCGCTGGTGAACGCACGCATAAATATCCTCTACTGCTACTACAGGATGAAATACATTACACACACACTATAAAAGGAAAACAGATTATGATTACGCGAAAGACAAAGAAACTTATAAACAACGCAGTTGTCGTCGCTCTCCTGGTGGCAGGCATAGCTTACGTCTTGTCACGCTTTCTGCATCTCGGGAATGTGGAATACACCGACAACGCCCAGGTCCGACAGCATATCACGCCCGTCAACACACGGGTGCAGGGCTTTATCCGCCGTATATGCTTCGAGGAATACAAGCCCATACATAAGGGCGACACGCTGCTCGTCATCGAGGATGCCGAGTTCAGGCTGCGCCTTGCGCAAGCCGAGGCAGACCTGGCGAATGCCCGCGCAGGGCAGGCTGTCACCCATGCCGGCATCGCCACGACGCAAAACAACCTTACCGTCAACGATGCCGGCATAGAAGAGGCACGGGTGCAGAGAGACAATGCCTGGCGCGAGTTGCAACGCTACGAGAAGCTCTTGGGGGAGGACGCCGTCACCCGTCAGCAGTACGACAACATAAAGACCGCCTACGACGCTGCCGCTGCCCGCTACGAGCAGATGCTGCGCATGAAACACACCACCTCGCTCACCAAAGACGAGCAGAAAAGCCGTCTCGGGCAAAACGAAGCAGCCATCCGCCTGGCAGAGGCTGCCGTCGACTTAGCAAGGCTCAATCTGTCGTACACCGTGATTGTTGCCACCTGCGACGGCGTGACGGGTAAGAAAGACATCCACGAGGGACAGCTCGTGCAGGCGGGACAGACGATGGTGGACATTGTGGACAACGGCGACGTGTGGGTAGTTGCCAACTATCGCGAGACGCAGCTACGGAATATCCGCGAGGGCGCGGAGGTGACCTTTACGGCAGATGCCGTCCCGGGAGTGGAGTATCGGGGCGTGGTCGAGTCGATCTCGGATGCGACGGGCGCAGCCTTCTCTCTCATACCGCAGGACAATGCCACGGGCAACTTCGTGAAGGTGGAGCAGCGTGTGCCTGTCCGTATCCGTTTACAGGATAATGCCGCCGACGATGTGCACCGTCTGAGAGCAGGGTTCAATGTGGAATGTAAGGTGAGACACTGAAGAAGATGAGCGGACCAATGATGCCCACGGGCTTCGCCATGCCTATGTTCCGGAGCTTTGTGCCCGAGAAGATACGGCCGTGGATATATGTCGTTATCGCCTTCACGTTTCAGTTTTCCGGCGGGCTTTACCTCGGCACGCTTGCCGAGATGATGGGCGAGACGACACTGATGCGTGAAGACCTTCAGATGTGCCTTTACGCCAACCTTGCAGGGATGGCAGTCTACTTCCCTATACTGTTTCGCATGAAGTTTCGCTTCACGAACAAGACGCTTCTTTGTGCGGCGGCGACGGGCGTCCTGCTCTGCAACGCGGCAGCTCCGCACATAACTTTCCTGCCCCTTCTGTGGACGCTGTGTTTCGTCGAGGGGATGTGCAAGATACAGGGCACGTTCGAATGTATGTCCAACATACAGCTGTGGATGACCCCCAAGCGCGACTTCACCGTCTTCTTCCCCATGCTGCATATCGTCATACTCGGCAGCATGCAGCTCTCCGATATGCTTGCCACAGGTCTGATGTATTACCATCACTGGGATTATATGCAGATGTTCATCTGCGGTGTTATGATGGTTGACCTGCTGGTGCTGACCCTCTGCACGCGGCATTTCCGTATGATGAAGAAGCTTCCGCTCTTTGGAATCGACTGGCTCGGCATGGTGCTTTGGGCTGCGCTCCTTTTGGAGATTGCCTATCTGTTCGACTACGGCGAGTGGTACGACTGGAGGCACAGTCCCGTCGTCCGCCGCCTGACAGTGGCAATACTTCTGACCGCTCTCATCGCGGTGTGGCGTATGCTCACGATACGCCACCCATATTACGAGCCGAAGATGTGGACCTACTGCCATCTCCTGCCTATTCTCGCCCTGATAACGTTGGTGGAGATGTTTCTTGCCACAGAGCATGTCTTGGAGGAAGTCTACCTCGGCGAGGTGATGCACTACAGTGCGATAACGAGCGTGCGGTTGGATGCCCCCGTGCTTATCGGGGTCTTGACGGGATGCCTGTTCTCTTATTGGTGGATGCACGTCAAACGCTTCAACTACCTGCGGCTTATCGTCATCGGATTGTGCGGGATAGTGTTTTATCTGTTGGGATTCTACTTCATCCTTTCGCAAGACATTCATATCTCGCAGCTGTATCCTTTCATGGCATCGCGCGGCTTTGCCTATGCTGTGCTCAGCATTACCTTCATGACATCGCTCGAAGAGATCATGACTTTCCAGCATTTCTTTCAGGCACTGTCGGTGTTCAATATGCTTCACATGGTTATGGGAGGCGTTGCCGGCGCGGCAATATATACGCGCGGCTTGGCATACTGTCTTCCGGACAATATTGCCCGCTACGGAGCGGCGGTCGACAGTGTGGCATCTTCGCGCCTGTCTGTATCCGTACCGCATTATATGGAGACCTTCATGATGCAGATGACGGAGATAAGCATAAAGCAGATATACGGCTGGACGGCATACGCCTGCATCTTGCTATGCCTTTTGTTCCTGCTCTACGATGCCCCCATAAGGAAAGACCTCAAGCAAATCCCCTTTTGGCGCGAGATAAGAAAACAGTTCAAGAAAAACAGGTAAGGTTCAGATTTTGTTATTTGTCGTCATAATGACCGTATGCCGACAAAACCAAGACGGGCACTTCCGTGTCGTTAACTTGATAAACCGACCGATGCTTCTTTGTGATGGAACGGGACCATTGCC
>CAVJTV010000015.1:7305-22118 GCA_963652435.1 Desulfovibrionaceae bacterium | reverse complement strand
CTTCTTGCCGTTTTTGATTGGCAAGTTTTCTGAGATATTTGGCAGTACGTCTCATCAGCCCTTCCTTTTCAGCGATGGTACTTGAGCTACGATAAATATCTGTGTTAAGCTGTGATAGTAATAATGTGTTTTTTTATGCTGTTATTCTTCGATTTCCGGTTGTAGGAAGTCTACGAAACAGAGGGCGGCGAGGGCTGTGCCATATCTTTTTTCGATGGTGATACCTTCGGTGATGAAGTTCAGCTCACCCAAGTAGTATTTGCTATACGTCTTTTGGTGCAGGTCG
Source organism: Desulfovibrionaceae bacterium (assembly GCA_963652435.1). Taxonomy (GTDB): domain Bacteria; phylum Bacteroidota; class Bacteroidia; order Bacteroidales; family Tannerellaceae; genus Parabacteroides. The sequence continues at coordinate 21,832 of CAVJTV010000015.1, read as the reverse complement.
TTGATGACGCGGATAAGACGCGACTCCAGCTCTTCGATACGATAGCGACCGCTGACCTCGCATACCAAACCGCCCACCTTCACGTCGAAGTTCTCGTCTTCATACATCCAGGCATAGACCACGCCGGCAGACACGAACTCATCCTGATAGCCGTGCGAAACTGCCATAATGGTTTTCATCTCCGAGCCGAAGGGCGGAAGGTCAATCTCGTCCATGGTGACAAGATGCGCCGTCGCAGGGATAACAGACGAATAAGTCATGATGTTGAAGTCTGATATGCCGGCATCATAGAGAGCCATGTGGTAAGAGCCTGCGTGTTTTTCCAAATCCGAGTCGCCGCTGCCCTTCGTAATAAAAAAGGTGTTCGGGATCAAGTTCCCAACTTTCTTTACCATCTACAAAAAACGTGTTATTCGATTGATAATAATAATTGCGGGCGCAAAAGTAGGAACTTATTCCATATCCTGCGCCCGCACAAAAGATAAAATCGTTTTTATCCGTGGAGTACCTCCTTCATGTCTATGACGGGCCACGGCTTGTAGTCGCGCCAAGCACCTCGGGTGAAGTCAGGGATTGCCACCGAGCAGCTTTTGTTCAATACGGAGCGTTCGCTCAGCTCAACAATCGACGACCAAGCAGCACCATCGTACACACTTTGGTCGAGAGGATAACCGTTGCGCAGACAGTAGATAAGACGCCAGTCCATGATAAAGTCCATTCCGCCATGTCCGCCGACCTTCTTTGCACGTTCGCCGATGTATCTGCTCAGCGGATGCTCGTACTTAGCCATAATCTCTTTCTGCGGACCTTCCTTGAGGTATTCATGCGAGCCGGGCTGGATAGCTACTTTCTCTTCTGGGTATTTGACAGCCATACCGTTTGTGCCCTGCACCAGATGGATGCGCGAATATGGGCGCGGCGAGGTTGTGTCGTGTTGTATCATTATCGATTTGCCTTTGGCGGTGTGGATGATTGTCGTATTCATATCGCCAAGAGCGTAACGTTCCGAGAGGGTTATGCGCTCGTCGTCCTTGAGGTTGTTTTTTGCCCAAAGAGCCAATCCGAACTGGTCGGTCGAGACGGAAGAGAGATATTCCATGCGGTCGCCCTGGTTGATGCCAAGTATCTGTGCGATCGGTCCCAAACCGTGTGTCGGATACGGATTGCCGGTGTGGTGTTTGCTGTATTCGAGCCTCCAGTATTTGTAGTAACCGTTGAACTTCGAATCTCTCAGGTCGTGGATATACGCGCCTTCGGTATGTATGATTTCGCCGAGCAAGCCTTGGCGAGCCATGTTAAGCGTTGCCAGCTCGAAGAAATCGTAGCAACAGTTCTCAAGCATCATGCAGTGTAGCTGTTTTTCTTCTGCTTTGTTGACGAGAGCCCAGCAGTCTTTCACCGTCAGGGCTGCAGGCACCTCAACCACGACATGCTTGCCGTGATCCATGGCGTAGAGGGCAATGGGCACGTGGAGTACCCATGGGGTAGCATTGTATATCAAGTCAATGTCGTCGCGTTCGCACATCTTCTTCCAGTCTTCTTCGCCGGTATATTCCACCGCTTCTTTCCTGCCTTTCTCCTTGAGGGCTTTCTGGCAACTGGCGATACGTTCTTTGTTTACGTCGCAAAGGGCAACGATCTCCGTCCCTTCTATTTGTGCCATGCGGACAACGGCACCGGAACCTCTGCCGAGACCTACGATACCGATGCGAACGGTGCTGAGCGGTTTGCAACGCAGTCCTAAAACTGATTTTCCTTTTGCAGGCGGACACATCTCATCTGCGGTAGAGAGTGGAGCCACAGCTGCGGGTGTTGGGGCTGCGCTCATGTCTTTACCGACAACGACTGCCGCACCTCCTACCAACGATCTTCTCAAGAATTGTCTTCTATTGATACTCATGATAAATAGATTTAGTTTGTGAAAATGATTTTAAGAGCCGGCAAGGTACGTATTTATTCTTTACCCAGTCACCGCGCAGTATGCCTTTTTGCACCTCAGGGCGGGTGTGTCGGTTATTTCCGTACTTTTGCCAAGACGCTGAAAGAGGCGAGCGACGAAACAAGAAAACAGAAACAGGAAATGGAATCAATCAGACAGATATACCGTATCGGGCATGGTCCGTCGAGCAGTCATACTATGGGACCTATGCGTGCCGCAGAGATGTTTTTGGCGCGCAATCGCGACGCCGCGCGTTTCAGCGTGACACTATACGGAAGCCTTGCTGCGACAGGGAAAGGACACATGACGGATATTGCAATCCTCAACGTGTTGCAGAGAGTTACCACGACTGTAATCAAATGGGAGCCGAAGGTGTTTCTGCCGTTCCATCCCAACGGCATGTTGTTCGAGGCTTTCGACGGAGAGGGTGTGCGGCATGAGGCATGGACGGTGTATAGCATCGGCGGCGGGACACTGGCGAATGAGAGCTTCAACGAGCAGAATACAGCCCGGATTTACGAAATGAGCACCATTGGGGAGATACAATCGTGGTGCGAGAAGACAGGGCATTCGTACTGGGAATATGTGGAGCAGTGCGAAGGCGCAGAGATATGGGATTATCTTGCCGAGGTGTGGAAGGTCATGCAAGAAGCTGTGCAGAACGGCTTGGAGATGGAGGGCGTGCTGCCTGGAGGTCTCGGGATAAGGCGTAAGGCATCGGACTATCTGATACGAGCCAAAGGATATGGCAGCAGCATCAAGAGCCGCGGCATGGTGTATGCCTTTGCCCTGGCTGTGTCGGAAGAGAACGCCTGCGGGGGAAAGATAGTGACGGCTCCGACCTGCGGCTCGAGTGGAGTGTTGCCCGGGGTACTCTATCACCTGAAAGACACTCGCGAGTTCCGCGATTCGCGGATACTGCGAGCGTTGGCGACTGCGGGGCTGTTCGGAAACGTTGTGCGCACGAATGCATCTGTCTCGGGTGCGGAAGTAGGCTGTCAGGGAGAAGTGGGCGTGGCATGTGCCATGGCTGCCGCAGCTGCAAGCCAGCTGTTCGGCGGAACGCCGGCGCAGATAGAATATGCTGCCGAGATGGGGCTGGAGCATCACCTCGGGCTGACGTGCGACCCTGTATGCGGATTGGTGCAGATCCCATGCATCGAGCGTAATGCGTTTGCCGCCGCACGTGCCTTGGATGCTAATACGTTTTCCAATTTCTCCGATGGTCGTCACAGGGTGAGCTTCGATCAGGTGGTGGAGGTGATGCGCCAGACGGGGCACGACCTGCCGAGCCTCTACAAGGAAACCTCCGAAGGTGGACTTGCAAGGAAATACGGGGAGTAAGAGAGGATAGCTTTTGTCGATTTACGGATAAAAATAATCTATGCATAGTCTTTTGTTGGGACAAAAGGTTTCTTTTACATTTGTGCTCGATAAGTAAGAGCGATTTTTATACAAATAGTATCAACCCCTAAAATTTAGAAAGATGAAAAAGAAATGGATCTGTACGGTATGTGGTTATGTACACGAAGGTGACGAGGCTCCGGATTTTTGCCCGCAGTGCAAACAACCCAGGAGCAAGTTTAAAGAATTAGTAGAGACGGAGGGTGCATTGCAGTTTGTCGACGAACATGTGTTGGGCGTTGCCAAAGGTGTCGACCCTGTTATTCTTGAAGGATTGAAAGCTCACTTCACGGGTGAGTGTACTGAGGTGGGAATGTATCTCGCGATGAGCCGTCAGGCAGATCGTGAGGGCTATCCCGAGGTTGCCGAAGCGTTCAAGCGTTATGCCTGGGAAGAGGCAGAGCATGCGGCTAAGTTTGCAGAGCTTCTCGGCGAAGTTGTATGGGATACGAAGACTAACCTGAAAAAGCGTATGGAGGCTGAGGCAGGTGCGTGTGAAGACAAGAAACGTATTGCGACGCTGGCAAAGCAGCAAGACCTGGATGCTATCCACGACACTGTCCACGAGATGTGTAAAGACGAAGCCCGCCACGGTAAAGGCTTCGAAGGTCTCTACAACAGGTATTTCAAATAGGTTCCTATACTTGGTTAATATAAATGGCGCGCCACGGCACCTCTGAACGTGTTCAGAAAAGCCGTGGCGCGTTTCTCATGTCTTTGTGTTGTTACAAAATGTTCAAAGAGGGTTTTCCCTACTCTTGTAATCCTTTCAAGAGCTTGTCTACGGCGTCGTCGACCGATGGTTCGCTCGCGAGGAGTTGGATGAAACGGCTTCCTATGATTGCGCCGGAAGCATTGGCTGCGGCAGCCTCGAAGGTTGCCTTGTTGGATATACCGAAGCCTACGAGACGTGGATTTTGCAGGTTCATCGCGTTGATACGGCGGAAATATGCCTGTTTTTGCTCGTCGAAGCTCTGCTGTGCCCCTGTGGTGGCTGCGCTCGAGACCATGTAGATGAACCCCGAGGTGTTGCGGTCGATGAGGCGGATGCGTTCCTCGGAGGTCTCGGGGGTGATGAGCATGATGAGTTTCAGTCCGTAGCAGTCGGCTGTAGCCTTATATTCCGCCATATATTCGGCAAACGGCAGGTCAGGGATTATTGCGCCGTCAATCCCCACATCGTTGCATTTTTGGCAGAAAGCCTCGAATCCGAACTGCATGATGGGGTTGAGATAGCCCATGAGGATGATGGGTATGTTTACTTCTTTCCTTATGTCTTTCAGCTGCTCGAATAGCAGACGGAGCGACATGCCGCCTCTTAGGGCCTTGGTCGACGCCTCCTGTATGACAACGCCGTCGGCCATGGGGTCGGAGAAGGGGATGCCCACTTCTGCCATGTCGATGCCTTTTGCCTCCAGGGTCTTCAGTATTTCAGCCGTGTCGGAGGTGTGAGGATAGCCGGCTGTGAAATAAACGGACAGTATACCGCTCTTTTTTGTTTCGAATAGGGTTGTAATACGATTCATATCCTTGTGTTTTTAATTGTTCCGATAAATGTTTTGATCTTTTCGGCGTCTTTGATGCCGGGAGCCGTCTCAAAGCCGCTGTTGATGTCGATGCCAGCCAAAAGAGGGTGAGAGAAACGACGGATTGCCTCGGCGCACGAAGGGTTGATGCCGCCGCTCAGGAGGAAAGGCGTGTTGCCGTGATAGGCAGCGAGCAATGACCAGTCGAAGCTCTTTCCTGAGCCTCCGTGAGTGGGACATTTGGTGTCGAACAGAAAATAGTCCGCCCGCCCCTCGTAGTCCGCAGTGACAACAATGTCGGCTTCCGTGGCAATGGGGATAGCCTTGATAACCCCAAAGCCCCGCTTTTGCAGAGCGTAGCATGTGTCCGGACTTTCCTTACCGTGTAGCTGCAAGTAGTCGAGTTTATATTCAGCGGCCTTCTCCATCATATCTTCCCTTGTTGCGTCAACAAAAACACCCACCCTTCTTAAGGGACATTCTTTGATGGCGGACTCATGACCCGTTATTGCGCGGGCAGAGCGTGAATAGAAGATGAAACCCATCCAGTCTGCTCCCGTGACTGCCACACGGCGGATATTTTCCTCCTCATGCATACCGCATACCTTGATCAGCATCGCGTAGTCCTCCTATAAAGTCAGCAAGAGCTTTGCCAGGCTGAGAGGTTTTCATGAATGTCTCGCCGATGAGAAATCCCCGGAAGCCTGCCTTGCGCAGCTGCGCAACGGTCTCTACCTGCGAGATGCCGCTTTCCGACACCAAAAGAGGGGCAAGGTCTTTTCCGCTGACGGCATCCAGTATTCGCTCTGCCAGGCGAAACGAGTTTGCCGTGTCGGTGTGGAACGTGCCGAGATTACGATTGTTCACGCCCAGCATGTCAATGTGCGGGTTAAGGTGTTCTAGCTCCTCCTCGCTGTGTATCTCGAGCAGTGTCTCCACGCATAAGGTGTGTGCCAGCTCTGCCAGCTCCGAACATTGTGCAGGTGTGAGGCAGGCTGCAATCAAAAGGACTGCGTCGGCTCCCATGACCCGCGCCTGGTAAATCTGATATTCGTCGATGATGAAGTCTTTCCTCAGCAGCGGGAGTGCTGCACTGCGGCGTGCTGTGCAGAGGTCGCCAAGCGATCCGCCGAAGAACTGCGCATCGGTGAGCACGGAGCAGGTCGCCGCACCCGCCTTTTCGTATGCCGTCACAACATCTTTCACTGCTGCATCGGGATGCAGCCAGCCCTTCGACGGGCTTTTGCGTTTGAACTCTGCGATAATGCCCGATGGTGATGTAGAGAGTGACGCACGCATTGAACGGGTCTCACGCTCTATCCGTTCGCCTCCGAGGGCAAGCAACATCCTAAGGCTTACTGCCTGCTTCTGATGCTCCACCTCGAGGCGTTTGTTGGCAACGATTTCCTGTAGTATGTCTTTCATCTTGTCAACTGTTTAATGAGATGAACTTCTTCAGCGTCGCGAGAGCCTTACCGCTTTCAAGCGATTCACGAGCCTCGGCAATGCAGTCGTCAATCTTTTTCTCCGGACAGATTACGCGGATGGCGAAGGCGGAATTGGCTATCACGCAGTTCCTCTGAGCCGGCGTTGCCGTGCCTTCCAGCACGTGGTCGAAGATGCGGGCGGCCTCTTCCGCCGTCTGTCCTCCGCCGAGGTCTGCCGCCACGGCGCGAGGAAACCCCAGCATCTCGGGTGTGTAGAGCTTCTCCTTCTCCGGCATGGCGACCTTAAACTCTGCCGTCAGCGAGATCTCGTCGTATCCGTCGAGGCTGTGGACAACGGCAAAGCGCGTCCCGCTTTCCTGATATGTGTAACTATACAATCGTAGCAACGGCAGATTATACACTCCCAGCAGCTGATATGCGGGCATGACAGGATTGACCAGCGGACCGAGCATATTGAAGAAGCTGCGTACTCCAAGGCTCTTCCGTACCGGCGCGACAGCTTTCAGCGCGGGATTGAACAGTGGCGCATGCAGATAGGCAATGCGGCAATGGTCCATGTTCCGGCGCAGACGGTCCGTGTCGCTTGTGAACTTCACGCCGTGTTGCTCCATCACGTTGCTTGCACCGCTGACGGAAGTTGCACCGTAGTTGCCGTGCTTCACCACGTTGTAGCCTGCCCCTGCCACGACGAAGCATGATGCCGTGCTTATGTTGAACGTGTTCTTGCCGTCGCCTCCCGTCCCGACGATGTCTATCGGCTTGTAGTCCGAGAGGTCTACCGGCACACGCATCTCGAGCAACGCCTCGCGGAAACCGCTAAGTTCCTCCACGGAGATGTTACGCATAAGGTAGACGGTGATGAGGCTGGCAATCTGCGAATCGTTGTATTGCCCGGCGGCTATGTTCTGAAGTATCCTGCAGGCTTCGTCGCGCCCGAGATAACGGTGCTCGAATAATCTGTACAATATGTCTTTCATAAATCTTTTCTCTTTTTATAACCGTTCTTTTTACATTGACTTTATTTATTTCCTTTCAGCCAGTTTTCGATAATGGTCTTTCCCTTTGGTGTCAGCACGGACTCGGGATGAAACTGTATGCCCCGCACGTCGTAGACGCGGTGGCGCAATGCCATAACCTGTCTTTCCTCCATATCCTCGGCTGTTATCTCCAGGCAGTCGGGGAAACCTTCCCGCGACACGACCCATGAATGGTAACGCCCTGCTCGGAAGCCTCCTTCAAGCCCTGCGAACAGCGGGTCACCTGCCGTTACCCTTATGTCCGAACACTCGCCGTGGTGCACTTCGGCAAGGTTTACCAACTTTGCCCCGAAAGCCTCGCCGATGGCTTGCTCGCCAAGGCAAACGCCAAGGATACTTTTTGTCGGTGCATAGCGGCGGATAAGTGGAAGCAGTATACCTGCCTCGTCGGGGATGCCCGGACCGGGCGAAAGGAGTATCTTGTCGAAACGCGCCACTTCTTCAAGCGATATTCTGTCGTTGCGGTGCACTTCAACGTCTGCACCCAGTTCCTTCAGTATGTGCAGCAGGTTGTAGGTGAAGGAATCGTAGTTGTCGAAAAGCAATATCTTGTCCATATATATTCAGTTCTTTAGTTTTTCTGCCAGTGTGATTGCCTTCTTCAGCGCACCCAGCTTGTTGTTTACTTCCTGTAGCTCTCTCTCGTCGTTGCTTCTTGCCACGATGCCTGCCCCTGCCTGATAATATAGCACATTGCCTCGGCTGACGAACGTGCGGATGGTTATTGCCTGATTGAGGTTGCCATTCATGCCGATAAACCCGATGCACCCGCCGTAGGCTCCGCGGTTATGCTTCTCTATCTCGGTGATGAGCTGCATGGCGCGCACCTTCGGGGCACCGCTGAGTGTTCCGGCAGGGAAGGTGTCGATATAGGTCTTGACGGGGTTGCTGTCGCCGTTTATCTCGCCACTGACGCGTGAAACGAGATGGATCACATGACTGTAGTATTGCACCTCCTTGTAGAAGTCTACCTGCACGTTGTGGGCATTTCGGCTCAGGTCGTTGCGGGCAAGGTCCACCAGCATTACGTGCTCGGCATTCTCCTTCGGGTCTGAGATCAGGGCTTCCGTGCGCTGCTTGTCGATGGCAACGTTGCCTGTGCGAAAGGCAGTGCCGGCAATAGGGTCGATGCTTGCATGATTGTCCGTCACCTTGCAGTGCGTCTCCGGCGAAGAGCCGAAGATGCGGAAGCCGCCGAAGTCGAAGTAAAACAGATAAGGCGAAGGGTTGATGCTTCTGAGTGCGCGATACACCTTGAAGTCGTCGCCCTTGAACGGCTGCTCGAAGCGTCGGCTGAGCACAATCTGGAAGACATCGCCACGCAGGCAATGCCTTATGCCCTCGCGCACCGAGGCTTTATACTCCTCATCGGTGATGGGCGATGTCTCCGGTCCCGTTGTCTGGAAGTTGTAGGAAGCATAGTTGCGGTTTTCTATCAAAGCTTCTATCTCCTGAAGATTACTCTCCTCGTTCTCACCGAGCAGCTCGACAAGCGTCAGCTCGTTTCTGAAATGATCGAACACAAGGAGGTACTTATACAATATGTATAGCATATCGGGGGCATCGTTCTCTTCGTGATGGGCTTCCATCACTGGTATGCTCTCGAAGTAACGCACGGCATCGAACGCAGTGTAGCCGAACAGTCCGCATACATTGCTCTCTGCACCCTCTACATTGAAACGCTCGAGGAAAGCATTCATCGCATCCGCAACGCTAAGGCTTTCGCCCAACGGCACAACTTCGCGGCTTCCGTCGGGGAAGACCTCCGTACATTCTCCGTTGTTTATCCCGATGCTTGCCAGCGGACGGAGGGTAATGAACGAGAGGCTGTTCTCGTTTCCGTGGAAGTCCGAGCTTTCGAGCAGTGCCGACTCGGGATAGATGTCGCGCACCTTCAGGTAGATGCTTACGGGCGTATGCAGATCGCCCAGCACCTGTTTGCTTGTTGTCTTGAAATGATAGTTCTTCATCGCTTATTTCTTCTTTTCTATCGTTACCGTAAAGACATATATATCTTTCGTTCAAAACATATATATCTTCTGGTCAAAACATATATATGTTTTTCGCATAAGTGTCGGTAGTTCGTTTTTCGGGGGTTCTTCATGGGGTTAAAAAGTAGTGCCCGACTTGTGTTTGATGTATGTATCCATATCCTTGTCGCCACGTCCGGAGACGGTCAGCACCACCACATCGTCCGGCTTGAAACGTATCTTGCGGAGTGCCCCGAGCGCATGCGCACTTTCTAAGGCAGGAATAATCCCCTCGATGCACGTCAGCTTGAAGGCAGCCTCAAGTGCCTCGTCATCGTCGATAGCCAAGACTAAGGCGCGGTGTGTGGCAGAGAGATTGGCATGGATTGGTCCGATGCCGGGATAATCCAGTCCGGCAGAGATGGAATACGGTTCTTCTATCTGCCCGTCATCGCTTTGCATCACCAGTGTCCGCGCTCCGTGTATGATGCCTTTCTTCCCGAGGTGGATGGTAGCTGCGCTTCTTCCCGAGCATATTCCTTCGCCTCCGGCTTCTGCCAGAACAATCTTCACCCGCTCGTCGTCCACGTAATGATAGATTGTCCCCGCAGCGTTGCTGCCTCCTCCCACACATGCAATGAGGTAGTCGGGATAATCACGCCCTTCCTTCTCCTTCAGTTGCCTCTTTATCTCTTCGCTTATGACCGACTGCAGGCGTGCCACCATATCGGGATAAGGATGCGGACCAACGGTTGAACCGATGATGTAATACGTGTCGGAAGGATGGCAGCACCAGTCGCGTATGGCTTCGTTCGTGGCATCCTTCAGTGTCATATTGCCCGATGTGACCGGCACAACCTTTGCGCCGAGCATTTCCATCTTCTGCACATTGATATGCTGGCGTTCCACATCCGTTTTTCCCATATAGACGATACATTCCATATTCATCAAGGCACAGACGGTGGCAGTTGCCACGCCGTGTTGCCCTGCTCCTGTTTCGGCAATGATGCGTGTCTTGCCCATGCGCCGTGCCAGCAGGATCTGCCCGATTGTGTTGTTGATCTTATGTGCACCGGTATGGTTGAGGTCTTCCCTCTTGAGGTAGATCTTGCAGCCATACCGTTCGCTCAGCCGCCCTGCAAGGTAAAGAGGCGAGGGACGACCGACATAATCGCGGAGCAATCCGTAGAACTCCCGCTTGAAGCTCTCGCTTTCCAACACTTTCAGATAAGTGTTCTGCAAGTCTTCCACACACCGATGAAGAATCTCGGGGACATAAGCCCCGCCGAACTCTCCATAATAACCGTTTTCGTCAACTTGATACGTTTTCATTTTTCTATATTTCATGTTTCAATTATACTTCATTCAAAGCCACAAAAAAAGGTCTGCCGCAATCACCTGCGGCAGACCCTCCAAACTATTAAAAATTTACGTTATGGGAAATTAGTCAATCTCTAAGTAAAACATAGGTGCTGCGCTTGCGACTGCGTGAGTAGTAAGAGAGTGCCACCACCAAAATGTATTTACTGTAAAAGTCATTTCTTGTTGTTCCTTTATTACGGCGGCAAATGTAGGGCATTATTTCATACGCGGTAAGCATTTCGATATTTTTTTCGCGAAAAAGTATCTATGGAAAACTTCATACTTTTGTCGCGATGAAAATGACAGACGGGCTTCGGATATTTATAAGGGAACATGCAGGGGATGATTTAGTGCGTCTCTTGCTCGGTGCTTCGCGTTACCCATCGGTTGATGTTCCCTTTGCGGCAGACCAGATTGCTGCCCGACGGCAGATACGCGAGAAACTGCCTTCGTGGTATGCTTGCGACGAGCTGTTGTTCCCCTCGAAGCTGTCTGCAGAGCAATGTTCGTCCGAGCAGACTGCCCAATACAAGGCGCGTCTCGTGAGGGACGACGAGACGCTTTGCGACTTGACAGGCGGACTTGGTGTCGACAGCTATTACTTCTCTCGCTGTGTCCGTCGTGTTGTTTACATCGAGCGTTTCCCTTCGTATTGCGAGGCGGCGCGACACAACTTTTCCGTCTTGGGGGCGAGTAACATAACCGTTGTTGAGGGCGATTGCACGAACCTTGTCTCCGGTCTGCCTCAGACGGATGTCTTTTATATCGACCCTGCCCGTCGTGGAGAGGCAGGCAGGCGCGTCTATGCTTTGACGGACTGCGAACCGGACCTGCCGGCACTTTTGCCCGATCTGCTCCGACGTGCCACGAAAGTGATTGCGAAGCTGTCGCCAATGGCTGATATCCGGCAGACCGCCGCTTTGCTGCCCGGGACTAAAGAGATACACGTCCTCTCGGTAAAGAACGAATGCAAGGAGCTGCTGTTTGTCGTAGGACGCGATGAGACGGCCGCGTCGCCAAAGATTTGCTGCGTCAATTATGATAGCTGCGGCAGGGAAGAGATGTTCTCTTTTTCGCAGGAAGAAGAGCACGCTGCGCATCTGCAGCCGGCAGGTCGTATCGGGAAGTTTCTCTACGAGCCTAACGCGTCTATTCTGAAAGCCGGAGCGTTCAAGTGCGTGGCGGCACGTTTCTCCGTGGAGAAGCTGCACGTGAGCAGTCATCTGTATACTTCCGACCACCATATCGAGTGTTTCCCTGGCAGATACTTCGCCGCCGAGGAGGTCTATCCTTTCTCCGGAAAGCTGTGTAAAACCCTATCCAAAGAAATCCCTCGGGCAAACATAACCGTGCGCAACTTTCCATTGTCCGTAGAAGAGCTACGCAGACGCACGAAGATTGCTGACGGGGGAGATGTCTATCTCTTTGCAACAACGCTTGCGGACAGTACTAAAGTCATTGTCCGCTGCCGCAAGCCATAGCGTCGGCAACCGTGGTTTACGGGGTATGCGGTTTTTGTGTAGCTTTGCCCGCGAATTTGTAAGGAGTAAACGTCCGTCGCGTGAATCGTTATTTCATCTACTTGGGATATAATGGCAGGAGTTTCTGCGGATGGCAGACGCAGCCCAACGGCATTGCCGTGCAGCAATGCGTGGAGGAGGCGTTGAGCACGTTGCTCCGTCGCGAGGTTTCTGTCGTCGGGGCGGGGCGCACGGATGCAGGGGTGCATGCACGGAAGATGGTGGCACATTTCGACAATGAAGAGCCGATCGTCGATACCGCTTTCCTTGTTGGGAAGCTGAACCGCCTGCTTCCGAAAGACATTGCCGTGTATCGCATCGCGAAGGTCAAGCCTGAGGCGCATGCCCGCTTCGATGCCACGTCGCGTACATACAGATATTACGTCGTATTGCGGAAAGATCCGTTTAATCACGACTTTGTCTACCGATTGAACAACGCTCCGGATTTCGGGCTGATGAACGAAGCCTGCAAGGTGTTGTTCGACTACACGGACTTCACCAGCTTCAGCAAGCTGCACACGGACGTGAAGACAAACAACTGCCGCATTTATCAAGCCGAGTGGACCGAGGAGGGCGACGTTTGGGTGTTCACGGTGAAGGCGGACCGCTTCCTTCGCAATATGGTGCGGGCAATCGTGGGTACGCTGCTTGAAGTGGGGCGGGGCAGACTGACGGTCGACGGCCTCCGGCAGGTGATAGAGGCGAAAGACAGATGCCGTGCAGGAGTGTCAGTCCCTGGTCACGCACTCTTTCTGGAGGAGATAACTTATCCTGAGAATATCTTCGACGTGGAATGATATAAAGTGGTAGAACATTGTCATGTGGGTTGCATTAGCATTTGTGTCGGCATTCCTGTTGGGATGTTATGAGGTAAGCAAGAAGGTCTCGTTGGACGGGAATGCCGTCATTCCGGTGTTGTTTCTGAACACGCTGATAAGCAGTCTCATCTTCGTCCCGTTCATCTTGTTGTCGTTTTATACCGACGTGCTCGACGGCGGGATGTTTTATGTGCCGCGCGTATCCTTTGCCACGCATGTGGCTGTACTGATAAAGGCGGTCATTGTGCTCTCGTCGTGGATCTCTGGTTATTTTGCATTGAAACATCTGCCGCTCACCATCACCGGACCTATCAAGGCAACGCAGCCGGTGCTTACGCTTGTCGGGGCAATGATAGTCTTCGGCGAGCGGCTGAACCTGTATCAGTGGATAGGCGTGCTGCTGTCCGTCGCCTCGTTTTATATGCTTTCCTCCTCGGGAAAGAAGGAGGGGATAAACTTCACGCACAACAAATGGATCTTCTTCACGGTTGTCTCCATCATCATGGGTGCCGTCAGCGGATTGTACGACAAGTATCTCATGGGGAGCATGGATGTGATGACGGTGCAGGTGTGGTTCAACGTATACCAATGTCTGATTATGCTGCCCATCCTGTTGCTTCTGTGGTATCCGCAGCGGAAGAAGAGCACCCCGTTCGTGTGGCATTGGAACATCGTCCTGATTTCCGTCTTCCTTATCATTGCCGACTGGATATACTTCTATGCCCTCAGCCTCCCGGGCTCGATGATTTCCATCGTGTCGATGATACGCCGCAGCAATGTGCTTGTCACGTTCGTCTTCGGCGCGCTTCTCTTCCACGAGAAGAACCTAAAGAACAAGGCTGTGGATCTCTTCCTTGTTCTGCTCGGAATGATATTTCTATATTTGGGAACTAAATAAAAAAACGACGATATGAAACGATTTGCTTTCTTTATAATGGTTTGCGTGTTTGCCTTCGGTGCGAAGGCACAGGATGTGGATGCTTTGTTTGTCGCTATGCCCGACGGTGACATCCCGCAGCTGGAAAACGCCTGGCGCAAGGACTTGGTCGACTTGTATAAGTCGGGCAAGGAGGCGCGGCTGAAGAACACGATGAACGGCTTCTCGACACTCAAGAAGCTGACGGCGGACTACCTTCTCTTGCAGGTGACGGAGCGGAGCACGATTGAGATCAGGCTGCTGCCGCTGGTTAACAACACGAAGGTGATATGTCTGGTCAGGACTGTTTGCGCTCCGGTGGCGGACAGCCGCGTGGAGTTTTTCACCACCGAGTGGGAGCCGCTGGATGCCTCGGATATGTTTGCGCCCGTTTCCGCCGATTGGTTCATCAAAGAGGATGCGGACAGGAGCAGTGCAGCCTTTCTCGACGCTGCGTCGCGTCTGGATATGACCCTTATGGAGTATCGCCTAAGCCCCGACAGTCTGACGCTTACCGCGACGTACAACACACCTCAATATCTCAGTGGCGAAGACCGTGCGCGTGTCGACTCTTTCCTCAAACAGTC
>CAVJTV010000015.1:0-7065 GCA_963652435.1 Desulfovibrionaceae bacterium | reverse complement strand
CTTCAGGACAAGGACGAAGCGACTGCCTTTTCGGTAGTCTTTGTCGATGGATAGACTGCCGTTCAGCTTGCCTGCGATAAGTGCGCAGATGGGCAGCCCCAGTCCGTCGCCTTCCGCCAGGTCTTTCACCTCGTTGAAGGGCTTGAAGAGGTTTTCTTTCCGCTCGTCGGAGATTCCCGTGCCGTTGTCGGTGACGATAAGATGGCAGAGGTGCGCGCCCTTGCGTTTGAACTCGAGCCATATCTTGCCCGACGTGGTGTAGAGAGCGGCGTTGTTCAAGAGATGAAGCAGGATACGCTCGAGCTGCTCGGGGTTCGACTTCACTTCCAGCGGGGGAGCGTCGACCACCAGCTCAACGTCGGGATGCACCTTATCACTTATCTTGTCCATCGTCTTTTTGCAGAACGTCCCCACGTTGAAGGTCTGCGTCTCGTAGGTCTCCATCAGCGAGTTTTCGAGCGCGGAAAGCTCCTGTATGTTCTCGCTAAACAGCCTCAAGGCATCGATATGCTTTTGTATGGATTCTTTCTGAGGCACGGCTGTGCTCAGTTCGCCTGTCGAGCTGTCGAGCGCGTCGAGCGTCGGCTTCATCTGTTCGGATATGCTCTGAATGAAACGTGACTGCTGCTCGCCATGTTCGTTGGTTGTCTGAATGATGTTCTTCAGCTTTTTGTTGACCACGATGAAACGAAGCAGCATGAAGGCGAGAGCCACCAAGGCTGCGGTGAGGATAACTGCGAGCGTGCAGAGCCCGGCGATGAGATACTGCTTGCCGGAGAGCTGGTCGTCTTTCTCCTCGATGGTCTCCTGACTTTCGTCGTATTTGAGTTGCAAGGCTCCCAGCTCATCTTGAGCGTTGAGGGCTTTCACGGAGTCGGTCCACACGATGTATTTCTCGTAGGTGCGCTCCATCAGCGACGCGTTGTTTGCCGTGCGGGCAGCGGCAATCAGTTGCTTGTAACATTCGCTCACCTTGTCATAGTCTTTCCTGTTTTTGAATCGGCTCGCCAGCTTGTTGAAGCTCTCGTCCCCGCGGTCGTTCTGCCCGAAGGTGTAGTAGTATATCGCCTCATTATACAGCAATTCCTCGGCGAGCTTCTCGCTGCCCGACTGGTCGGCTATGTTGTTGAGCGTGCTCAGTTGGAGCTGCGCCTGCGCAGTGTTGCGGAGCTTGATGTACATCTGTAACCGCTCGTTTGTCAGCTGAAAGCGTTGGTCGTAGAACACCTTCTCGGCTTTTTGCTCCTCTTCTATAAGAAACTGCGTCATGTTACGACACAACTCGAATGCCTCCTGATAGTAGTTCTCGCGATAATAGAGCGTGGCTGCTTTCGTTCCGCAGTTGATTGCCTGCGCATAGTTGCCCTCGGTCGTGAAGGCTCTGTATGCCTGGATATAGAAATAGCGGGCTTTCGTAAAGTCTTTTTGACTCAAACTGCTCTCAGCCTGCTGCAAGAGATCGTCTGCCTTGCCCTCGGCAAAGAACGGGGCACAAAAGCAAAGAGCGACGGCGATGATAAGATACGAGATTCTCATGTGTTTCATTTTATCTTTGTTCTATTCCTTTTTTCTCGATTTGTTCCTGCACGATGGCATCCACCACGGCAACGGTCGTGAGGTTCACGATGTCGCGCGTGGAGCTTTCCAGGTCGGTGAAGTGAATAGGCTTGTTCAATCCCATCTGTATCGGTCCGATTGTCTCGGATATGCCCAGCTCATCGAGCAGCTTGTACGCGCTGTTGGCAGAGCTCAGGTTGGGG
Organism: Desulfovibrionaceae bacterium; assembly: GCA_963652435.1. GTDB lineage: Bacteria > Bacteroidota > Bacteroidia > Bacteroidales > Tannerellaceae > Parabacteroides. Next base: position 5,305 of record CAVJTV010000015.1, on the reverse strand, counting down.
AACACGAGTGTGTTGACATCCTTCCCGTTTAGCTTGTTGAACGGATACATCTCGTCGCGCAGATGTTTGTCGAGGGCGAAGTTGACCTGCATCTCTCCGTCGATGACCATCTCGGGATGGTTCTTGTGCAGATAGTCTATCGCATCGTGCACCTTCTGCGGACTGCCCTGCTTGTCGGAGCCGAAGTTGGAATACGAGAGCATTGCCATCACCGGCTCGTGGGCGAAGAACTTGACGGCATCGTGCGTCAGGCGGGCAATGTCGATGAGCACTTCCGTGGAAGGATGGCGGTTTATCAGCGTGTCGGCAATGAAGAAGGTGCCTTTCTTGCACGTCATGATGTTCATCGCGCCGAAATGCTTGTACGACGGACGGATTCCGATGATCTCTTCTGCCAGCTTCGTCACTTCCGAGTAACGGCTGTACACTCCCGTGATGAACGCGTCGGCATCGCCTGTTGCCACCATCATCATACCGAAGGCATTCCTGCCGACCAGCTTCTCGCGTGCTTCCGAGAGTGTGACACCGTCGCGTCCTCTCTTCTCTGCCAGAATATGGGCATAGCGCGTGCGGCGTTCCACCTCGCGGTCGTGACGCATATTGACAATCTCGATGCCCTCGAGGCTGAGGTTCTCTTCGGCTGCGAGCTTCTCCAGCCGTTCCTCGTTGCCCAGCAGGATAGGATGGCAGATGCCTTCCGCCTTTGCTTCCACGGCTGCCTTCAGCATATTGACGTGGTTTGCCTCGGCAAAGACGACGCGCTTGGGATTGGCTTTTGCCATCTCCGTGAACGAGCGGAGCATCTTGTTGTCGTAGCCCATCATCTCGCGCAGGTGGTTGGCATACTCGTCCCAGTCTGTTATTGTTTTGCGTGCGACGCCGGACTCTATGGCAGCCTTGGCAACGGCAACGGAGACGCGCGTCAAGAGGCGCGGGTCGAGAGCCTTCGGCAGGATATAGTCGCGCCCGAAGGTCGTACGTTTCAGTTTGTATGCAGCGTTGACAACGTCGGGCACCGGCTCTTTTGCCAATCCTGCGATGGCGCGTGTCGCAGCCAGCTTCATCTCTTCGTTGATGGCTTTGGCGTGTGTGTCGAGCGCGCCGCGGAAGATATACGGGAAGCCGAGCACGTTGTTTATCTGGTTAGGATAGTCGGAGCGTCCGGTGGCAAAGATGATGTCGTCGCGCGAAGCCATAGCGTCGGCGTAGGATATCTCGGGGTTCGGGTTTGCCAGGGCGAACACAATGGGGTTGTCGTTCATGCTGCGCACCATGTCCTGCGTAAGGACATTGGCAACCGACAGTCCGAGGAACACGTCTGCGCCGGCAACGGCTTCCTCCAGGGTGTGGATGTCGCGTGTCGTGGCAAACTCCCTCTTTGCCTCGTTGAGGTCCGTGCGGCTCGCGGTGATAACTCCCTTGCTGTCGCACATGACGACGTTTTCCTTCTTTGCGCCGAGCAGCAGATACAGCTTGGTGCACGATATGGAAGCTGCGCCGGCACCGTTGACCACAATCTTCACGTCTTCGATCTTCTTGCCTGTTATCTCCAGTGCGTTGACCAGTCCGGCTCCCGAGATTATCGCCGTGCCGTGCTGGTCGTCGTGCATCACGGGGATGTTGAGCTCAGCCTTGAGGCGGCTCTCGATCTTGAAACACTCCGGTGCCTTTATGTCTTCGAGGTTGATGCCCCCGAAGGTCGGGGCAATGGCTTTCACCGTCTCGATGAACTTGTCGGGGTCTTTCTCGTCCACCTCGATGTCGAACACGTCGATGCCTGCGAATATCTTGAAGAGAAGCCCCTTGCCCTCCATCACCGGTTTGCCGGCAAGCGCGCCGATATTACCCAGCCCCAGCACTGCTGTGCCGTTGGAGATGACGGCGACGAGGTTGCCTTTGGAAGTGTATTTGTATGCGTCGAGCGGATGGTCTTTTATCTCTAAACAAGGCTCTGCGACGCCCGGCGAATATGCCAGCGAAAGGTCGGTCTGCGTACTGTAGGGTTTCGTCGGGACCACTTCTATCTTTCCAGGCTTGCCTTCGGCGTGATACCTCAGCGCGTCCTCCTTTGTTATTTTTGCCATATACTATGATGTTATCGGATTAAACAATCTGCTTTCAAACCGAGCGCAAAAGTAACCAATTATCCTACACACGGTATCCGGAACTTACATTTAGACTGTTGTGCCCCTACGAAACCTTCATCGCGCCGCGACGGGAAAAACGTTACCTTTGCCCGCTGTAGATAAACACGTAACATAATGTGAGATGAAAATAAAGCATTTGTTTTTGCCGTTTGCCCTTGCCGTGATGGTGCAGGGATGTGCGGAGTCGGACTCGGCTCCGGTTACAGTCAGTTTCTCCGAATCGGAGTTTAGTAACGTAAGCAACGAAGGAGCAACGTTGACGCTCGGTATTTCGACGGAAGGCAGATGGACGGCTTCCTCGGATGCCGACTGGTGCATGCTGCCGACAAAGAAAGGCACGGGCGACGGCTCGCTGACGATATGGGTGGAGGGCAGCCTCGAGGCAACGGAACGCACGGCGACTGTCACCGTCTCGTGCGGCAGCATGAAGCAGACCGTCGGGATACGCCAGAATGCCACCACGGGCGAGCTTCACTATAACCTGCCCGTCATCTTCCATGTCCTATACAAAGACAAGTCGGACGCGCTGCAGTATGTCAGCCAAAGCCGGCTGGAGGAGATCCTCGCCGTGGTCAACAAGCTCTACGCGGAGCACTCGGAAAGCGTCGACATGAACCTCTCGTTCCTCCTTGCCACGACCGACGAGGACGGGAACACGCTCGACACACCGGGGGTGGAATACATCGAGTGGGAAGACGACTACCCGATCAACTTCAGCGAGTTTATGTCGGACAAGACAAGCGGATATGTAGACTATCTGTGGGACCCGAACAGGTTCATCAACGTGATGATCTACAATTTCAAGGGCGACGACGGGGCAGCGACCACCACTCTCGGCATCTCGCACCTGCCTTTCACCACGACGGGTGACAACTGCCTCGAAGGTCTCAACGAGATAAAGTATTCCTACCTCGAGGTCTCCAATATCTCCTTCCCCTACTGCGTCTCGATAAACAGTCTCTACATCAACGAGCAGTCCAGCCAAAATCGATATAGCGCATCCGACGTCACCGTCACGATGGCTCACGAGCTGGGGCATTTCCTCGGTTTGCATCATGTCTTCGCGGAAGACGAGGAAGGGGCGGCAAACGAATGTATCGACTCGGACTACTGCGACGACACGCCTTCGTACAACAAGACCGAATACGACGCCTACATAGACTACGTGGCAGAGAGAGACCCGAAGAACTTCACGTTCAAGAACCTCGTGAAGCGCACGAACTGTAGCGGCGAGAGCTTCGTTTCATACAATATCATGGACTATGCCGTCTCTTATTCCGAGAGGTTCACGGCGGACCAGCGCACCCGCGTGCGCCACGTCCTGACGTACAGTCCGCTTATCCCCGGACCTAAGAAAGATGTCGTGAAGACACGCTCCGAGGCAGCTGGGGTGGTGGACCTGCCCATACGTGTAGTGGAGTAGGGGTGGTTAGCTCAGCCCTTCGATCTGTCCGTTCACGATGTCGATGCGCCCTGCTTGCGGCTCTTTGGGGAGCCCGGGCATGCGCATTATCTCGCCCATGATGACGACAATCATTTCCGCACCGCTGCTGATGACAATGTCGCGCACCTTCATCTCGAAGCCTTTCGGCACGCCGTGGGCTCGTGCGTCGGAAGAAAACGAATACTGTGTCTTGGCAATGCAGACGGGGAAGTGTGCCATCCCGAGACTTTCTATCTGGCGGATCTTTTTCTCTGCAAGTGTGGTGTAGGTGACCGACGCTGCGCCGTAGATCTTTTCCGACACCTTGCGTATCTTGTCGTGCACACTGTCCGTATCCTCGTAGACAAACCTTATGGGGCGCGAGGGGCGGTTCTCTATCGTATCCGCCACAAGCCGTGCCAGCTCCTCGCCGCCCTTCCCGCCGTCGGCAAACACACTGTTCATGGCAAAGCCCACGCCCTTCTCCCGGCAATGCTCTGCGACGAGGGCAATCTCCTCGTCGGTGTCTGTCGCGTAGCGGTTGAACGTGACAACCACCTCCTGCCCGAAGTGCTGCATGTTCTCGATGTGTTTGTCGAGGTTCGCAAGTCCGCGGCGAAGCCCTTCTATGTTCTGCTGCTTTATCTGCGATTCATCCACGCCGCCGTGCAGCTTCAGGCTCTGTGCCGTGGCAACGACGACGGTCAGCCGTGGCGTCAGTCCCGTCTTGCGGCATTTGATGTCGAAAAACTTCTCTGCCCCGAGGTCTGCGCCGAAGCCGGCTTCCGTGATGACATAGTCGCCATACGTAAGAGCCATCTTTGTGGCAAGGACGGAGTTGCAGCCGTGTGCTATGTTGGCAAACGGTCCGCCGTGGACAAACGCCGCCGTGTTCTCCGTCGTCTGCACGAGGTTGGGCAGCAGCGCGTCTTTAAGTAGGACGGTTATTGCTCCGGCAACGCCGAGGTCGTTGACCGTAAACGGGCGGTCGTCGTAGGTGTATCCCAACAGTATGTTGCCGATGCGCCGCTTCAGGTCGTCGAGGTCGGTCGCAAGGCAGAGGATTGCCATTATCTCGGAGGCGGGCGTGATGTCGAAGCCTGTCTCCGCCGGCACTCCGTTCATCGGTCCGCCAAGTCCGGAGATGATGTTTCTGAGGCAGCGGTCGTTCACGTCGAGCACACGCTTCCACTTTATCTCCTTCAGCCCCTTGCCCGTGCCGCGCGTCTGGTAGATGTAGTTGTCGAGCAGGGCTGCAATCATGTTGTGCGCCGAGGTGACGGCATGGAAATCGCCCGTGAAGTGGAGGTTGATGTTTTCCATGGGCAGCACCTGCGCGTATCCGCCGCCTGCCGCGCCGCCTTTCATCCCGAAGCAAGGTCCGAGCGACGGCTCGCGCAGGGCAAGGACAGCCTTCTTCCCGATGCGGCTCAATCCGAGAGCCAAGCCGATGGAGACGGTGGTCTTCCCGATGCCCGCCTTCGTCGGCGTGATGGCTGTCACAAGGATAAGGTTGTGCTCGCGGATCTTCTCCTCGTCAATCAGGTGTAGGGGGATTTTGGCGATATACCTGCCGTAGTTCTGCACTTCTTCACGCGGGATGCCTATCTCCTCTGCCACGTCTTTTATCTTCCTAAGAGGTATCTCTCTTGCTATTTCTATATCCGACTTCATGTTTTGTGTGTGTTTTTTTGAGAGCGACAAAAGTAATCCATTCCCCCTAAACAGCAAAGCC
>CAVJTV010000014.1:0-26755 GCA_963652435.1 Desulfovibrionaceae bacterium | reverse complement strand
GGAGTGAGCTTGTTGTTTTACACCGTTGACAACGTTGCTGTTGATGCAGATGAGTTAAACGAAAGCCAGGGTGACGGTTTCTACCTGAATTTCTACAAGGAGAAAACTCTGAAAAACAAACTCACGGTCGAAAACAACCCGTTTGCAAAGAAAATCACTGCTATTAAAGCTGCTACTGATGAAATGTTCTTCCGTGTAAGCGGTACGTGGACAGGCTTCGCTAACTGGGCATCTCCGACATCGACGGAAATCAGTGCTTTCCGTGCTTCTGAATTCATCGTTGTGGATACAGTTAACTGGAGTGCGTCGACTAATACAAGCGTGAATTCGTTCAAGTACGTTATTGCAAAGGGTTCTGAGATGATGAACAAGGACGGTAAAAGCTACACTGCATATAATTCGACAGCTGTAAATATAGCCGACAAAACAATCACTCGTGAGCTCGGTAACGCTGCGTTCAAGGTTGAGGACAACGCCAACAGTTCGTATTTGTATATCAGCAACCCGGAAGCTAAGGCGACGATCAACACAGCGTGGACTTGGACTGTTACTCCTGTCGAAAACCAACAGACGTCATTAGGAGCTAATAATGTATTGTCTGTGTACAACTTCAACGGCGGGTATTACGTTGGTACGGGTGCAGGTGCGGACACATACCCTGTTGTTGGGGCTGACAACAAACTTGCAGCGGGCGACATCGTTGGTATCGTAAACATCACGAGCATGAACACTGCAACAAAAGATGACGTATACGGTCCTACTACTACCAACGCGTCGAGTGTGGTGGACGCTGAACTCGTGAACTTCAAAATGCCGGAAGGACAGTGGTATGTTACTACATCGGATGGAAGTTTCACTTTCACGAACCGTGAGTCGGGTGCTGAATACAACGCAGGCGTTCTGAGACCGACAGGCACGGCAAACGTTTATAAAACTGATGCTAATGATTCGATAAAAGTTGTCGCTGCTCCGGCTACGGCTGTTTTTGCAGGTTGGAAGGCATTCACGGAGGAAGATCTGACCGACACAAACTATCATATCAGTATCTTCTCTGCTGTTACGGACAACGTGTACCTGACGGAGAAACACAACTCTGACGAACACTTCATAGGTTTGGGAACAGACGTTGAGAATGCAGGCGAATGGAAATTCATCGCTACGGGCGACACGCTGAAGAACGTGAACACTCTGAGCTATCTGAAGAGCAATAAGTATGCCGAAAAATCGGATACGACAAAGGTTCTTGTATACTGCATCCAGAACGCCGAGAACGGAGAGTATTTGACTTATAACGCGACTGAAGGAGCTGCATGTTGCGGCGTGACCAATGCAGGGTCTGCTGCTAAGTTCGCTTTGAAAACAATGAGCGACAGCACATTCAATTTGGTACAGGTGGTGACAACATATACGTTGGGAGGTAACGTAAATACTACTACAAGTTATGGCAAGAAGTATTACGGTGCATTCTCTGCTAATAAGGTTGCTAACGGTGTGAATGTATATAAGGTGACGGAAAACGACCTCTTTATGATAGAGAAAGTTGCTGCTCCTGAGTACCGCGAATTGTCGATGGGCGACACGGTGAAGATCTACAAGCAGGGCAACGAGAAGATCGCACTCTACGAGCAGGGCGCGTTCCTCGGCATGCAGCATGTGGCTGACGTGGACAGTATGATCGCTGCGATGTATGTCGATACCGCTTATGTTCGCGGAGGCACCAATATGCCGCAGTATATGTTGGCTAAGGATGTTACACGCATCGTTGACAACGACAACTGCAACAACGCTAATCACGCTAAGCATGTAACCGACACGACATACGGTCGCTTCTTGGTTAACATGGCAGACTCTGCTTATGCTTATGGCACGGAGAAGCATAATAACCCGTATATATGGGAGAACACATCGAGCTTCAAGCTGGCATTCGTCAGTGGATACCACACTAAGGATACATTGTTCCTCACCAATGCAAAGGGCAAGGTTGCGAGCAAGCTGGCAGTTGGAAACAACAACAAGGTTGGCATCGCTAAGTATGCGTTCAAGTATGTAGACCGCGAAGAGGGTTCGTTCATCATCGAAACAGGTACGAAGACAAGCAAAACGGCTGCTGTCACGAAGGGATACATCAAGTGGCTGAACGGTGTTCCTGCTGTCGTAGCTGACGAAGACCAGGCTGAGGTGTTCAACCTGAAGGAGACAAGCGAAACTCCGACGGCTAACGAAGAAATCGCCGCCGCAGGCGTTGAGGTTGTTGCAGGCGAAGGCTTCGTGACTGTTAGGGGTGCTGCCGGCAAGAAGGTTGTTGTCGCAAACATCCTTGGTCAGACTGTAGCGGCACAGACCGTAGCTTCCGACGAGGCGCAGATAGCTGCACCGGCAGGTGTTGTTATCGTTGCCGTTGAGGGCGAAGCTGCTGTGAAGGCTATCGTTAAGTAAACAAAGACATTCAAAATCAATAAATTTTGAAATTATTACGTGGTTGCGCAGCGGAGATATGAAAATGTCTCTGCTAAGTACCCCGAGATGGGAGAACGAGTGACCGACTGTTAACTAAAAGAAAACTTCCTGCCGCGAGCTTCTGCGAAGACCCTTAGGCAGACAAAAAGACAAAGCCCCGAGCGATGTAGACACCGCTCGGGGCAATGTTTTTTATAGGCGTTGCCATGTGGAATGATGTGTATGACAGGCAAGCCCAGATCGCGGATGCACCGCACATCATCTGTGTCATGGCGGACCATGGTCCCAATCTCATACCAAACATTGTACATTCCTTTTTTGTTCGACGGACAATCCAAGTTACGAGGTGGGATATAATATTCATCAGTCGGGTGAGGAATGACGCATAGTTTTTGAGTTTGTGCAACGTTGCACTGAGACGAAAACAAGTGTATTTATTAAAACGTCCTATTGCAGAAACAAGGAAGCAGATGTTTCAGACATTTTGCAGCGGCGCAGAGACACTAAAACAACTGCGTTTGTTAAATTGCGTTATTGCAGAAACACGAAAACAAGTGTTTTTGTCTTTCCGTCGAGCTGCAGAAACACAAAAACAAGTGTATTTGTTAAAGCGTCCTATTGCAGAAACGCAAAAACAAGTGTGTTTATTAAATTGTATTATTGCAGAAACGCAAAAACAAGTGTGTTTGTTAAAGCGTCTTATTGCAGAAACACAAAAACAAGTGTTTTTGTGTTTCTGTGGCGGCGCAGGGATACAAAAGCAAGTGTTTTTATGTTTCTGCAAGTCTGCAGAGATACGAAAACAGGTGTTTTCGACTTTCTGCAGCGGCGCACAAAGACAAAGCAAAGAAGCGGAGAGGCGTTGTTGTCAGCGCAGGAGCCCTGAAACGGGTGTTTTGAGGATGGGATGGACGGCGTCGGGGGCTATCTCGGCGAGCGGGACGAGGACGAACTGCCGCAGGTGCATCAGCGGGTGTGGTATGGTGAGAGAGGCGGTGCGTAGCGTGATGTCGTCGTAGAGCAGGATGTCGATGTCGATGATGCGGTCGTGATACGAGCCGTTGCTCTTCGTTGTGCGCCCCATTTCTCTTTCGATAGCCTCGGTTGTCAGCAGCAGGTCTTCGGGCGAAAGGTCGGTGACGAGCTTCAGAGCCGCGTTGAGGAACATATTCTCGGTGTGGAAGCCCCATGGCGAGCTCTCGTAGAAGCTCGAAAGGGCGAGAATGTCTCCCGCCCTTTCAGCAAGCAGCGCCGCTGCCGTAATCAAGTTCTTCCGTTTGTTGCCGATGTTCGTGCCCAAGCCGAGGAATGCCGTTGCCATAGTGGTGTGCCGAGGCTTAAAGTATCAGCATGGCGTCGCCATACGCGCCGAAGCGGTATTTTTCTTTCACAGCCTCGTGGTAAGCCTCCATGATGAGGTCGTAGCCGCCGAACGCAGCCGTCATCATCAGGAGTGTGGACAGCGGCATGTGTAAATTGGTGATCATACTGTTTGCCACGCGAAACTCGTAGGGGGGGAAGATGAATTTGTTCGTCCAGCCGTCGAACTCCTTCAGATGTCCGTCGGTGCTCACAGCCGTCTCCATTGCGCGCATAACCGAAGTACCTACGGCGCAGATACGGTGACCCTCGTCGATGGCTTGGTTCACAGCGCCGGCAACGTCGGCATAGACGAACATCTGTTCGGAATCCATCTTGTGTTTCGTCAGATCCTCAACATCTATGTTGCGATAGTTGCCCAGACCGGAGTGTACCGTGAGGAAGGCGAGGCGACAGTCTTTTATCTCAAGGCGTTTCATCAGCTCGCGGCTGAAATGCAGTCCGGCTGCCGGAGCAACGACGGCACCCTCGCGTGCCGCAAAGATGGTCTGATAGCGTGCCTCGTCGTCTGCCTCTACGGGACGGTTGATATACTTCAGCAGTGGAGTCTCTCCCCGAGCGAAGAGGGCTTTCTTGAAGTCGTCGTGATTGCCGTCGAAGAGGAAACGCAGTGTGCGTCCGCGCGAAGTGGTGTTGTCGATCACCTCGGCAACCAGCGCCTCGTCGTTGCCGAAATACAGCTTGTTGCCGATGCGTATTTTACGTGCGGGGTCGACCAACACATCCCATAGGCGCATGTCGGGGTTGAGCTCGCGCAGCAAAAACACCTCGATACGCGCTCCGGTCTTCTCTTTGTAACCATACAGGCGGGCGGGGAAAACCTTTGTGTCGTTGAACACGAACGTGTCGCCTTTCCCGAAATAATCAATCATCTCCTTGAAGACACGGTGCTCCATCTCGCCAGTATCGCGATGAACAACCATCATCCGTGACTCATCCCTGTTCTTTGTGGGATGGAGAGCAATCTGTTCCTGCGGTAAATCAAATTTGAATTTCGACAGCTTCATAATGTTTCTCTATTTAATCTTTTCATTCTTTCTTGTTTACGAGTAGTGTGCGTCTCACGTGTCACGCGTCTATTGCCCCATCGAGAAACGCGTCGATCTTTTCCGGCGGCATACATTTGTCGAGCGTGACGTCTCCAATCCGTGTCCGTTCCAATGCGATCAGATGCGCGCCGGAGCGCAGCGCCGTGCCTATGTCGCGAGCTAAGGCACGAATGTAGGTACCCTTGCTGCACACCACGCGAATTTTGATGACGGGAAGCGCACACTCCAAGAGCTCCATCTCGTCGATGACGAGCGTCTTCGCCTTCAGCTCCACCTCTTCGCCCTTACGTGCCAGCTCGTATGCCCGCTTGCCGTCCACCTTACATGCCGAGAAGACGGGCGGAGTCTGCTGTATCGTCCCGACAAACGAGCGCAACACGTCTTCAACCATCTCGCGGGTGATATGCTCCGTGGGATACACGGCGTCGATCTCTTTTTCCAGATCGAACGAAGGTGTCGTCTCTCCGAGCTTCAGCGTTGCCACGTATTCCTTTGTTTTGTATTGAAACTCGTCGATCCGCTTCGTCGCCTTCCCTGTGCACACAATCATTACGCCCGTTGCCAAGGGGTCGAGCGTCCCCGCGTGCCCCACTTTTATCTTCTTTACCTTCAGCTTGCGCGTCAGCTTATAGCGGAACTTGTTCACCAGGTCGAACGACGTCCACCTCAACGGCTTGTTGAAATACAAGACTTCCCCTTCAATAAAATCCATTCCGCAGAAATCACTTTATCAATGTGCACACGGTTGTGATCAGACCGACCGCCGCACAGTAAACGGCAAAATATATCAGCTTCCCTTTCTTCACTATGTTTATCATCCATCGGCAGGCAACGCAACCCGAAAGAAACGCTGCCGCGAAGCCGACCGCCAGCGAGAGAACAGGTATGTCGCCTGCAACATCCTCCCCGCTTGCCATTTTAATCACATCCAGCAGGGCTTCGCCAAGAATCGGCGGTATGACCATCAGGAAAGAGAACTGCGCCAGCCGAGCCTTGTCGCCACCAAGCAGCAGACCTGTCGCAATGGTTGTGCCCGAGCGTGAGAGCCCCGGCAGGACGGCGCAAGCCTGAGACAATCCGATGATGAAAGCATCTCTCGTCGAGATGCGCTCTTTCTGTCGAGGCTTTGCGTAATAGGAAAACGCGAGCAGCACAGCCGTGAGCATCAGCATACAACCGACAATCAGCAACCCCGAGCCGAAAATTGCCTCTACCGTGTCTTTGAAAAACACGCCGACAATGCCGATAGGTATCATGGAGACCACGATGTTTGCGGCATAGCGTGTCTCGTCGTTCATGCGAAACCTGAACAGCCCGCGGACGATCCATTCGATCTCTTTCCAAAGAACCACCAGCGTGCTCAGCACAGTTGCCACATGTACGGCAATGGTGAAAGCCAGATTTTCTTCGCCTTCGATGCCGAACAGAGCCGAGCCGATGGCAAGATGCCCGCTGCTGCTGACAGGGAGATACTCCGTCAGCCCCTGCACAATGCCCAGCACCAATGCTTCCAACAGGCTCATTCCGCCGTCTCCTTATTCTTGCTGCTTCTCAGAATGCCCACAATCATAAAAATGAAACCAATTATGGTCACCACCGGTGCGACCACTATGCGGCGCGTGCTGAATATGTCCGGATTGAAGCCCGTAGGCTCTGCGGAGCGTCCGCCGCCCATCAATATGAAACCGATTGTGATCACCACCACAGCAATCGCAATCAGGATGAAGTTCTCTTTTCCGAAAGCAAAATCTCTCTTATCCATTTCCTACTTGTCTTTATATGTAATACAACTTGTCGACGCCCATACGGAGGTATTTGTTTACTGCCAGCACGGTGGCGCACACCGACAGCAAGATTCCCAGCAGGAACACCGCCGCAAAGACCACCAACAGCGACCTCTGGTCCAGAAGCTGCACAAAACCGTCCAACTCTTGTTGCAGATAATACAACGCGCCCGAAAGCATCACTGTTGCCAATATGGATGCCAAAACGCCGCTCACCACATTATATCGCACGAAAGGACGTCGGATAAAACCCGGGGTTGCCCCGACCAGCTTCATCGTATGAATCAAAAAACGCTTGGAATAAATCAGAAGCCTGATCGTGTTACCGATCAAGACAAACGATATCACCATAAGCACCGCAGCCAGTGTGAGCAGAATGATGCCTGCACGTTTCATATTGTCGTTCACCATCTGCATCATGTCTTTGCGATAGAGCAGCTCGGACACGGAAGTGTATTTCTTGATTTTCTTTTCCACAAGCTGCAAACTGTCAGGATTGGCATACTCGGAGCGTAGCCGCACCTCGATGGATGCGTTGAGTGGATTGAAGCCGAGGAATGTCTCGGGGTTTTCGCCCAGCTCTTCCTCCAGCTCTTTTGCTGCCCGCTCTTTGGAGATGTATTCGGTGGATTTGATGAACGGAAGCGCGTCGAGGCTCTTCTGTATCCTCCTTGCGTCGGCTTCTTTCTGGTTGTCTTTCAAAACGACTGAAAAGGATATGTTTTCTTTCACGTACACCGACAGCCGATTTCCAAGCAGCCCCATCAGCAAAATCAATCCGAGCAGAAACAACACCAGTGCTATGCTTATAATGGATGTAAGACGGGAATGGAAGAAAGAAACCGCACTAACCTTATTATTCTCTGCCATCAGACCTAAACCTTTTCAGTACTCAGTAAATTTGGGAGATACGCAAGACTCCGCATATCCCCCAATTTGTCGCGCAAAAGAACAAATAAATCGCGAGACCGACTTCCGGGATTACAAATTATTAACCAACCTCCGGTTCGCCGAACAAAGTGGCAGATGTTGCGCGGGTAATCCTTACGTTTACAAACTGCCCGACTCGGTAGTTCTTCTTGTCGAAGATGACCACTTTGTTCTGGCTTGTGCGACCAAACAACTGCTCGTGCGAGCGTTTGGAGAATCCTTCGATCAAGACTTCGAACACCTTGCCCACGTCGCGGAGGTTGCTCTCTTCGGAAAGACGGTTCTGCAGATCGATCATCCCTTGCAGGCGGCGTACCTTCTCTTCTTCCGACACTGTGTCGGGGAGATGCCGGGCTGCATACGTGCCGGGGCGTTCGGAATACTTGAACAGGAATGCCGCGTCGAACCTCACCTCGCGCATGAGCGAAAGCGTCTCTTCATAATCTTCTTCCGTCTCCGAATGGAAACCGCAAAACAGGTCTGTTGCAATGGCTGCCTCGGGCACGATGCGACGGATGGCAGCAATGCGGTCGAGATACCACTCGCGGGTGTATTTCCGGTTCATCACCTTCAGTATTCTCGTGCTGCCCGACTGCGCCGGCAGGTGTATGTATTTGCATATATTCCGGTGTGCTGCTATCACGCGAAGCGTCTCGTCGCTCATGTCTTTGGGGTGGGAGGTCACGAAACGTATGCGCATATCGGGCACTTCCTTTGCCACACGACTGAGCAGCATCGGGAATGTCACCTTCTCCCCGCCATTCTCTTCGAAAGCATACGAGTTGACGTTCTGCCCGAGGAGGGTCACTTCCCGAAACCCTTTGCTCTGCATGTCGCGTATCTCGCGCAGTATACTCTCCGTGTCGCGGCTACGCTCCCTGCCACGGGTGTAGGGCACAATGCAATACGTGCAGAAATTGTTGCATCCGCGCATGATGGATACAAAGCCCGAGATATGCACGCCCTCCAACTTCAGCGGCACGACATCTCTGTAGGTCTCCTGCGTCGACAGTTCTACGTTGATGGCTTTCTCGCCGCGTTCCACCGCACCGATAAGGTTTGGCAGATCCATATACGCGTCGGGCCCCACGACGAGGTCGGCATGATGCTCGCTGATGAGCTTGTCTTTCACCCTTTCCGCCATACACCCCAGCACACCTATTATGAGCGATTTCTTTTTCTTCTTCATAGCTTGCAGGTTCTGCAGCCGTCCGTACACTCTCTGCTCTGCTCCCTCGCGCACGGAACAGGTGTTCACGAACACTGCATCCGCATCCTCAATGTTCTCCGTCAAGGCGTATCCGTCCATCTTCATGATCGACGCCACCACCTCACTGTCTGCCACGTTCATCTGACATCCGTAAGTCTCGATGAACAACTTCCTTTCTTCTCTTTCGGCAACGGATTTTAAGTCCGCGCCTTTCTCGTCGTTTACCATTCTGTATAAATAAGAAACCAAAAATTCGGCGCAAATGTACGACTTGCCGTCGCAGTCATACAAAACAAAACGGAGGCAAATTGTTTTCAATCTGCCTCCGCCACTATACTAAAAACGGATTATAGCTCTCTTAGCCAGATATTGCGGAAACTAATCGGTTCGCTCGGGTCGCCGTGGCTCTGCAAGATAATCGGTCCGGCTCCGTGAGGAACAACCTTCGGGAAACCGATGTATTCGGTTGTGCCGAGGATTGTCGTGTTGTTCTGTAAGACGATGCCGTTTTGAATAACGGTGATGCGTGGCGGCACACGGTATGTCCCGTCTTCCTTGAACACAGGTGCAGAATATATAATGTCGTATACATTCCACTCGCCGGGCTTGCGCATGGCGTTCGCCAACGGAGGGGTCTGTTTGTATATACTCCCTGTCTGTCCGTTTACGTATGTCTCGTTGTTGTAGCAGTCGAGTATCTGCACCTCATACAGTCCCTGCATGAACACACCGCTATTGCCGCGCGCCTGGTTCTTGCCGGTGATGTTTTCCGGAACGCACCATTCGATGTGCAGCTGATAGTTTTCGAACTTTTGCTTCGTCTGTATGTCGCCGGCTTTTTTGTTTACCGTCATCACGCCGTCGTGAACAGTCCACTGTGCGGGTTCGCCCTTGGTGCTCTCCCAGGCGGAGAGGTCTTTGCCGTCGAAGAGGACGATGGCATCAGACGGAGCCGAGTTTGTCCGGATATCACCGGGCGTCACAACTTTCGGTTGCGGAGTCCAGTATTCCGACATTCCCGGCGACATCTTTTCTGGTTGCGGGTATTGTTTTTCTTGAGCGTTGAGGCTTACACAAGCCACACAAGCGACGGTTGCCAGCATAGTTTTGCCGGCGATGTTTCTTCTCTTCATGGTCTATAAATAATTATGATTTCTGTAATGATGCCGCAAATGTATGCAACATTTGTCGGATAAAAGATGGCTTTTAACCTCAAATACACATAGCGTCGTGTGCCTATTAAAAAAGAATAAATAAGTGATGCAGCGGGGAGTTGCGGGGTTGCCGTATTTTGGGCATTAGCTATATTTGCGGCGTTTTGTGATATAATTCACGGGATTTGAAGCAGAGTATTATTATCAAGTTCTAATCTATAAAAAGTTATTACTATGTCTAACATTTCAAGAAGATCATTCCTCCAAAGAGGAGCAGCTGCCGCAGCAGCATTTTCTATCGTGCCGGGCACTGTCCTTGGTAAGAGTCACGGATATGTAGCTCCGACAGACAAGCTGAACATTGCCGCTGTAGGTATCGGCGGTATGGGTCATGGCAACATCAATGCAGTTAAGAACACGGAAAACATCGTTGCTCTTTGCGACGTTGACTGGAAGTATGCCAAGGGCGTGTTCGAAGAGCACCCCAACGCAAAGAAGTATTGGGACTACCGTAAGATGTACGACGAGATGGGTAAGAGCATCGACGCCGTTATCATCGCGACAGCTGACCATACTCACGCAATGATTACAAGTGACGCGATGACTCTTGGCAAGCACGTTTACTGCCAAAAGCCGTTGACACACTCCGTTTACGAGTCTCGTCTCTTGACCAAGCTGGCTGCTACGACAAACGTTGCGACGCAGATGGGTAACCAGGGCTCTTCTTCGGAAGATACCGATTTGGTTTGCGAATGGATTTGGAACGGTGAGATCGGCGACATCACGAAGGTGGAGTGCGCAACCGACCGTCCTATTTGGCCGCAGGGATTGAACACACCGGAGAAGGCAGACAAGATTCCTTCTACGTTGAACTGGGATTTGTTTACCGGTCCTGCCGAGTTGAAGCCGTTCAACCACATCTATCATCCATGGAACTGGCGCGGATGGTGGGCATACGGTACGGGTGCATTGGGCGACATGGCTTGCCACATCATGCACACACCGTTTAAGGCACTGAAGCTCGGTTATCCGACGAGTGTTGAGGCTTCTTCCACACTGTTGCTTCGCGACTGCGCTCCTAACGCACAGCATGTGAAGTTTATCTTCCCGGCTCGTGAGAACATGCCGAAGGTTGCTATGCCGGAAGTTGAGGTGCACTGGTACGACGGCGGTATGATGCCGAACCGTCCGGAAGGATATCCTGAAGGAAAGGAACTGATGGGTCCCGGTGGAGGTCTGACTATCTTCCACGGAACGAAGGATACATTGATCTGCGGTTGCTACGGACAGAAGCCGTTCCTGTTGAGCGGTCGTGTGCCAAACGCGCCGAAGGTATGCCGTCGTGTTAAGGGTCATGAGATGGATTGGGTACGTGCATGTAAGGAAAGCGCGTCGAGCCGCGTACAGACGAAGAGTAACTTCGCTGAGGCAGGTCCGTTCAACGAAATGATCGTGATGGGTGTATTGGCTGTTCGTCTGCAGGGCTTGCACAGAACACTGAAGTGGGACGGCGAGAACATGCAGTTCACGAATATCGGAGAGACGGAAACCATCAAGACTTGTATCAAAGACGGTTTCACTATCAAAGACGGTCACCCGACATTCGCAAAAGACTGGACAGACCCTGTCAACGCACGTCAGTTTGCTGCTGAGCTGATCAAGCACAACTACCGCGACGGTTGGAAGCTGGTTGATATGCCGAGATAAGAGTTACAAAAACTATAAGTAGAGAAATGAAAAAGTTAGTAATGTTTGCAAGTGCCGCATTGGCGATGTGTTGTTTCGCCTCCTGCGGCGGGAAGAAGGCGGACGGAGCTGCTGCTACCGAGGCTGACACAAAGGCTGAGGCTGCCGCTCCAGAATACAAGCTGATGGATCTGCCGATGGTAGACCTCGCTACATTCCCGAAGGATGCTGAAGGATGGATTACTCTGTTCGACGGCAAGACTATGAACGGCTGGAGAGGTTACGACCGCAAGGACGTGCCCGGGGCTTGGGTTGTGGACGATGCATCGATCCACATCAAGGGCTCTGGCGAAGGTGAAGCAGGTGCCAAAGACGGTGGCGACTTGGTTTTCGCTCACAAGTTCAAAAACTTCGAGCTTGAGTGGGAGTGGAAGGTTGCCAAGGGTTCCAACTCGGGTGTGTTTATCCTGATTCAGGAAGTGGAAGGTCAGCCTTCTTACATCTCTTCTCCCGAGTATCAGATCCTGGACAACGAGAACCATCCGGATGCCAAGTTAGGTAAGGACGGTAACCGCAAGTCCGCTTCCCTCTACGATATGATTCCTGCAAAGCCGCAGAACTCTAAACCGTTCGGCGAGTGGAACAAGTCGAAGATCATGTGTTACAAGGGTACGGTTGTTCACTATCAGAACGACGAACCGGTTGTTGAATATCACTTGTGGACGCAGCAGTGGAAAGAGCTGCTCGACGCAAGCAAGTTCAGCAAAGAGAAATGGCCGTTGGCTTACGAACTGCTGTTGAACTGCGGCGGACCTAACAAGGAAGGTCTCATCGGTCTGCAGGATCATGGCGACGACGTTTGGTATCGTAACATCAGAATCAAAGTTTTGGACTGATCGTTTCGTAATATAATACGATTTATTTGCCATAGGTGCCCGAAAGTCTGGAGGAGAAATCTCTCCGCCGGCTTTCGGGTTTTTCTTATCTAATGCCGCTCATGCGCCCTCACGACGCTTTTCTGCAAATTTCGTAACGGCAAGATTGCACGAGCAAAACCCTCATGCAAATTGCATGGAGCAAGATTGCACGAGCAAAACCTTCATGCAAATTGCATGGAGCAATTGTTTACGAGCAAAACCTTCATGCAAATTGCATGGGACAATTGTTTACGAGCAAAGCCTTCATGCAAATTACATGAGACAATTTTGCGCACGCACCGGATATTTACATTTTACAGGCGGGTGTTCATCGGTGAAATGTCCGCTTTTGTCTATGTAGCGACGGGCTATTTCCATTCCGATTGTGGGGGAACGGGACGCGAAATAGCTTTGCAACCGAAAAAAATAAAGGAAATATGAAACGCATTTCTCTATTGATCCTATCCTGCCTCACTCTTCTTCCCAACGGGATGATGGCAGAAGAAGGCGAACTGCCGAAGCAGTGGACGCTGCGCGACTGCATCGATTATGCGCTGGAGCACAACATCACCATCCGCCGTGGCAAGGTGAGTGTCGAGAGCGCAGAGGAAGATGTGAAGTCTGCCAAGGCGGATTTCCTCCCTTCGCTGAGCGGCAATGTGAGCCAGAGGATAGTGAACCGCCCGAACAGCAAGAGCGGTACGATTATCAGTGGCGACAATATCACCACGAGCCAAAGCAAAACATCCTACAACGGCAGCTACGGCGTTGACGCCAACTGGACCGTCTACAACGGCAGCAAACGGACGAACGCACTCAAGCAGCAGCAGCTCAGCAGCCGCATTGCCTCTCTCGCGGTGGACGAGAGCGAAAACACCATCGAGGAGAACATCACGCAGCTCTACGTGCAGATACTCTATTCTGCCGAGGCGGTGGGCGTGAACCGCTCGATGCTGGAGGTGAGCCGTAAGGAATACGAACGTGCCGAGGCATTGTTCGATGCCGGCAGCATTGCCCGCAGCGACCTCGCACAGCTGGAGGCGCAGGTGAGCAGCAACAACTATCAGTTAGTCTCGTCCGAGACGACCCTTCAGGACTATAAGCTGCAGCTGAAGCAGCTCCTTGAGCTCGACGGCGACTTCGAGATGGATATCTACATCCCGGAGGTGGACGACAGCAGTGTGCTTTCGCCGCTGCCGGCGAAAGACGACGTGTATCAGACGGCACTTGGTCTGCGTCCGGAGATAGAGTCCGGGAAGCTAAGCATAGAGTCGTCGGAGCTTGGCATCAAGATGGCACGTGCAGGGTATATCCCGACGCTCAGCCTCAGCGCAGGCATCGGGACGACGAACGCCAACGGCAGCGACTTCAGCTTCAGCGAGCAGGTGAAGCAGAACTGGAACAACTCGCTCGGCTTCACCGTGAGCATCCCGCTCTTCGACAAGCGGCAGACGAAGACTGCCATCAACAAGGCTAAGCTGCAGAAGCAGACCAGCGAGCTTAATCTCCTCGACAGCCAAAAGATGCTCTACCGCACGATAGAGAGCCTGTGGCTTACGGCAGTCAGCGCACAACAGCAATACGTTGCCGCCGCGCAGAAGCTCCGAAGCTCCGAAGAGAGTTATGCCCTCGTTAGCGAGCAGTTCAACGTCGGCATGAAGAACACCGTGGAGCTGCTCACGGAGAAAAACAACCTGTTGAGTGCGCAGCAGGAAACGCTCCAGGCTAAATACACAGCCATCCTCAACGCAGGTCTGCTGCGTTTCTATCAGGGCGAAGACATCGTGATGTTTTAAGAGTGGAAAGGAACAAATAAACAAAGGAAAGATATGAACAAGAAAGTAATTATCGGCGTAGCAGTTGTGCTGGTGGTAGCCGGAGGGATATGGTTCTTCACGAGCCGTCCGTCGAAAGGCGGCATCAGCCTCGAGACTGCGAAAGTGAGCCGTAGCAGTATCTCGAACACGGTGACAGCCACCGGAACGGTAGAGCCTGTGACGGAAGTGGAAGTGGGTACGCAGGTGTCGGGTATCATAGACAAACTGTACGTAGACTACAACGACGTGGTGAAAGCCGGTCAGCTCATCGCGGAGATGGACCGTGTGAACCTGAAAGCCGAGCTGGCAAGTGCCGAGGCTCAGCTGGCAAGCAGCAAGAGCGAGTATGAATACCAGCAGAAGAACTACGCACGCAGCAAGGTGCTCTACGAAAAGAAACTTATCAGCGACTCGGACTACGAGACGGCAACATACAACTACGAGAAGTCGAAAGCCGCCTACGAGCAGAACAAGGCTTCGATGGTGAAGGTGAAACGCAATCTGGAGTATGCCACGATAACCAGCCCTATCGACGGTGTCGTTATCAACCGTGCCGTTGAAGAAGGGCAGACCGTTGCCGCAGGCTTCGAGACGCCGACGCTGTTTACCATAGCTGCCGACCTGACGAAGATGCAGGTCATTGCGGATGTCGACGAGGCTGACATAGGCACGGTGCACGACGGGCAGAGGGTGAGCTTCACCGTCGATGCCTATCCCAACGATGTTTTCGAAGGCACGGTGAAACAGATACGCCTTGGCGACAGCAGTTCGAGTAGTTCAAGCAGCACGTCGAGCTCGAGCTCCACAGTCGTAACCTACGAAGTGGTTATCACCGCCGACAACCCCGACCTGAAGCTGAAGCCCCGCTTGACAGCCAACGTCACCATCTATACGCTTGAAAGAAGCAACGTGCTCACCATCCCGACCAAGTCGCTGCGCTTCGTGCCCGATGCAGAAATGCTCGCGACTACCGGCTTGATTGTCGAGGGCGGCGCAGGAGAAACACCTTCGGGCAAGCGCATGGTGTGGGTGAAAGACGGACAACGTCTGATGCCGAAGACCGTGACCGTAGGCTCCATGAGCGGTAACCTTATTGAGGTAACAGGTGGACTGAGCGAGGGCGAGGAGATTGCAGTGGATCTCATCAGCAGTGCTCCCGCAGAGGTATCTGCTTCGACCGAAAGAAGTCCGTTCATGCCGGGACCTCCGGGAAGCGACAAGAAGAAGAAAGAAAAATAATGTCTTGACCGAAGGAACGACACAATGAAAGAGATAATCAGATTGGATAACATCAGGCGCGACTTCCATGTCGGCGACGAGGTGGTGCATGCCCTGCGCGGCGTCAGCTTCACCATCCATGAGGGGGAGTTCGTCACCATCATGGGTACCTCCGGCTCGGGAAAGAGTACGCTTCTGAACACTCTCGGGTGCCTCGATACGCCGACGAGCGGCGAGTACTATCTCGA
Organism: Desulfovibrionaceae bacterium; assembly: GCA_963652435.1. Lineage (GTDB taxonomy): Bacteria > Bacteroidota > Bacteroidia > Bacteroidales > Tannerellaceae > Parabacteroides. The sequence continues at coordinate 10,905 of CAVJTV010000014.1, read as the reverse complement.
CGGTGTCTCTGTCCGTACGATGGGGAAGAATGCACGTGCCACGCTGCGCAACCGCAAGATAGGCTTCGTCTTTCAGAACTATAACCTTCTGCCCAAGACAACGGCAGTGGAGAACGTGGAGCTGCCGCTGATGTATAACCCGAGCTTCAACGCCTCTGCCCGCTACAAAAAAGCAGTGGAGGCACTGATTGCCGTGGGACTTGGCGACCGGCTCATGCACAAGAGTAACCAGATGTCGGGCGGACAGATGCAGCGCGTTGCCATTGCCCGCGCATTGGTGAACGACCCCGCCGTGATACTTGCCGACGAAGCAACGGGTAACCTCGATACGCGTACCTCGTTCGAGATACTTGTGCTCTTCCAAAGGCTTCATGCTGAAGGGCGCACCATCATCTTCGTGACGCACAACCCCGAGATTGCCCAGTACAGTAGCCGCAACATAACACTGCGCGACGGGCATGTCACGGCAGATACCGTCAATACGAACATACTGAATGCAGCAGATGCCTTGGCTCGGCTGCCGAAGAACGACGATTAGCAATTTATATGTGATATGAACGGAACAAACCTCATAAAAATAGCCCTCCGCGCTTTGGCGAACAACAAGCTGCGCGGATTTCTCACGATGCTCGGTATCATCATCGGCGTTGCCTCCGTGATTACGATGCTTGCCATCGGGCAAGGCTCGAAGCGGAGCATACAGGCACAGATAAGCGAGATGGGCTCGAACATGATTATGATACACCCGGGAGCCGACATACGTGGCGGTGTGCGTCAAGATGCCTCCGCTATGGAGACGCTGAAGCTGGAAGACTATCAGAACATCGTCGACGAGACACGCTACGTCTCTGCCGTCTCGCCCTCGGTCAACAGCAGCGGACAGGCAATCTACGGAGCCAACAATGCCCCGACAACGGTCTACGGCATAAGTCCCGACTATCTTGAGATACGACGCTACAAGGTGGAAGACGGTGATATGTTTACCGAGCAGGACATACAGACGGCAGCGAAGGTGTGCGTCATCGGTAAGACCATTGTCGACAACCTCTTCACCGGAGGCGAGAACCCCGTCGGCAAGGTCATAAGGTTTCAGAAGCTCCCCTTCCGCGTTGTCGGTGTGTTGGAAAGCAAAGGATATAACAGCATGGGTATGGACCAGGACGACCTCATACTTGCGCCCTACACGACCATTCAGAAGAAGGTCTTGGCAATAACCCATCTTCAAGGAATAAACTGTTCGGCGCTCAAGGAAGAGTACACCGAACAAGCCATCGACGAGATTACGGAAATACTGCGTCGCAACCACAAGTTGAAGGAAAGTGATGATGATGATTTTACCATCCGTAGTCAGCAGGAACTAAGCACTATGTTGACCAGCACTACGGACATGATGACTGTGCTGTTGGCGGCTGTGGCAGGTATTTCCCTTCTCGTTGGAGGTATCGGTATCATGAACATCATGTATGTGAGCGTGACGGAGCGAACCCGCGAGATTGGTCTTCGCATGAGTATCGGTGCGAAGGGGATAGATATCCTTGCGCAGTTCCTTATCGAGTCCATCTTGATAAGCGTGACGGGCGGATTGATAGGCGTTGTGCTCGGCGTGGGGGCAGCTCTCGTGGTCAACGGCGTCGCACACTTCCCGATATTCATCCAGCCGTGGAGCGTTGTGCTCTCATTTGCCGTCTGCACCGTTACCGGAGTGTTCTTCGGTTGGTATCCGGCAAAAAAGGCTGCGCAGCTCGACCCGATAGAAGCAATACGCTACGAATAGCACCGCCGGCTGCGGCAGAGGCATTGCACCGGTAGTTTTTTAAGTAATTTTGCGACGAATGAAGACTGAAACGACAAACGCACACATTGCTCCTCCGTATCGGGGGATGGGCTACATTATCCACATCGCTGCATGGGGAATTTTGTTCGGCCTGCCGTTCTTCTTCACGGGAAGAGGGTCGCAGGAGGTTACGCTGGTGAGCTATCTGCGTTCCATCATCGTTCCCATATCATTCATGGGAGTGTTCTACATGAACTACTTCGTTCTCGTGAAGCAATTTCTGTTTTCTCGGCATGAATGGAGGTTTTTCCTAAGCAATGTTGTGCTGATTGGCTTCGCAATGCTGACGGTGCACCTTCTCATGCAGCTTCTTCCGCCTCCAGAAATGGGGCGTCCGGAACATCCGGAAAGGGAGATACAGGAAGTTGTCGGCTTCTTCGTTATCAACGCCATGCTCTATGCCTTGGTTGCGGGGCTTAGCGTTGCGATAAAGATGACAAGCAGCTGGTACACGGTGGAGTCGATGCGTCGCGAGTTGGAGAAAAGCCGTGCGGAGGCGGAGCTTCAGAATCTGAAGAGCCAGCTGAACCCGCATTTCCTTTTCAATACGCTGAACAATATCTACAGCCTTATTGCCTTCAGTCCCGAAAGGGCGCAGGAGGCAGTGCACGACCTCAGTCGCCTTTTGCGCTACGTACTTTACGATAGCAGCCAGCCGCAGGTGTTGCTCGAGAGCGAGCTCGACTTCATCCGCAACTACGTGGAGCTAATGCGCATCCGTCTGCCGGAGCACGTGGTGGTGACGACGGATATTTCTGCCGAGAAACCCGACGTGATGATTGCCCCGCTGCTCTTCATTTCCCTTATCGAGAATGCCTTCAAGCATGGCGTGAGCAACAGCCGCCCCTCGTTTATCGACATGGAGATACGGCAGAAAGGCGGCTTGGTGGTTTGTATCATAAAGAACAGCTGCTTCCCCAAAGACGAGGCGCACGACAAGAGCGGCTCGGGCATCGGCATCAAGAATCTGCGCAAACGCCTCGAGCTAATCTATCCCGACAAATATGTGTTCTCGTACGGAGTGGATGGCGACACTTATCATTGTATGCTTGAAATAAAGATTGACTGATATGAAACTGACCTGTGCCATTGTCGACGACGAGCCGTTGGCTCTAAGCCTGCTCGAGAGCTACGTAAACAAAACCCCAATCCTGGAGCTTCGGGGAAAGTTCGGCAGTGCCGTGAATGCTCTTCCCGCACTCACCGAGACACCCGTCGACCTCCTGTTTCTCGACATACAGATGCCCGAGCTTAACGGCATGGAGCTTTCGCGCATACTGGAGGCCGACACGCGCATCATCTTCACGACGGCGTTCAGCCAGTATGCCCTCGACAGTTACAAGGTCAATGCCCTCGACTATCTCCTGAAGCCTATCAGCTACGCCGATTTTCTCAAATCTGCCAACAAGGCTCTCCGTTGGTACGAACTGCTCCGCGAGGGCGGCGGCACGAAGACAGATACCGTAGCCGGTACGTCGCCACGGGTAGAGAGCATCTTTGTCAAGACGGAATACAAGCTGGTACAGGTGGAGCTTCGCAACATTCTCTATATCGAAGGGCTGAAAGACTACGTGAAGATATACGTCGAAGGCGAGCCGCACCCCATCCTCTCGCTCATGAGCATGAAGAACCTCGAGGACATGCTGCCTGCAAACCGCTTCGTCCGCGTGCACCGCTCGTTCATCGTGCAGCCCGAGAAGATAAAGGTGATCGAACGGGGCAGGATAGTCTTCGACAAGAAGTATATCCCCATCTCCGACAACTACAAGCAGAAATTCATGGAGTTTCTCTCGCAGCGTTCCCTCTTGCCTTAGAAGAGAGCGAGCAGCAGCTCTTCGAGTGCCTTCGTCATCTGACGCGTGGTGCACGAATAGTTGTTTGCAAAGACAGCCACAGCGTAACGCTTCCCGCCACTGTCGATGTATCCGGCGTAGCTCCGCACTCCAGTCATGCTCCCGCTCTTGATCCGCGTCTTGCCCTGGAGCTTACTTTCCTTTAGAAAATTCCTTACCGACCCTTCCACGCCTGCCTCGGGCAACGACTTGCAGAACGTCTCCGCAGCCACGGAACTCTCCGACATATACACCAGGAGGTCTGCCATGAACGCGGCAGACACCTTGTCTACCGAAGCAAGCCCGCTGCCGTCGTACATCCTGAGCGGATATACATCCAGTCTCTTCGCCTTCCAATGGCTTCTCACTACCTGCACTCCTCGTCCGAAAGAAGAGATGACCTCTCTCTCGTGCGGTTCGTATTCCAGTCCGACAGTCTTCAGCAGCACGTCGGCAAACAGATTATGGCTGACATGGTTTGTCACGTAGGCTATTTCGCCAAGCGTAGGAGAGCAGGTCTCCGCTATCTTGCGACGCTCCACCTCTTTCCATCTTCCTGCGTCTGCCTCTATGCGGTGGCAGGTAGGCTCTCTGCCCACAGTGATGCCTTCCGTCTCAAGGCAGCGGGTGAGATACTCTGCGAGGAACAGTGCAGGGTCGGGGATATCACCTTTGAGCACATAACACTCGCGCCCTGCAGGGACGCTACCTGTCAGCATGCGCTCTCCCGTCAGTGGCTCACCGATGATATATGCACTGTCTCTCGATGTGGTCATCAATCGGTTGGTGAACCTCAGCGAAGGTATCTCGGGTTCTGTCCCGACAATCTCCGGACGCGTCCCTGCGGCTCCCGTCTTCAGTGTCAGCGTGTATTTGTTGTCGAACACCGACAAGCCGTAGCTCCCCGGCGCGTAATAGCTTCCAATATCTTCCCTCAGCCATTTCGGAGAGACACCCTCCGTATCGAAGAGCTGTTCGTCGGCCACCACTGCCCCCGTAATCTCCCGTATTCCTTCTTTCTTCAGCGCATCTATCCATTCCGCGACAAACGCACTGCTTTCCGGAGCGAAATACGACGATCCAAGCGACGGGTCGCCTCCTCCACGTACATACAGATTGCCTTTCAAGACACCTTCCTCGATGCTCCCGTCATGCTCCAATGTCGTGGTGTAGCGATAGTCGCTGCCTAACATATCGAGGGCCGTTGCCACAGTCACCGTCTTCAACACGGATGCCGGCGTGACCTCACGCTCCGCGTCGTAACTGTAAAGCACAGTCCCATCTTTTACGTCCTTCACCACGATGGAGAACGTTGCCCCTTTCATATACGAAGCCTTCAGCAGCCGTCTTATGGCAGGCGGCACTTCTGCCTGCAGCTGCAACACGCAGCCCAGCAACAACGCCGCACACAATATTTTCCTTATCATCTTAATTCTGCTACTTCGGTTTGTTCTACCTTTGCTACCGGCAAAGATAAATCATTAAACCATGAACTCATTATTCGAAAGACCCTTCACGTTCGACCGTGTCACGCGTATAGTGTTCAGCCTTGTCATCATCGGCGCACTGCTCTATCTCATCACGCTCCTACGGGCTGCCTTACTGCCTTTCCTGATAGCATGGCTGATGGCATATATGATGCAGCCCTTCGTGAGATTCTTCCAATGCAGGCTGCGCCTAAAGAGCCGCATCCTCTCTATCATAGCTGTGATCGTCTGCGCCCTGCTTGTCATCGGTGTGGCAACGGCAATAGTCGTCCCCTCCATCATTCAGGAAGCCGAGCGGACACTCAGCCTTATTCGGACACACACACCGGGCGAGGGGTATGTCCCGCTCATCCCTGAATCGTGGGTTGTCTACATAGAAAACAATCTCGACATAAACCGCCTCATGGAACTTCTCAGCCGCGAGAACATACTCAATGCCCTCCGGCAGATTGCTCCCAAATTGTGGAACGTTCTCTCGAACACTTTCTCCATCCTTTTCAGCATAACGATAGTCTTTGTAATACTGTTGTACTTCGTCTTTATCCTGCTCGACTACGAGAAGATTGCCGGCGGATGGATCAACCTCATTCCCGCACGTCTCCGCCCCTTCGCCAGGGGACTTGCCTACGATGTGGAGCAGAGCATGCAGCGTTACTTTCGCGGTCAGTCGTTCATCGCGCTCTGTGTCGGCATCCTGCTGGCAATAGGTTTCAAGATTGTAGGCTTCCCGCTTGGCGTCACGCTCGGACTCTTTATCGGCGTGCTCAATCTGATACCATACCTGCAGACCATCGGACTGATTCCTATGATTGTCCTCAGCCTCTTGAAGTCGGCAGAGACGGGGCAGAACTTTTGGATTGTCTTCGGGTCGGGATTGCTGGTGCTCGGGATTGTCCAATGTATTCAAGATCTCTATCTCACGCCCCGCATCATGGGAAAGACGATGGGTCTGAACCCCGCCATCATCCTCCTCTCCTTGTCCGTTTGGGGGACGCTGCTCGGGTTTATCGGACTGATTATCGCGCTTCCGCTTACCACGCTTTGTCTTTCCTATTATAAGCGTTTCATCCTTCAGGAATCCGACGAAATGCCTTCCTTACAGGCAAATGACGGGGGTGGAGAGGACGAGACGAGCTGACTTTTTTAAAATATTGCAGGACATTTGTTGCAGGTTAAAAAATAAGGTCTACCTTTGCGCCGCATTACCGAGGTATGCATAGGTCGATTCGCTAGCTCAGCAGGTAGAGCACATCCCTTTTAAGGATGGGGTCCTGGGTTCGAACCCCAGGCGGATCACTCCGAAATTGATTTTTTCGCCATAATAAAATGGTGCGGACTCCCGGAGCAGTGATGCTGTGGGAGTTTTTTTATAGGCGGCAGTGAGACGTGATGGGGAAAAGTAACAGGAATGAAAAAACGTGTAGGAATAAGTTGACTACCTTTGCCGCCGCAGAAAGAAACATAAAAAAGATATGAGACAGTTTTTTAAGATGATGTTTGCCTCGGCATTGGGAGTGTTCGTTGCCGTTGGCTTGATTTGCGTTTTATCCGTATTTGCCTTGATAGGCATTGCGGCAAGCATGGGCAGCTCGTCTGCCTATACGCCGAAGAGCAATACCGTTTACAAACTGACGCTTGACGGCAGCTTGTCGGATAACGTTCAAGAGAATCCCTTCGCTGTGCTGATGGGCGAATCGGAGGGTGCGCTATCCTTGAAGGATGTGTTGAAGACAATCCGGACGGCGAAGGAAAACAAGAACATTAAGGGCATATACATAGAGGCGAAGTCGCTGAGCGCAGGCTCTGCCAGCATTGCCGCTATCCGCAGGGCATTGACGGACTTCAAGGAGAGCGGCAAGTTTGTTGTTGCCTATTCCGACAATTACACGCAAGGGGGCTACTTCCTCTGCTCCGTGGCGGACAAGGTGTTTCTGAACCCTCAAGGCACTTTGAGTCTGACAGGGATGGCATCGCAGACGATGTTCTACAAGGAGATACTGAAGAAGTTTGGCGTAGAGATGATGATTTTCAAGGTGGGGACTTATAAGGGGGCGGTAGAGCCTTTCATGCTCGACCATCTGAGTGATGCCAACCGAGAACAGATACAGTCGTACATGGATTGTATCTGGAAGAATGTGACGGCAGGCATTGCGGAAGCCCGTAATATATCGGTGGAGAAGGTCAACGATTTTGCCAACTGCGGATATGCCTTTGGCGATGCTGCGAAAGCTGTCGAGTGCGGTTTGGTGGACGAGCTGAAGTATCGCACCGAGGCTGAAGACTATGTCAGGGAGCTTTCCGGACAGAGCGACAAGAAGCTGAAGACAGCCGACATATCCAAAATCAAGAGTATAAAGACAAGCGAAAAGGAGAAGGACGACCGCATAGCCGTATTGTATGCCGAAGGGGAGATCGTGGCAGAGCAGCCGTCGTTTTCTTACAATGCCGAGCAGGTTATCACGGAGAATGTCGCCGCCGAGCTGATAAAGCTCAAGGACGACGACGATGTGAAGGCTGTTGTCTTCCGTGTGAACTCTCCGGGCGGCAGTGCTTTCGTGTCCGACCAGATATGGCGTCAGGTGGTGGAGCTGAAGAAGGTGAAACCCATCGTGGTGTCGATGGGCGACGTTGCCGCTTCGGGAGGTTATTATATCTCGTGTGCCGCAAGCAAGATTATTGCAGAGCCGAACACGCTGACGGGGTCGATAGGTATCTTCGGCATGTTCCCCAACGTGTCGGGACTGCTCGACAAGGTTTCCCTTACGACGGATGTGGTGAAGACGAACACCTACGCCGACCTGGGTGATATGTACCGTCCGATGCGCGACGACGAGAAGGCATTGATACAGTCGTTTGTGGAGAGAGGCTACGATACGTTCCTCACACGCTGCGCTGATGGTCGCGGCATGACGAAGGAGGCAATCAACGAGATAGGTCAGGGTCGTGTGTGGACAGGCGAGCAGGCAAAGGAGCGCGGGCTTGTCGACGAGCTTGGCGGTATCGACAAGGCAATAGAGACGGCAGCCGAGCTGGCAGACCTCAGCGACTACAGCCTGACGTACGTGTCCGGCTCGAAAGACTTCTGGGAAGGACTTGTCGAGAAGCAGTTGGGCGACGTGAAGATGTCCGTCGCAAACAGCATTGCGGGCAGCGAATACATCAAGGTGCTGAATACTGTAAAGTCGGAGACAGGGATACAGGCGAGACTTCCTTATGATGTCAAGCCTCTGTAACCTGTTGCTTTTGCCCTTTGCCTTTCTGTATGGTGCGGTGGTGAGGCTGCGTGGTCGGTTTTTCGACCACGGGTGTATGGCTTCGTCGTATCCCGTGCCGGTCGTTTGTGTGGGCAATCTGGCAGTGGGAGGGACAGGCAAGACTCCGCATACGGAATACATCATCCGTTTGTTGAGGGGGAGTTATCGGGTCGCGGTGCTGAGCCGTGGTTACGGGCGCAAGACCACGGGTTTCCTCCTGGCAGACAATCAAACTACAAGCAGAGAGATCGGCGACGAGCCGTATCAGATGAAGCGTAAGTTCCCCGACGTTGTCGTGGCAGTGGATGAGGACCGTCGGGAGGGCATAAGCCGTCTGTTACAGATGCCCGCCGAGGCGCAGCCGGAGGTGATACTGCTCGACGACGCGTTTCAGCACCGATGGGTGAAGCCGTCGCTCTCGATTGTGCTTACGGACTGCCATCGTCTGTTCTACAGGGACAGACTTCTCCCTGCGGGGAGGCTGCGCGAGCCTGCCGGCGGCGTGAGGCGTGCCGACATGGTGGTCGTCACCAAATGTGCGGAGGGTATGACGCCTTCCGAGCGTCGCGCCATAGAGGGCGAGATGCACCTTCTGCCGCATCAGCGGGTCTTTTTCTCCCGTATGGCATACGATGAAATAAAACCGGTGTTCCCTTTGCATGCGAGGGAGATTTCCCGTGAGGATATCCGGCAAAAGGGGAGCGAGCTTATAGCTCTTGCGGGGATAGCTTCGCCCGAGAGCTTCGCCCGAGAGGTGCGCAGGATGTCGGACAGGGTGACGCCGCTTGTTTTTCCCGACCATCATGCCTTCGGCAGGGGCGACATACGCCGCATAGGGCGCGTGTTCGAGAGCCTGAGCCCCGAGAGCAGATACATCATTGTCACGGAGAAGGACGCGGCTCGTTTGGTGGACAACCCCCATGTCCCCGAGGGGTGGAAGGCGTGTATGTACAGTCTTCCGATAACCACCGTGTTTTTCCCCGATGGCGGGAGCTTCGACGAAGAGATAAAGAATCATATCACAACATTCCATAAGGACAACGTGTCAAAACAAACAAGATGAACAAACGAACGGAAATAGGGACATTGGGTGAGTTCGGTCTGATCCGCCACCTTACAGAGAAGATAGAGCTGAGAAACAGCAGTACGGTGAAGGGTGTGGGCGACGATGCCGCAGTGCTCGACTACGAAGGGCGGCAGGTGCTGGTGACCACCGACCTCCTGCTCGAGGGTATTCACTTCGACCTGACCTACGTCCCCTTGAAACATCTTGGATACAAATCGGCAGTGGTCAATTTCTCCGACATCTATGCCATGAACGGCAAGCCGAGGCAGATAACCGTCTCGCTCGGCATATCGAGGCGTTTCTCCGTGGAGGATTTGGACGAGTTTTACGCCGGGCTTCGCCTTGCATGCGACATCTACGGGGTCGACATTGTGGGGGGCGACACTTCCTCGTCGCTGACGGGGCTTTGCATCAGCATCACCTGCATCGGCGAGGGCGAGAAGGGCAAGGTCGTCGCCCGCAGCGGGGCAAAAGACACCGACCTCGTGTGTGTGTCGGGCGATTTGGGCGCGGCTTATATGGGCTTGCAGCTCCTCGAGAGGGAGAAGAGCGTGTTCAAGGGTGAGAAAGACTTCACGCCCGACTTTGCCGGCAAGGAATACCTCCTGGAACGCCAGCTGAAGCCGGAAGCCCGCAAGGACATTGTCGAGGCTCTCGACAAGGCGGGCATCCTGCCCACTTCGATGATGGACGTTTCCGACGGACTCTCTTCCGAGCTGCTGCATATCTCGAAGGCAAGCGGCGTGGGCTGTCGCATCTACGAGGACCGTATCCCGATAGACTATCAGACGGCAGCCATGGCGGAGCAGTTCAACATGAACCTTGTGACGGCCGCTCTCAACGGGGGCGAGGACTACGAGCTGCTGTTTACCGTCCCTCTCTCGGCCCACGAGAAGGTTGCCGAGATGAAGGGCGTCAGCGTCATCGGGCATATCACCCGCCCCGAACTCGGCACGTATATGATAGGCCGCGACGGTGGGGAGGTGGAGCTGAAGGCGCAAGGCTGGAACCCGCTCCGATAATCACAAAACATATTCCGCAGACTTTCCGTACACCCTGAAACCGTTACGGAGCCCTCCGCGATACTTTCCGGGCACCCTGAAATCGCTACGGAGCCCTCCGTGATACTTTCCGGGCACCCTGAAACCGTTACGGAGCCCTCCGTGATACTTTCCGTACACCCTGAAATCATTACGGAGCCCTCCGTGATACTTTCCGTACACCCTGAAACCGCTACGGAGCCCTCCGTGATACTTTCCGTACACCCTGAAACCGCTACGGAGCACTCCGCGGTGGTTTCTCAGTGCTGAATAATCGTTACGGAGCACTCCGCGGTGGTTTCTCAGTGCTGAATAATCGTTGCGGAGCACTCCGCGGTGGTTTCTCAGTGCTGAATAATCGATACGGAGCACTCCGCGGTGGTTTCTCAGTG
>CAVJTV010000013.1:0-26842 GCA_963652435.1 Desulfovibrionaceae bacterium | reverse complement strand
GAGTTGCAAAGACACCGCAAAGTATATTTTTGTGTCTTCGTCGAGTTGCAAAAGCTCGGGAAAGAGTTTTTTCGTCTCTTTGCTTCGGCGCAAAAAAAAGCTGCATCAGACTTTTGACATCTGATGCAGCCGCTCTGTGACAAAAATCCGCGCTACGGAGGTTGGCGCGGACGGATTATTTAGTTTGATGTAGTTATCTGATAGTTTATCACCTTCGACGTTGTCCATGTTGCCTGCGTTGTGTCCGCATTGAATTCCTTTACATAGTTGAACCGGAAGTTTACGACCTCATTGCCTTTTGCTTTTTCCGCTGCGGAGGCGTAAGTGAAGAAATCGCTCATGCTAAAAACGTTGTTGAACGCCACGTTACCCGTCGTGCTTTTGCCATCTGCGATTTTTTGCACGCGGAGGAACAGATTGTAGACATTCTGACCGTCCACAGTCTCCGTTTCGCCGTTTTGGTCGTATGAAAGCGTCATGCTCACGGTCTGATCCGACGCAGAGTTCGGATGCGCGGACTGCACGAAGAGCATTCCCTGAATGTAGCCGACAACCGCGACGTCTATGGCAGACATTTCTCCCTTTTTGTATGTCGTCGTGTCCTCCACCGAATACAACACGGTGCCTTTGTCGATCTTCTCGTATGTCAGAGCCGACGCCGTCCAGTATTCGCCTGCCGATTTGTTGGCTGCGTCGCCCTGGTTGATCTTACGGTAACATGTAATGCAGTCGCCGTCCATGAGTGACTCCAGACTGCTGTGATACACGGTCATGCCGGTAAGCTCGTAGAGCAGGTTGCGGTAAGACGTTGTCGAGAATTTCACCACGCCGTATGTTACACCCGACACTTCGTTGCTGCCACCGTCCAAACAAGAGGTGAGCATAAGCGCAGCCACTGCTGCCACCCCTAAAAACTTAAATCTTTTCATTTCCATTATTCTGTTTTTGTTGTTAATGATTCATCGTTCCCGATTTCAGAAGCCAAAACGGAAGCCCGCCTGAAGGCTCACGTTGAACGGCTTCTCGGAATGTACTGTCTCGAGTGTGCTACCGTTGTCGAAGTAATATCCGGCACCGACTTCGGCATAAAGACTGACGAAGCGGATTAGCGGATAGCTTACGCCGGCACGCGCATTCACCGACCACATCCATTCCTTCATGCGTATGTGTTCGGATTCCCGCTCGTACAGTTCGTTGTACATATATCTTTCGGTAATCAGCTTGCCTGAGACATTAACCTCGGTCGTTACACCTGCCGAAGCGTAGACATTGAAGCGTTTCCACTGTGCAATCTTATAAGAGAGCGACAACGGGATACCTATGAAGTGTAATTTCTGATGTGTTTTGTTGTGATACGTGCTCGTCGTCTCCCACGACGACGACAAGTACGAATAACTAAGACCCGAAACCAAGGCAAACCGATCCGTCAACGCGTAGCTGACAGACATCCCGACAGAAACGGGAGTCTTATGCTTCACGTTCGTCTTCGGCGAGGCATTCCCGAAGCTCGCCGAGTTGAGAAACATAAGCTCCTGGTCTGCCATCGGAGTGTTCTTCAGTGCGTAGGTGTTCAGCGTGGTGTTCGTTCCGGTCGACACACTTCCGCCTCCCATGCCGAAGCCCCATCTCCGAGCTTTCTGTTTCTTCTCTACGACTTCCGCCTCGGCTGTGCCGACTGCCGGATTGCGATCGCTGTCATCAAAACCCTCCTCCGGACGAGACCATGCGTCATCATCTCTCTTCTCAACCACTGCGGACTCGTCCGGAGTTGTCGCTTCCTCTTCTCGCGCCTTCCCATCATCATCCGAAGAAACAACATTGAGGGATACATCGGCAGTGTGCACTGCCTGCTTATGGATTTTATGTTTAGACGGTGTTTGCGCGGCATCGGCAAGCAGCTCGACGTGCGCGTCTTCTGCGGCTGACACATTCTGCGTCTCTGCCGAGCGTTGCTCCGTCTTCTCTGCCACAACGGGCTGCTCCGCCTGAGGTCTGAGCAGGTACACGCCGCCGGTCGTCACCATGAGTGCGACAACAGCCGCCGCAGCCCAGTAACGCAATCTGCTGCCGAGCGTCACAGACCGCCCTTTCGGCAATCTGCTCTCTATCGCAGCCCAGTCACCCGGCGTCGTCTCAGCCTCGAAATCATACAGCTTCGAGCGAAACAAATCGTCTATATCATCTCTTTCCTTATTCATCTTCTTCTTTTCATTAACCCAAAGCATCAATCATCTTCCTCAATGTCTCTTTGGCGCGAGAATACTGCGAACGCGACGTGCTTTCCGTTATGTGCAGCATGTCGGCAATCTCCTTGTGCGAGTATCCTTCTATTGCGAACATGTTGAACACCGTGCGAAACCCCGTCGGAAGCTTCCTGACCAGCGTCATCAACTCTTCCACGGACATTTCCGATATGACCGAACTGTCGGGCTGAACAAGCTCTGCCGTATTGTCCAATCCGGTGGCTTCGCGCAACACGTCGCTCCGACGCAGATACTCCAATGCACCATTTACAAAGATCTTGCGCATCCATCCTTCAAACGAACCCAGGCCCGAGAAGGCATCGATGCGGGTAAAGACTTTCACAAACCCATCTTGCAGCAGATCACGGGCAGTCTCTCTGTCGTTTACGTAACGAAGACAGACACCCATCATCTTGCGGGAATACTTCTCGTAAAGCTCTTTCTGAGCCAGTCTGTCTCCCTTCCTACAACCATCTATCAGCTGCAATTCGTCCATTACGACAATGATGACGTCACTTCTTTGCAATATGTTGCATCCGTATGCTTCTTATGTCGGAAAATTTTGTCTGATGTCCCTGCTTTATTTCTTTGCGGGGCTGACTGCGCAGCCGGCACCGTCGTCCACCGGCACGGCATCCATGCCGATCTTTTCGAAAGCAGATGCCAGCTTCGTCTTCGATGTTTTGTCTGTTTTGTAGGTTACCTCCACCGTGCGGGTCTTGAGGTCGCACTTCATGTCGGTCACGCCCTTCTCGAAAGCGATGTTTTTCTCCACTTTCTTCTGGCAGTTGGCGCACTTCATCCCCTCTACATAGAACGTGACGGTGTCTTTCTTCTTCTTTGCATCCTGCGCGTAGACGGAAGAAACCATAAACACGGCGCAGATAAATGCCATTACAAAATGTCTCATGATAAATATCCCTTTATTTGTTGTTGGTTGAAATCGTTTCTTAGTCGCGACTGATGTTGAACCGCAAACCGACGTATATCTTCCGTCCGTGAACAGGTCCCCAAACCATAGACGCATCGAAGTTGTCGCCTCGCGGATTCTCGGCATCGATGACAGGATGTGGCTGCTTGTAGTCGAGCAGGTTTTCCGCACCGATGTAGACAGACCACCGGCGAAAGAATTTCGTCACTTGTGCATTCACGATGGTGTATGCACCGAAATCGGGCTCCCACAATGGATTTGCCGCATCCGGCGTCGGCATTCTGCCTCCTCCGTTGAATTGTCCGGTAAGGTCGAACTGCCATTTCTTCAGCGGTGTCTGATAGGAAGCCGTCAGCAATCCCTTGTAGTCGCTCACCAAAGGCTTTTTCATCCGCCGCGTCACTCCCTCCGCGTTACGATAGTCTGTCTTCGCGTCGGTGTAACGATAGGCAGCCGTCAGTGTGAACCCACGGAAGAAAGGATACGATGCCTCCACCTGCAAACTGCTCGAATAGGACTTTCCGTCGAGATTGTAGAAGCTCACGGCATGAGGGTCGCTGTCCATATCGATGACCACCTGCTTCTTGAAGTCCGTGTAATACCATTCTCCGCCCAACGTCAGCTCTTTTCCGAAGAGCGGAACGTAGAACGAGAGGTTGATGCCCGTATTCCATGCCTCCTCATGATCCAGATTGTCGGCAATGCTCATCTTCCTGCTGCTCGAGAGAAGGAAATTGTTTTCCGCAAGCACATTTGCCGTGCGGAACCCCTTGCCGGCTGATGCGCGCACATGCAGCCAGTCGAACGGGTTGTATTTGATATGCACGCGAGGCGTGACAAAGAAATCGTACAGTGAGCTGTAGTCCGCACGAATGCCCGCGAGCACTATCAGACGGTCGTTCAGATTGTATGTGTACTGCACGTATGCCCCCGACACAGTCTCCGTGCGGTTGAGCACTCGGCGCACACCATCCTGCGAGAGGTTTTCGTCGAAGCCGTCGTAATTCATACTCAGTCCCGTGCTGAGGCTGTGCATCGGGGAAAACTCCTTTTCGTAGAGCAGGCTTGCATATACGTTGTTCTGATATACGTTGTATGGCACGCGGTCGTACATGGACTTCTGCTCGTGATACGAGCCTGAGAGAATAAGTGCCACACTCTCGTTCTTCTCCCTGTTGATGATATATGCCTGTTTGGTGAACAACTCCGCGCGGTTCGTGTTCAGATGAACCGTGTACGGATCGAAAAACGTATGATGCCGCGTAGCCTGTCCTCCCGTGCGGCTCTCGTGCAGGTAGCGCACGCCGTACTGGGCAATGTAGTTGTCCAACTTGTGATACCAGCGGTTCATCAGGTTGACCTGCTCGCGCAGCGGTGTGTCGAGAAATCCGTCGTCGTTGCCGTCGTGTTGTTTCTTGTCGTTTGAATAGTGCACCAGCAAGCCTGTCGATACCTTGTCGTTGACAAGCCACGAAGCATCGGCATTCCCTTCATAACGCCCCGCATCACTGCCGAACAGATTTGCCGAGAAGATATCCGCCGTCTGCGGTTTCTTGTATTCCACATTTATCTGACCTGCCAACGCCTCGTAGCCGTTCTTCACCGACGACGTCCCTTTCGACACCTGTATGCTCTCCATCCACGGACCGGGCACATAGTCCAGTCCGTAGAGCGACGCCGCACCACGGAAATTGGGATAGTTTTCCGTCAGCATCTGAACGTATGTGCCTGCCAGCCCCAACAGTTTGATCTGTTTAGCTCCGGTTGCCGCATCCGCATAGGAAACATCGACAGACGGGTTTGTCTCGAAGCTCTCCGCCAGGTTGCAGCAGGCGGCACGGAAAAGCTCTTCGCTTGTTATCTTCTGTGTCTGAAGCACACTTGCTCTCGAAGAAATAGTACCCATCTTTCTTTGGCTGACCACAACCTCGTCGAGTGTCACCTCTCCCTTCATTGTTATCTCTATCACTCTGTCGGCATCTTTCACCGTAAGCGTGACAGTCTCGTAGCCGATGAAGCTAACCACAAGCACGTTTGTTGTCCCTACCGTCTCTATTGCGAAAGCTCCTTCCGCATCGGTCGTTGTCCCCTGTTGAGTACCCTCCCAGTAGACGTTTGCTCCGGCAATGGGCTGACCCGCGTCGTCCGACACGCGTCCTTTCACGTCTTTTGCCCGCGCTGTAAAAGCCAAGAGCAGCAATAGTGTGATATATATCTGTTTCAGCATGGTTGTATACTGCAAATGTTATTTAGGAAATCGGGACAGGTAATAGTATGTCTCCGGCGAAGGCACGCCCTCGATATGGTAGCGGGTGGATGCCGAGACACTGAAGCTGTAGCCTCGTTCTTCGTTTGCTCTCACAGGAAGATAAAAGACAGTATCCCTCACCCCCGTTGCAAGCATAGACCGTGCAAACGCAGTGTCTATCGTGTCGCTCAGCGAATAGTAGACCGTATAGGTAAGGTCTTCCTTTTCCTCTGCCGGCTTTTGCCACGACAGCCGTAGCTCGTCTCCATCACGCTCCACACATATCTCGCGGGGAGAAGTCGGTACGCGGTCGTTCAGCCAGCTGAGCGGCAGCAGCTGTGCCGGATATTTATAATAGTTGTCGCACAACTCGTCGTAAAGCCCTTTTGTGTTGTCGAGCACATTCGCCGTGCGGAAGAAGGTCGTGCCCGCACCTCCGAAGTAACGGCTGTAGTCTATTTGGTCGGTAATGTCGTTGACAGTCCAATCTGCTTCCGACTTGTTCATTCTGTATGCTCCCAGTCCGGGGACGACGAGTCGCCCGTTGGAGCCTTCCACCCAGTTGTCTACAAACGGGAAGAAGTTGTCGTACAGATAATACATCATCGGCACAATCATATCCTGCTTCCCTCTTTGCATCCATGCCTTCGGGTCTTGAAATACACTTTCGTATGCCGTCCACCCTGCATTGGGCACCCGTTCGATTCGGCTATACTTGCCCAAGGGCGAACTGCCGACTTGTACCCAGGGCTTCAGTTCCTTTATCATGTCGTATGTGCGGCATACAATCCTATTGATGTTCTCGCGCCGCCAATCGGAGAGGCTCACTGTTTTCCCGTACTTACGGTGTGTCGCCTTGTCGGGGAAAGTTTTTGCCTGCTCGGGGTAACGGACATAGTCGAACTGTATGCCGTCGATGTCGTATCCGACAACCAGTTCTTTCACCAGCGACAGTATGTAGTCTGCCGTCTCGGGCTCTCCGGGGTCGAGATACCACTCTCCGTTATGCCGTTTGCATAGTTTGGGATGGCGTTTCACGACGGACAGTTTCTCCTGTTCCTTCACAGTCTTGTCGGAGCCGACGGGGAAGGTGACAAACCATGCATGACATTCCATTCCACGCTTATGACATTCCTCCACGGCAAAAGCCAAAGGATCGTAACCGGGCATCGTGCCGTATCTCCCTGAGAATGTTTTCGAGGCAGGTTCTATCGCGGAACGGTAGATGACATCGCCCCGTAGACGCACCTGAAGAAAGACCGTGTTGAAGTTTGCATCGTGAAGTCTGTCGAGGATGGTGCACAGTTCCTGCTGCTGAGCTTTCCTGCCCGCTTCGGTAGTTGCCGGTGTATGGGGCCAGTCAAGCCCGTAGATTGTTGTCAGCCACACGGCACGTATCTCGTGCTTTGGCGGCTCCACAGCATAGGCAATGCCTGCCGACAGCAAAAGCATCATGAACAATCCTGCGACTCTTCTCATCACACGCATCTCTCTTACGGGGTTCTATCTTCCTATTTCCGACAGATAGCGTTCGGCTTCGATGGCAGCCTTACAGCCACTACCGGCAGCTGTTATTGCCTGACGATAGTGTGGGTCTGCCACGTCGCCGGCAGCAAACACCCCGGGCACCTTCGTGCGCGGCGTACCTGAAATGGTACGGATATAACCTACCTCGTCTGTCTCTATCCACGGACGGAATATGTCGGAGTTCGGCTTGTGGCCTATGGCAAGGAAAAAGCCGTCGATGGCAATGTCTACCTTCTCCTCGTCGGCTTCACCTTTGCGGCGCACAAGATGTGCGCCTTCCACTCCGTTTTCGCCGAACAGCCCGACGGTGTTATGTTCGAATAGCACCGTGATATTCTCTGCGTCGAACACACGCTTTTGCATCACCTTCGATGCACGCAGATAAGGTTTGCGCACAATCAAGTACACCTGCCGTGCCAAACCTGCCAGGTAGATGGCTTCTTCGCAAGCCGTGTCGCCGCCGCCCACCACGGCAACCACTTTCTTCCGATAGAAAAAGCCGTCGCAGGTGGCGCAGGCCGAGACTCCCATCCCTGCGTATTTCTGCTCGTCTGCCAGTCCTAAGTATTTCGCACTTGCTCCGGTGGCAATGATCAGCGTCTCCGTCTCGATGGTCTTCTCTCCGTCTATCGTCACTTTGTACGGAGCAATGGAAAGATCCGTAGCCGTAGCTATGCCGGCGCGTATGTCTGCGCCGAAACGTTCAGCCTGTTTCCGGAGGTCCTCCATCAGCTTAGGTCCGCTGACACCCTCGGGATAGCCTGGGAAATTCTCCACTTCGGTGGTGATTGTCAACTGTCCGCCCGGCTGAATACCTTCATACAGGACGGGTGCGAGGTTTGCTCGCGACGCATATATCGCCGCCGTGTATCCGGCAGGTCCGGAACCTATTATTAGGCAACGAACCTTCTCATTTGTCTTTTCGCCCATAGCTCTTTGATGTATTGTTGATTAGAAACCCATTGTCATTTTCCTTCAGCGCAGGTCTATCACCTCGGCATCCGGATATTCACTCTCCTTGAACGTGAAGCTCTCGTCTCTGATGTCGAGCCCCGTCTTCAAGTTACGGATATGAATAGTCGTGCTCACTCCGTTTTTTGTCTCCACACATATCTTCACGGGGAAGGCAGACGACTTCTCTATCTGCAGCGCAACCTTCACGATGTCGCCCTTCTTCTTCGCCATTAGCTCCACGTCGTAGGCAGACTTGCCGCTCTCAGCCGTGCTCTCGCCAATGTATTTCGCAGTAAACCCTTTCTTGTAGCCTTTCAGCAGCAACGTCGGGTTGGTAAGCTGAAGCTCTTCGCCCGATGGTGTCGTGACATTCACTTCCTCGTTGCGTTCCACATACGACCACTGCGTCGTGCCGTCGAACCACACTTTCATGTCCGGAGTCTCCAAACGAAACTTGTCGCCCTTCATCTCAATCGTCCCCTCAAAGTTCTCGGATGCTTTCTGTGCATCGTATCGGGTGTGCATTACAAAGGTGGCAGAGATGCCGCCGGACGCCTCATACGTTGCGGCAGCCTTGTCGAGTATCGTTGTAGCGTTCTGCGCCGTGCCCTGCCGCGTACAGAGAAGAAGGCACACCGTCAACAACAAAACAGCCACTTTCTGTATCTTCATCGTTTGTTCTCTTGTCATGGGATGTCTCTTATTTCAACGAACTCAGCAGTTGTTCCAAGTTATATTCATCCTGTATCAATACCTGACGGGCTTTGCTTCCTTCGAACGGACCGACAATGCCTGCTGCTTCCATTTGGTCCATCAGTCGTCCCGCACGGTTGTAGCCTATGGCAAACTTACGCTGGATAAGCGATGTCGACCCCTGTTGCTGCACCACTATCAGTCGGGCTGCTTCATCGAACAGCGGGTCACGGTCCGAGAGATCCACCACACCCTGACCTTTGTCTTCTCCGCCTTCACCCACATACTCGGGCAGCAGGAAGGCTGTCTCATATCCGGTCTGGGAAGAGATGTATTCAACGATCTGCTCCACCTCCGGCGTGTCGACGAAGGCACACTGTACACGGTTTGTTTCACCGCCTTGTGAGAACAACAAATCGCCGCGTCCTATCAGCTGGTTGGCACCCGGAGCATCGAGGATGGTGCGCGAGTCTACCATCTGCATCACACGGAATGCCATACGCGCAGGGAAGTTTGCCTTGATGATACCGGTGATGATATTGGTGGACGGACGCTGCGTAGCAATAATCATGTGTATACCCACGGCACGTGCCTTCTGTGCGATACGGGCAATAGGCATCTCTATCTCTTTTCCCGCCTGCATGATTAGGTCGCCAAACTCGTCGATGATAACCACGATAAACGGCATGAACTTATGCCCCTTCTCCGGATTGAGACGACGGGAGATGAACTTGGCATTATATTCCTTGATGTTGCGCACGTGGGCTTTCATCAGTAGCTCGTAACGGTCGTCCATCTCCTTGCAGACGGAGTTGAGCGTCATGATAACCTTCGTGCAGTCGGTGATGACTGCCTTGTCGGCGTCGGGCAGCTTCGCAAGGTAATGACGCTCCAGGTCTGCGTAGATACCGAATTCCACCATCTTCGGGTCGACAAGCACAAACTTCAGTTCCGACGGGTGTTTCTTGTACAGAAGAGAGGTTATAACGGCATTCAACCCGACAGACTTTCCTTGCCCCGTGGCTCCTGCCACCAGGAGGTGAGGCATTTTGCAGAGGTCGAACATGAATATCTCGTTCGTGATGGTCTTGCCCAACACAACAGGCAGGTCGTATTTCGACTCCTGGAACTTACGCGAAGAGATAACGGACTGCATCGACACAATCTGCGGGTCTTTGTTCGGCACTTCAATGCCTATCGTTCCTTTGCCCGGCATCGGCGCAATGATACGTATGCCGAGGGCAGAGAGGTTAAGCGCAATGTCGTCTTCCAAATTCTTTATCTTCGAGATTCGCACTCCCGTGTCTGGGATTACCTCGTAGAGCGTGATGGTGGGACCGACGGTTGCACGGATAGAAGCAATGTTGATGCCGAAGCTCTCCAATGTGTCTTTTATTCGTTTCTGGTTCTCGTTCTGCTCATCCATGTCGACTTGACGGTCGCCCGTGTCGTATTTCCTCAATAACTCTACCGGCGGATTGCGAAAAGACGAGAGGTCGAGCTTCGGGTCATAGTCCTCCATTTCTGTCCCCTCATATTCCTCGTCGTCGCCTGTCGGCACATCAACGGTAAACTCCGGACCGTCTTCCGGCTCTTCCGGCAAGACTTCTTCTTTCGTTCCCACCTCAATGGGTTCATCCTCCGGCACGGTTACCACAAAACTTTCGTCAGGCGTGTAATCGCTCTTCGGCTCATCCTCCTCAGTTTTCTCTTCTTCTTCGGCGTATTCCTCCGTCTTTTCTCTCTTCAGGCGTGCCTTCAGCCATCCGAAAGAAAGAATCCCTTGAAGAAACGGTATGGTCTTCCGGCTGGTGAATATCGCGATGATAAGGAAGCTGCCGACAAGGAGTAACACAGTCCCGGGGATACCGATGTTCGTCTCCAAGATCTCCGTCAGGTAATACCCGTGCTGACCGCCAAGGTAGATGAACGTGTCTTCATATCCCGAGATAAACACAAAGGCAAAGAACACCGAGCCCCACACCAGTGTGGAAGCACAAAAGAGAAACCTTTTCAATAGTGATATGCGGCGGAGCTTCATCAGCCTGGCTCCCACCGAGCCTGTGAAAAACAATATCATAAACGACGATATGCCAAACCAGCGGTTCATAAGCAAATCGGCAATGAATGCGCCGCGCACTCCCATCCAGTTGCCTACCGACCCGCGGTTTTTCAGCAAATCTACCACCGGAACATTCTCTATCTTGCTCTGGTCCGCACCGCCCGTGAAGAAGAACGAGATCAACGCAAGCCCGACGTATAATGTTATGAATCCTATCACCAACCCTGTGATATAACGGGTTCGTTCGTTTGTGAAAAACATCTTTACACCGGCAAACCTCCCGTGCTCGCTCTCTTTGGTATGCTTTGTTGTAGTCGCTGCCTTTGCCATCTGTCTCGTTTTTTTGTAGCCCGCAAATATACAACTATCTCTCGACTTTCCGTTTTGCACCCTTACCCCAGCACACGCTGGGAGACCGTTAGAAATTTCGGAAACCTTCGCAGCAGGCACTGCGAGACTATTTGGTCCGCCAAATTCTTACCCAGCACACGTTACTATCCTATCATTGATGTCATGGTGGGGCGGGGTATAAGAAAAAGGGCAGTCCTTCGCAGGGCAGCCCTTTTAGCAATCTACCTTATGTGCTTAAATAATTAGCGACAGGTTTTGGTATAGCGATTATATACTAATAGTTATCTATCCGTGAATGGACGAGCAAAAGTATCTCTGCGTGTGAGGGTGCGCAATACCTACAAGAGGGTAAAAGAGAGGTGTCTGTTACCTACTTTGCGCCATTTTCACCCCGTTGCGGGGCAAAATACCTACTGCGTGGTATGGCGAGTGGTGTTTTACCTAAGAAAAGCGATTGCCCGCCCTTTGTGCACCGGATACTTTTGCCCCCCGAAAAAACAGAGAAATGAAGATGACAAGAAGAAAAGCAAAATGGTTGGCTGTTGCCCTGCTTGCTCCGGCAGTGGCAACCTTCGCACAGAGCCATGACGGAGGCTACGACAAGTTCCGCTTCGGAGGCTACGGAGAGATGGCAGCAAGCTATATGGATTACGACGCGAACCGCTTCGGACCTAACGGTTCGTACAAGAAGGACCGCGGCTCGGTGTCTGTCCCGAGGTTTGTGCTGGCGTTCGACTATAAGTTCAGCCCCACGTGGATACTGTCCTCCGAGATAGAGTTTGAATACGGGGGAACGGGTACAGCCCGCGAGATAGAGTGGTTCGAAGAGAACGGCGAGTATGAGACGGAGATAGAAAAGGGAGGCGAGGTTGCCCTCGAGCAGTTCCACATCACGAAGCTGATACATCCGGCGTTTAATCTGCGGGCAGGGCATGTCATCGTGCCCGTGGGCTTGACCAATGCGCATCACGAGCCGATAAATTTCTTCGGCGTGTATCGTCCGGAAGGGGAGACAACGATACTACCCTCGACGTGGCACGAGAACGGTATTGCCGTGTTCGGTGGGTTTCGCGGGTTCGACTACACGGTGATGATGGTAGCCGGTCTTGATGCCAACGGCTTCGGCAGGGAGAACTGGGTTGCCTCGGGCAAGCAGGGCGCGTTTGAGGTGGACAACTTCAACAGTCCGGCTTTCGCAGGGCGCGTAAATTATAGCGGTGTGAAGGGTCTGCGCCTTGGGGCTTCGCTCTATTACAATGCCAAGCCGACGCGTAATGCCTCGAAGCCCAACAAGAACCTTAACACGTCGACGGGCAAGTGGATCGACGCACCCGTGACAATCTTCACTGCCGACGCGCAGTATCGCGGCATGAAGGGTAACCTCATTGCCCGGGCCAATGCCGTCTACGGCAATGTGCAGGAGAGCCTTGCCCTCACCAATGTCAACAAACGTCTGAGCTCTGCCACGGGCTATCCGCGTACGCCTGTCGGCAAGGCGGCAGTGAGCTATGCCGGTGAGGTGGGATACAACGTAGGTTCTTTCTTTGGCGGGAAGTCGCCGCGCATATATCCTTTCGTGCGCTACGAATACTACAACCCGATGGAGAAGACCGTCGAGGGGATAACGGCAGACCGCAGGTTGCAGGTCTCGGCATGGACGGCAGGTGTCAACTATTATGCCCTGCCCAACCTTGTGGTGAAAGCAGACTACACACACCGGCAGATCGGCGGCGGCGACTACAACAGTGAGAACATGGTGTCGGTGGGGCTTGCCTACATCGCCTGGTTTCTCAGCAAGTAAGAAACAAATCAATACAAACAGATAAATACGAAAAAGAAGATGAAAACAGAAAAGAAGAATCTATGGAAGGTAGCCCTGCTGGGGCTGGCTGTGTGTATGGGCAGTGTGTCGTGTAGCGAAGACAATAGCGGCGACGACCCCAATCCGGAGATGGAGATCACCGAGGCAGAGATGAACACCGTGATAGAAGGGTATGTGGACAATGTGGTTGTGCCGACTTATAAGGATATGCTCGAAAAGGTCACTGTCCTCAAAAACAAAGTCGATGCCTTTGCTGCAAGCGGAAGCCAGAGCGACCTTGAGGCTGCCTGCGAAGCATGGAGAGATGCGCGCGAACCGTGGGAGTATAGCGAAGCACATCTCGGCGGACCGGCAACGGACCTTAACCTCGACCCGGGGATGGACACCTGGCCACTCGACCGTGCAGGCATCAACGAAATCATTGCCTCAGGAGACTTCAGTGCCGTTGAAGGCGACAGCGAGTCGAACCAGATGTTGAGAGGCTTTCACACTGCCGAGTATCTTATGTTTTACGACGGTAAGGCACGCGTCATAATGGAGAAGCAAGATGACGTGGACCTTAGCTCGACGAACGTGAAGAACTATCTGAAGATTGTTGTGGGCGACCTTGCACGCGACACGGAGACGCTCTACAAAGCATGGAGCGAAGGCTTGACAAGCGATGCCGAATGGAGCACGGCATACGGCAAGATGCTGAAGGATCACAGCGGCGCGAAAGGATTCTCGTCGGCTGAGACGGTGCTGGCTTTCATGCTCGGCGAAGAGGGTGGCATGGCAAACATTGCCAACGAAGTGGGAGAAGCCAAGATTGGCGACCCTGTGAACAACTACAAGGAAGATGAAGAGAAGGGTCTGCTGTCTGTGGAGTCGTGGTATAGCTGGAACTCCATCACCGACTATTCCAACAATATCAAGGGCGTAAGGAACTGCTACTTCGGCAGCCGTAACGGGACAGTCAGCAGTGCCAGCCTCTCTGCATTGGTGAAGAAGGTTGACGCTACGCTCGACACAGAGGTGCAGGAGAAGATCAACGCAGCCATTGCAGCCATCGAAAACATACCCGCGCCTTTCCGCAACCACCTCGACGTGACAAAGTATCCACAGGTCACGGCAGCGCAGGACGCCTGTGCCGAAGTGGTGGATGTGTTGAAGACGGTCCGGACGAAACTGGGTGCCAACTAAGATGATGAGGCACGTTATTTTCTCTTTGCTGCCCGCTTTCGCAGGTGTATTGTGTACTGCCTGCGAGAACGGGTTAGACGATACGCTGATAAGGAAGCCCAACGGCAGCGTTGCCAAGGCGGAAGAGCTGTCGGCAGGTTATTCGACAATCTTCTCGACGGGACCGGATGCGTATGACATGGCAGCGGAGTGGGTCACCGGAGAGCTGAGCAGCCGTTTCAACCGTGGCAACAGCCTCTACGATACTTCGCGCGGCGTTGACGAGAACGGCGGATTAGGAGGGTTGGGTCCGGTATATGCCGGTTATTCCTGCGCCAGCTGCCACAAAGGGGCAGGGCGCACCAAGCCGACACTGTTCACCGACGGGGGGTCGGGTAGCTACGGCTTCTCGTCTGTCCTCATATATATAACACGTAAAGGGGGGGGCTTCTTCCCTGAATACGGGCGTGTGCTCCACGATCAGGCAATCTACGGTTCACAGCCGGAAGGAAAGCTGCGGGCAACATATACGGAGAAGGAATACACCTTCCCCGATGGCGAGAAATACAGTCTCATCACGCCGCACTACGAGATAGATTCATGGTATGCCGACAGCATTGCCCCGAGCGACCTGCGTATAAGCGTGCGCATACCTCTGAGGCATATCGGGATGGGACAGATGATGGCTCTCGACTTGGACGAGCTTCAGAAGCTCGCCGCGCAGAGCAACTATCCGGAATACGGCATAAGCGGTAGGCTCAACTGGATTACCGAACGCGGAAAGAAACAGATAGGAGTGTCGGGCAACAAGGCGCAGCATGCCGACCTGACGGTGGAGCTTGGCTTCTCGTCGGACCTCGGCGTGACCAACGACCGTTACCCCGAGGAAGTATGCGAAGGACAGACACAGATGATGGGGTTTGCCAACTACGGCATACAGGTCTCCACGCTCGATATGGAGAATGTGGATCTGTATATGCAGTGTCTTGGTGTTCCTGCGCGCCGCAACGTGACGGACGAGACCATCAAACGTGGCGAGGAGATGTTCTACGAGGCGAAGTGCCACCTGTGTCACACCGTCACCCTGCATACGCGTCCACGAGGGTCGGTGTTGCTCAACAATACGCAGTTGCCTTGGCTGGGCAGTCAGGTGATACATCCTTATTCCGACTTTCTGCTGCACGACATGGGACCGGGGCTCGACGACGACTATCCGAGCGGACTTGCCATGGGGTGCGAATGGCGTACAACCCCTCTGTGGGGGATAGGCCTACAGGAGTTGGTCAACGGACACACCTACTTTCTTCACGATGGGCGAGCACGTAATCTCACGGAGGCAATCATGTGGCACGACGGCGAGGGAGCGGCCTCGCGCATTCTCTTCTCGCGTATGACGAAAGACGATCGCGACGCTCTCATCTCCTTCCTCAAATCATTATAGAAAGAGAGCTTGACAACATAGAAAAGACACATAAGACAATGAAAACGAAACAACACATAAGAAACCATATTATCGCCGGAATGTTTCTGGCACTGCCCTTTCTTTCCGCTGCCCAGACAGAAGGAATGAAGGAGATAGACGACAAATACGTGGAGAACGATGTCGTCTCGCTTGCCGGCAAGAAAGGATTTACGTTCTCTACCCGTGCAGGCGATTTCCTGTTCAAGCCCTATGCCCTCGTGCAGGCTTCGGGTAGGTTCAATTACTACGACGATCAGGGGCTTGAGAACCTCTATGCCGACAACGTTGCCAATTCGGGCTTCGAGATACCTAATGCCATTTTGGGCTTTACCGGAAAGGCTTTCGGGAGGGTCACGTTCAACCTCTCACTTAATGCAGCCAAGAGCGGAGGGGCATTGCTTCAACAGGCATGGTTCGACGTTGCAGTGAAGGAGTCGCTGCGCGTTCGTGTGGGTAAGTTCAAGACACCCTTCAGCCACGGTTATTTGACAACACTCGGCGAGACGCTGTTTCCTGCGTTGCCCGTGTCGCTGAGCAGCACCATACTTCTTCCCCATTCGCTTAATGCTGCCAACCCTGCCGTTGCCACAGGCTTCGACACCGGAGTGCAGGTACATGGTCTCGTGGGAGGCAAGTGGAACTATCAGGTGGGTGTGTTCAACGGCACCGGAGGAGATGTTAACACGGCAACGAAGACGACGAGCGACGAGCACCGCTGGCTGATGTCGCTTCTCTACGCCGGACGTATTGCCTACATGCCCAAGGGTGTTATGCCGACCTCACAGGGAGACCCTGGCAACCTTCACGACGACAAGATGTCTTTCGCGCTGTCTACTTCCTATAACGTGGAGGCACAAGACGAGAGTAGCAACGACTGGCGCGTGGGATTGGAGTTCGCATGGATAAAAGACCGTTTCTACTTTGGCGCGGAAGGATATTGGATGAATATGAAGTTTACCGAGCGTCAGCGGATATCGAAGGCTTATAACTTCTGGGGAGCATATGCACAGGCTGGTTATTTCATCACCGACAAGCTGCAAGGCGCATTACGCTATGACCTTTTTGACCGTAACGGCATCGACGAGGGTGGATTGCTGAACATACCCTCTGTCGGAGTGAACTACTATTTCTTCCGTTCAAACCTGAAGCTGCAAGTGATGTATCAGTACCTCGGACGCACAGGGCATACCACGCAGAAAGACCGCGACAACGACGGTTTGGGATTGGCACGCCACAGTGCCACAGCCATGCTGCAATACACGTTCTGAAAAATATTCGTATAGCACATGGAAAAGAGATTTGTTTCGGCACTGCTGTTGACGGTCGTCACCCTACTGACGGGTTGCGACGAGGGGAAGGTCTATCCGGAGGGAACTACCGTACATACGATGTTTGCCCGCCTCGACGTTACCCTCAAAGGAAAGGAAGCATGGCCTCAGAAAGATCTGATTGTCTTGGCTGCCTTTGGAGACGACACTTCCTTGCCTCTATCGACAACGGTTATCCCCGAGCCGACGGCTGCGAGCAACACTGCATCTGTCTCTCTCGGACTTACCGGAAGCGAGAAGACGCTTGCCGTCTCGATAGTCACCAAGGGGACGACGCGGCAGGTTCTTTACAACTTCTATACCTATCCTATCAGTGAGTTCAGCGAAGAGATAACCCTTCCGATAAAGGAGATAGACCTTGCTTCGTTCGACAGGATACAGACGCAGATATTCGATGCCAACTGCGTGGCTTGCCACGGTGGTAGCACGACAGCTGCCGCAGGGCTGTATCTCACCGAGGGGAAGAGCTATGAAGCCATTGTGGGAAGAGCGGCGAGCCTCTCGGGGGAAGGAAAGATGATTGTGTGTCCTGAGAAGCTCGACGACAGCTTCATCATGGACATTCTCCAAAGCGACATATTGAGGTACAACCATTCTGACATCTTCGCCTCTACACCTGAGTTCATCACACTGATGAAGACCTGGATAACGGAAGGTGCATCGAGAGAGTAGCGTAGACCCGATTTTATTATTAGTGAGATATGCCGTACCTTTGAGAGCGGAAAAACAATAGCTGTCAAGCATTATGAAATTGGAAACAAAACAATACAACAAAGCAGTTCTACGGATTACTTCTTTCGAGACGAAGAAGGGAATAACAGAGTATCACGTCATCGTCAGCCTTACAGACGGGATGGACGATTACCCCACACAGTTGAAACATCTTACAGAAGCCTACCGCAAATGTGCCGCAGAGCTTCCAGGTAACCCGACAGCCGTGTTCCGCCGCTATTTTATGAGCGACGTGACGAACCAGACAGACCTTCTTATGGAAGAGGAGCGTGTGGATACGTATTGTGCCTTGAGCGTTGTGCAGCAGGCACCGATGAACGGGACGAAGATAGCTCTTTGGGCTTGGTTGCAGACGGGGGTGCAGACGGAGGTGCTACAGGGTGGAGTGTTTGAAGCAAGCCACGGCGGTTACCGCCAGCTGTTCAGCGCAGGGCTGTGCAACAGGGCTGCAAGCTCGGAATATCAGACACGCCTTATCTTCCGCGACTATATCATGCAACTGACGGGGGCTAGCTGCTCGCTTGCAGAAAACTGTATACGCACGTGGCTGTTCGTGCAGAATGTCGACGTCAACTACGCCGGCGTAGTGAAAGCCCGCAAGGAAGTGTTTGCCACGCAGGGCTTGACGGAGAACACCCACTACATCGCCAGCACCGGCATTGAGGGTCGTTATCAAGATGCCAACGTGTATGTCACGATGGATGCCTATGCAGTAAAGGGCATTGATCCCGCGCAGATACGTTACCTCTATGCTCCGGAGCACTTGAACCGCACGTTTGAATACGGGGTGACCTTCGAACGCGGTGTTGCTGTAACCTATGGCGACCGCCGTCATGTCTTTATCTCCGGCACGGCAAGCATAG
The DNA here is from genome assembly GCA_963652435.1 of Desulfovibrionaceae bacterium. GTDB lineage: Bacteria > Bacteroidota > Bacteroidia > Bacteroidales > Tannerellaceae > Parabacteroides. The sequence goes on along the minus strand of CAVJTV010000013.1, from coordinate 8,465 downwards.
ACCGTTACGGAGAGATTGTATATCCGGGAGATGTTATCCGACAGGCTGAACGCATGATGGAAAACATCACTGCCCTGCTTCGGGAAGCCGATGCCGATTGTAGTGATATAATGGAGGCTGTCGTTTACCTGCGCGACACGGGCGACTATGTCCGCGTAGAGCAGTTTATGAGTGCCAACTATCCCGACCTTCCGCATCTCATCGTCCTTGCTCCGGTGTGCCGCTCAGGATGGCTGATAGAGATGGAATGTATGGCAGTCGTTGCTGCCAACACGCCCGAGTATCCTGCCTTATAACCGCATTGTCGAACGATAAAACAACATTGTCACGTATGTATAAACACGGGAAATACAAGGCTACGGACAAGATGAGCGATCTCATCTGCGAGAACTATCCGATGGTGCTCGTCATGAGCCGCTTCGGCATCGTGCTTGGCTTTGGCGAGAAGAATATAGGCGAGGTGTGCCGACAAAACGGAGTCGATGCCCATACCTTCCTTACGGTTGTCAACTTCCTGTCGCAAGAAGTGTCTGCTCCGGTGGTGGAGGTGGACAAGTGCTTGTCGATAGAGTCATTGATAACGTATCTCCACAATGCGCACGACTATTTCCTCAACTTCCGTCTTCCTCGTCTTAGGGAGAAGCTGCTTGAGGCTATAAGCGGGTGCCAGGAGGATGTAGCCATAGCCATAAGGCGGTTCTTCGACGAGTATGCAGAGGAGGTGAACAAACATATGTCGTATGAAGAAAAGGTAGTGTTTCCCTATGTGCGCGGTCTGCTGAAGGGCGTGAAAGACCCGAAGTATAACATCTCTATCTTTCGTCGTCGGCACGACCAGGTTGAGATGAAGATCATCGAGCTGAAGAACCTCTTGATAAAGTATTATCCTGGACCGGGGAGCCATCTGCTCAACGGCGTCTTGTTCGACATTTTTGCGACGGGTGAAGACCTTACATCGCATAATCATGTGGAAGATTACCTCTTCATGCCTGCCATCTTTGCCTTGGAAGAGACATTAAAACAACCGTCGCGATGAGAGCAGACCTAAAGATTGTCATTGCCGAGCCTTCAGCCATTGTTCGTAGCGGTCTTGAAGCAGTGTTGAAGCATCTGCAGGGGCTTCGCCTCAGTGTCTCGGACCTAACATCCACAGCGACGTTTGTGGAAGACGTCCGGAAGATGCGCCCTGATGTGCTTGTCGTCAACCCCTCTATCCCTGGTTACCTTGCCCCGCAGCTGAAGGAAACCATAGGGATACCGGGCATGAAATGTTTTGCCTTGCTCTATGCTCCTTACGACCCCGAGCTTTTGCATCACTACGACGGCAGCATAAGCATCTTCGACACCGCCGAAGAGATACGGCAGAAGATAGAGGGTCTTCTTTCCAAAGAAGAAGAGGAAGCCGACGCCTATGAGCAGCAGTCGCTCAGCGCACGTGAAAGGGAAATTGTTGTCTGCGTGGTAAAAGGCATGACCAACCGCGAGATTGCCGACCGCCTTTTCTTATCGACACACACAGTCATTACTCACCGAAGGAACATTGCCCGCAAGTTGCAGGTGCACAGTGCCAGTGCCCTGACGATATACGCCATCGTCAATAAACTTGTCGAGCTGAAAGACATCAACAAATAAGAAAAGCACTTTTCCGCCTTCGTCGCGTTGCGATGGGTCCAAAAAAAGTGCTTTTCCGATATGAATGCTTCGAAGGACTACTTCGAGGAGGTTCTTTTGTCCGACTCGGCGCGTTTCACAAGGTCTGCTATGGTCAGAGTGATGACCTTTCCTACCTGCTTGCCGTCGCGCCACGTAACGACGCGAAGCCATGTTGCATCCTTAGGAATGCTCAGTGGCGAAGAGTACTTCGGCGTATGGCTGTCGGGGTCAGTGTTGTCGAAAGTATAGTAAATATCAGTACCGGCAATCTCGCAGTCGAGCTCAATCTGCGGCACGCCGTCCATGAGATACGGACGGATAATAGCGTTGTACATACTGCAGGAGTGGTTGATGTCTGCCATGTCGGCACGGAGGAAATGCTGTTCCACGCGGGGCCAGAAGCCGTCCCAATTGGTTTGTGCCGGACCACTCCAAAGCACTTCAGCCAATGCCCAGCCGCGCGGCCATGCCATATACTCAGCCTGACGGAAAGTCGGTACCGATTCAGTCCACAGGTTGCCTTGCCCGCCCAATACCATCTCTTCCGGCACGCCTTCGGGCACGGGATTGAAACTATACGAGTCAGACAGGCGGCACATGGAGTATGTGTCCGGCTCGACAGAAGGCTCTCCTTGATAGAGGTCGAGGTAACAGTGGTTCGTCGGTGTCATGACAACGTGATGTCCTGCTTTTGCAGCCTTGATTCCCCCGCTCATGCCGCGCCAACTCATTACGTTGGCATCCGGCGCAAGTCCGCCTTCCAGTATCTCGTCCCAGCCTATCAGCTTCTTGCCATTCTCCTTAAGTATGTCGCCCATGCGGTGTATGAAGTAGCTCTGCAGCTCCTCTTCGTTCTTCAGGTTTTCTGCCTTCATCCGTGCCTGACAGCGCGGGCACTTGTGCCAAAAGCCCTTGAAACACTCGTCGCCACCTATATGGACATATTCGTCGGGGAACAATGCCGACACCTCTGTCAGCACCTTATTCATAAACTCGAACGTGAAATCCTTACCAACACAGAGTGTGTTCTCGTCTTCGCCGAAGAACTTGTTACCGACGTTGACAGATGCCGGTGCCTTAGAACATGCCAGCTCCGGATACGACACAAGCGCAGCCACGCTATGCCCTGGCACATCTATTTCAGGGATAACACGTACGAAACGGCTCGCCGCGTAGGTAACCACCTCCTTTACGTCTTCATGCGTATAGTATCCGCCGTAGATGGGTTTCTCGTCGGGCATAAGGCGGTCGCGATGCCACCATTGTCCCACACGTTTGGCGCGCCATGCGCCTACCTCCGTCAGCTTAGGCAGTGACTTTATTTCTATCCGCCATCCCTGATCGTCTGTCAGGTGCCAGTGGAACACGTTCATCTTATACTCTGCCAGCTCGTCTATATACTTCATCACCTCTTCTTTGGTAAAGAAGTGGCGGCTCACGTCGAGCATCAGTCCGCGCCATACAAACTGCGGCTTGTCGGTGATGTTGACACAAGGAACCGTCCATCGCACCCCATCACCCTGAGCTTTGCTGCTCTTTATCTCGGGCGGGAGCAGCTGGAGTAGTGTCTGTACGCCATAGAAAACACCCTGAGGCTTTTGTGCCGTAATCGTGATGCCGTTTGTCTTCACCGTGAGGCGATAGCCCTCGTCGCCAAGGGCTTCATCGTCTGCGAGAGTAAACTTTATCTTTCCGCTGCTCTTCACTGCCAGCTCGAAGCCCGTAGCAGGGGCTGTCTTCTCGTTGAAATACCGGGCAATGCCCGCCAAGGTCTCGTTCGACGTGTCGAGCGCGATGGCTGTGCCGGAAGTAAGAGTAAAATGTCCCGAGCTTACGGAAATCTCCTTAGGCGCGGGGATAAGGGCGGGCGCACTGTCTGCCGTAGTGCAGGTCTCGTCCGTGCACGACGTGGCGGCAATCATGAAAGCCGCAGCGGCAAGGCTTGTCAGAGTGTTTTTCATGTCTTTCTTTCGTTTTATTTGTTTAGGATATCTTTAAGCACTGTCGGCTTGTCTGTCGTAATAAAGTCGACACCTTTCGAGATGAACGCTTCCATGCGTTCGGGGTCGTTCACTGTCCATACATTGATAGTAAGACCGCAAGCCTTTGCCTCGTCGATCCACTCGGGATGCTTCTCAAGGACGTCGAGACTATAGTCAAGACCCGTGAAACCGAGTGTCTTCAAGTCGCGCGGCGTAACGTCGCCATTGAGGTATGCTACTTGGGCGGCAGGTGCGCGACGTATCAGCTCCTTGCATGCATTCATGCTGAAGGCAATGTATTCCACTTGTTCCTCCATAGCATACCTTTGCACGAGGCAGAGCACGGCGGCGACCGCCCTATCTTCGTCCACCACTCTTTTATGAGATTTGATCTCTATGATCAGTTTAGTCTCCGGGTTCTTCTTCCCTGCGACGAGGTATTCTTCAAGGGTAGGAATCTTTTCTCCGTTCCTTAACGTGATGCCATTCCGTAGCTCATCGTACGTCGACTCTTCTATGCAGAAGCCTTGGAACACGCGGTCGTGATTGACCACAACTACTCCGTCTGTCGTTATCCACACGTCCAGCTCGGAGCCATACACTCCTGCCTCATGTGCTTTGTTGAGCGACGCTATGGAGTTTTGTGCCGAGCCCTCACAGTCCCAGTAACCTCTGTGGGCAATAACCTTCGTCTGCGCGAGCACTCCCATGCATACAGCTACGGTAAGCAGGAGCGTTGTCAATGCCTTCCTTATCATTCTCTTTTCGGCATAAAAGTTCATTTCCTGTTCTCTTCAATCCATTTGCGTGCATTCACGAAGCCTTCGATCCACGGCGTAACCTCGTCGCCGCGACGTTCCGCAGGATAGTAGCCGCATTGCCACGGGAAGATGGCACGCTCGAGGTGCGGCATCATTGCCAGATGTCGGCCATTATGCGAGCATACGCCCGCTACGGACCACGGCGAGCCGTTAGGGTTGGCAGGGTATCCTTCGTAGGCATACTTCAAAGCAATGTGATACTTCGTCTCTTCGTACGGGAAGCTAAACTTGCCTTCACCGTGTGCCACCCAAATGCCGAGCTTCTGCCCGCTCATCGAGCCGAACATGACGGAATGGTTCTTCGGTATTTCTACGGAAACAAAGCCGGACTCGAACTTGTGCGAGTCGTTGTGCACCATCCTATGCTTCTTCTCGTGCTCAGGGTAAACAACGCCCAGCTCTGCCATCAACTGACAGCCGTTGCAGATACCGAGGCTCAGTGTGTCGCGTCGGGCATAGAATCCGTCCAATGCTTTCTTTGCCTTCTCATTGTAGAGGAAGCCGCCGGCCCAGCCTTTTGCAGAACCAAGCACATCGGAGTTCGAGAAGCCGCCGCAGAACACAATCATATTGACATCTTCCAGTGTTTCCCGACCCGATGCAAGGTCTGTCATGTGTACGTCTTTCACGTCGAAGCCTGCAAGATAGAGGGCGTATGAGGTCTCGCGCTCGCACTGACACCCTTTCTCGCGTATCACTGCTGCCCGAATGCCGCTCCTCGTGCTGCGGTCTGCCGTCAAGCCGTAGTCGGCAAGACGACCCGTAAAGCTTTTCCCGAACTTAAACTCTATCGACTGCATCTTGTAGTTCTCGAATCGGTTACCGGCACACATACTGCCGCTCTGCTTGATGTCGAGCTTGTAGGAAGACTCGTACCAAACGTCTCGCATATAATCTATGCCAAACTGATAGCGCGCGCCGTCCTTCTCCACCATAATGTGGCGTTCCGCTGTTGGACGAGCAATGGCAGCAAAGCCTACGCCTGCTTCTTCCATCAGCTTCTCGAAAGCCTTGCGGTCTTTTACCTGCACAAGGATACCGGGGTTTTCGGCAAACAGTATCTTCACTATGTCGCTCTCGGCGAGAGTGTCGAGGTTAACCTCCAAGCCACCTTCCACGTTAGCGAAACACATCTCGAGTAGGGCAGTAATCATACCTCCGGCAGAGATGTCGTGCCCCGCGAGGACGAGGTCTTTCTCGATGGCTTCTTGCGTAGCGTTGAATGCATCTGCAAAGTATTCACTGTCCTTGACCGTAGGCACCTCGCTTCCCACCTTTCCTAAAGCTTGTGCAAAGGCCGAGCCGCCGAGCTTCATTGTGTCGAAGGAGAAGTCTATATAATATATGTACGAGTTCTTCTCATGCGCAAGCACGGGAGAGACGATCTTGCGTACGTCACTAACTTCAGCTCCCGCCGATATGATGACTGTCCCCGGCGCGAGCACCTTGTCCCTGCCGTACTTCTGAGTCATCGACAAAGAGTCTTTCCCTGTGGGTATGTTGATACCCAGTGAACAGGCAAAGTCTGATGCAGCCTCGACAGCCTTGTACAGTCGGGCATCTTCTCCTTCATTGCGGCAGGGCCACATCCAGTTCGCGCTAAGGGAAACACCTGTAAGGTGGTCGGTAAGCGGGGCAAACACTATATTGGTAAGTGCTTCCGCTATTGCCATTACGGAGCCGGCTGCCGGGTCGACGAGAGCGACCTGTGGAGCATGACCGATGGATGTGGCAATTCCTGCCTTTCCACGATAGTCGAGTGCTACGGCACCGAGGTCGCTCAGCGGCAGTTGCAGTTCCCCTTGACATTGCTGACGTGCCACCTTGCCCGTCACCGAGCGGTCTACCTTGTTCGTAAGCCAGTCCTTGCAAGCTACTGCCTCCATCTGGAGCACCGTCTCGAGGTAATGGTGCAACTCCGATGCCTTGTATGTCACCGGCGCATACTCTTCTTCTACCGTATGGTCTGTCATGACAGTGCGAGGCGGCTTGCCGAACATGTATTCCAGCTTTATGTCGATAGGCTTCACGCCGTCTGCCTGTTCGAACACAAACTTCATGTCGTTTGTGGTCTCGCCCACCACGTACATCGGCGAGCGTTCGCGGTCGGCAATACGTTTTACTCGTGCTACGTCCTTCTCTTTCATGAGCAGCCCCATACGTTCCTGACTTTCGTTGCCCACAATCTCTTTTGCCGATAGCGTCGGGTCGCCCACCGGCAGCCGGCTCATGTCGATGTGTCCTCCCGTAGCTTCCACAAGCTCTGACAGGCAGTTGAGGTGACCTCCTGCCCCATGGTCGTGGATAGACACGACGGGGTTGTCGTCGCTCTCTGCTATGGCACGTATCACATTTGCCACGCGCTTTTGCATCTCAGGGTTGGCACGCTGCACGGCGTTGAGTTCTATACCACTTGTGTACTGTCCTGTATTCACGGACGAGACAGCCCCACCGCCCATACCTATACGGTAGTTGTCACCACCAAGCAACACCACTTTCTCGCCCGGCTCCGGCTCGCCCTTGAGGGCGTCGCGTTTGTTGGCATACCCAACACCTCCTGCAAGCATTATCACCTTGTCGTAGGCGTACTTCTTATCGTTTTCCTTATGTTCAAAGGTAAGAAGCGAACCGCATATCAGCGGCTGACCGAACTTGTTGCCGAAGTCGGAAGCTCCGTTGGATGCCTTGATGAGAATCTGCTCCGGTGTCTGATAAAGCCAAGGTCGTGGGTCAAGAACCTTCTCCCATTCGCGGGAGCCCTCGGTGCGCGGATAGGCAGTCATATAGACTGCTGTACCAGCAATAGGAAGTGACGACTTGCCACCGCCAAGACGGTCGCGTATCTCGCCGCCCGATCCTGTTGCTGCCCCATTGAACGGCTCCACTGTCGTAGGGAAGTTGTGCGTCTCTGCCTTGAGAGAGATGACAGATTCTATCTTTTTCACTTCATAGAAGTCGGGACGATCACCGCTCGCCGGTGCGAACTGCTCGATCACCGGACCCTCGTTGAAGGCTACGTTGTCTTTATAGGCAGATACCAGCCTGTTCGGGTTCTCTTTTGAAGTCTTCTTGATAAGGGCGAACAGCGAGCTTTCCTTCTCTTCGCCGTCGATAACGAACGTGCCGCCGAAGATCTTGTGGCGGCAGTGCTCGGAGTTGACCTGCGCAAAGCCATACACTTCGCTGTCGGTCAGCCGGCGTCCTATCTTGTTGCTCACCTCGTTGAGGTACGCCACCTCTTCGTCGCTCAGTGCCAGACCTTCCTCGCGGTTGTATGCCGCAATGTCGTCGATATGTACGATAGGGTCGGGCTTCTTGCTTACCGTAAAGATGTCCTGGTCTAAGCCGTCGTATATGCGCTGCAGCATAGGGTCGTGCTCCGCTTCCGATGAGGAAACAGGGAAGTATTCCTCTATGCGCGAGATGCCCGCGAGCCCCATGTTCTGTGTTATCTCAACTGCGTTAGTGCTCCACGGTGTTATCATCTCGCGGCGCGGACCGACGTACCAGCCCTCCACAACCTGAGTGGGGAGGGGAGTGGCTTCGCTGAACAGCCAGACGAGCTTTTGCACATCCTCGGAAGAAAACGCATGTGCTGCCTCTACCGCCAGCACCGTCTTTGTTGGAGATTGAAAAAATAGAATCATATCCTTGATTTGTTAATGTCGTTAATGTGTCACGGTAAACAGACCGCAAATGTACATAAAATGCATCGATGTTTTTATCCCGCCAAGAAATAACGCCGGTGTGTAGAGCTTCCCCGGCGTGGCATCGGTCTGTTCGCGCACGAGCGTACACTATGATATGCATCTCGTCGTACAGTGCGCGTTTGTATGTTTTCGGGGAGTGGACACGGCGGAGCCGAAAAGTGTTGCATTTGCAGCAAAAATGTTGCATTTGCACATTTCTTCCATGGAAGAAATCATCGCTGGCTGCTTTTGCACACCTTCGACTGCGGTAAATGCAACCGCTGGCTGCTTTTGCACACTTTCGACTGCGGCAAATACAA
>CAVJTV010000012.1:0-29808 GCA_963652435.1 Desulfovibrionaceae bacterium | reverse complement strand
ATTGCAGCAATCCGCACCCATACATGAGATGTATCAAGCAAGATTGCAGCAATCCTGGTCCATGCACGTGATGTAACGGCAAGATTGCAGCAATCCTGGTCCATGCACGTGATGTAATGGCAAGATTGCAGCAATCCGCGCCCATACACGTGATGTAACAAGCAAGATTGCAGCAATCCTGGTTCATACACGTGATGTAACGGCAAGATTGCGGCAATCCTGGTCCATACATGTGATGTATCAGGCAAGATTGCAGCAATCCTCCACTGCCGCAGACCTGCGGGAGGCAAGATTCTTGCGAATTTTGTCTCCCGCCCCTCAAATACGTACATTTGCGCGGCAAATTTTTAATACGGAGACAGAATTGGCAAGAAAGAAGAAGCAGTTACCGTTGCTTGAAAAGGTAACAATCACAGATGTTGCCGCCGAAGGGAAGGCGGTTGCGCGAGTAGACGAAAAGGTTGTGTTCGTGCCCTTCGTTGCCCCGGGCGACGTGGTCGACATCCAGATAACCCGCAAGAAGAACAGTTATGCCGAGGGGAAGGCGGTGCATTTCCACGAATACGCTGCGGAGCGGGCAACGCCGTTTTGCGAGCACTTCGGCGTGTGCGGAGGGTGTAAATGGCAGCACCTCCCATACGAAGCCCAGCTGAGATACAAGCACAAGCAGGTGACGGACAACCTCACCCGCATAGGGAAGATAGAGATGGAAGAGGTGCTGCCCATATTGGGCTCCGAGCGCACAGTGTTCTATCGCAACAAACTCGAGTTTACGTTTTCGAACAAGAAGTGGCTGACGGAAGAAGAGGTGCAGTCCGGAGCGACGTTCAGCGACATGAACGGCGTAGGGTTTCATATCCCGGGGATGTTCGACAAGGTGCTCGACATACACAAGTGCTGGCTGCAGGACGACATATCCAACCGCATCCGTCTTTGCATCAAAGACTATTGCCTCACGCACGAAGGTTACCCGTTCTTCGACCTAAGAAGCCAGGAGGGGTTTGTCCGCACACTGATGATCCGTACTGCCACGACGGGCGACCTTATGGTGGTGGTCGTCTTCTTCCACGAAGACAAGCCGCGCCGCGAAGCCTTGCTCGCGCACGTGGCGGACAAGTTTCCCGAGATTACTTCCCTGATGTATGTCATCAACGGGAAGTGTAACGACACGATTACGGACCAGGACGTCGTCGTGTTCCGCGGCAACGACCATATCATCGAGGAGATGGAAGGTCTGCGCTTCAAGGTCGGACCGAAATCGTTCTATCAGACCAACAGCGAGCAGGCGTATAATCTGTATAAGGTGGCACGCGAGTTTGCCTCCCTCACGGGGCACGAGCTGGTCTACGACCTCTACACCGGCACCGGCACGATAGCAAACTTCGTCTCGCGCAGCGCGAGGAAGGTGATCGGCATAGAGTACGTGCCGGAAGCAATCGAGGATGCCCGCGTCAACTCGGCACTCAACGGCATAAACAATACTCTCTTCTTTGCCGGCGACATGAAAGATATCCTCACGGCGGATTTCATAAGCACCCACGGCAGACCGGATGTCATCATCACCGATCCGCCCCGTGCCGGTATGCACGACGATGTGATCCGCACCATCCTCTTTGCAGAGCCTCGGCGTATAGTGTATGTGAGTTGCAACCCTGCGACGCAGGCGCGCGACCTCGGTCTGCTCAGCGTGAAATATCGCGTGAGGAAGGTGCAGCCCGTCGATATGTTTCCCCATACCCACCACGTGGAGAATGTGGTCTTGCTCGAAAAGAAAGAACAGTAAACAACACAGCCGGTGCATCGCAAAATCATCATCATCCTCTGCGTCCCCTTGCTTTTGTGCGCTTGCCGCGAAAAAGAGCAGGCGGTGGAGGTCCGTAGAGACCTGCCCGAGCTGAAAACAGAGGGCGAGATCACAGCCGTGACGCTCTACAGCTCCACGTCCTACTTCCAATATAAGATGGGGGCGATGGGCTACGAATACGACCTTATCAGCGACTTCGCCCGTTCGGAAGGGCTGAAGCTGAACATCAAGGTAGCAGAGAACGCAAACCGGCTTGTCGAGATGCTGGATGCCGGCGAAGCGGATGTCGTCGCTTACCCTGTTCAGGTGAGCAATAACATGAAGGAACACTATATCTACTGCGGACGCGAGGAGCAGACAAGCCAGGTGCTGGTGCAACGCGCCGGCAAAGGCGACACCATACTGAAGGACGTGACCGAGCTGATAGGGAAGACTGTATATGTGAAGCCGGACACAAAGCATCACGAGCGGCTCGAGAACCTCGACAAGGAGCTTGGCGGAGGAATACGGATAGAAGACATAGGGCGGGATACGGTGACGACCGAAGACCTTATCGCCATGGTCTCCGAAGGGAAGATCCCCTACACCGTCAGCGACGACAATATCGCCCGACTGAACAAGACCTATTTCTGGAACATCGACATATCGCTGAAGGTAAGTTTCAATCAACGTTCGTCATGGATAGTGCGCGGGACAAGTCCGCGTCTGGCAGAAGCCATCAACGCCTGGGCATCCGACAAGTCGGGGAAACATATCTACCGTGCGCTCGAGAAACGCTACTTCGAGCTGAGCAAACAACCACAGACCACGGAGCTGCCTCCGGTGAAGGACGGACATATATCCCCCTACGACGACCTGTTTAAGAAGCACTCGAAGAACATCGGCTGGGACTGGCAGCTGTTGGCTTCCATCGCCTATCAGGAATCGCATTTCAATCCGCAGGCGGTCTCGTGGGCAGGAGCGGAAGGTCTGATGGGCATCATGCCGAACACGGCAAAGGCACTCGGCGTCACTCCGCACGAGCTGAAAGACCCCGATGCGGGCATTCGTGCCGGTGTGGATTGCCTGCGCAAGTTCCGGCAGGGCTTCTCTATGGTGAGTGATCGTGACGAGAAGCTCAAGTTTGTCCTCGCCTCATACAATGCCGGCATCGGTCACATATACGATGCCCGGCGTTTGGCAGAGAAATATGGCAAAGACCCGAGCGTGTGGGACAACAACGTTGCGGAATACGTGCGTCTGAAGAGCGACCCCGAGTATTACAACGACTCGGTATGCAAGCACGGCTATCTTCGGGGAATAGAGACATACAACTACGTGCGTGAGGTTCTCCAGCGCTACGAATACTATAAGGAGAAGACTCGACACCGTTGATGCCATCCGCTTTTTTTACGGGACGCACACATACACGGTAGGATTATTTCCTCTACATTCGCAGACCGTTAAATAAAACTTACAATCTCATGTTTAGTAAAGACACCTACATCGCCCGCAGGGCGAAACTGAAACAGACCGTAGGATCCGGTCTGTTGCTTTTCCTTGGTAACGACGAGTCCGGAATGAACTACGCGGACAACACGTATCACTTTCGTCAAGACTCCACCTTCCTTTATTTCTTCGGTCTGCCTTACGCAGGGTTGTCTGCCATCATCGACATTGATGCCGACAAAGAGATTATCTTCGGCGACGAGCTGACCATCGACGACATCGTATGGATGGGTGCGCAGCCGACGCTGAAAGAAAAGAGCGAGATGGCGGGTATCACCGAGGTACGCCCGTCAAAAGACATTGAACACTATCTAAAGGCGGCTCAGCAAAAACATCAGAGGGTGCATTACCTCCCGACCTATCGCGCCGAGCATCAGGTGAAGCTCCTCGGGTGGCTCGGCATCACGCCGGGGGCGGAGCAACCTTCCGTACCTTTCATCTACGGCGTGGTCAACCAGCGTAACTACAAGACGGCGGAAGAGATCGTGGAGATAGAGAAGGCTTGTATGGTCACTGCCGATATGCACCTCACAGCCATGCGCACCGTGCGTCCGGGGATTCGTGAGAGTGATGTGGCTGCAGCCGTTACCGAGGTGGCGTATGCCAACGACTATCAGCTCTCGTTCCCTGTTATAGCAACAATCAACGGACAGACGCTGCACAACCATGACCACAGCCACGTGATAAAGAGCGGAGATATGCTCCTTCTCGATGCAGGTGCCGAGACGGAGATGGGTTACGCCGGCGACATGTCGTCTACCATCCCTGCTGCGGATAAATTCACCTCACGTCAGAAGGAGATCTACGACATCCAGGTAGCGGCGCATGAGGCAGCTGTTGCGGCACTACGTCCGGGCGTGCCTTTCGTGGACGTGTATGAGCTCTCGTGCAAGGTCATCATGGATGGGCTTAAGGCGTTGGGCTTCGTGAAGGGCGACACTGTGGAAGCTGTTAAGGCAGGAGCACACGCAATGTTTATGCCTACTGGCTTGGGCCACATGATGGGCTTGGACGTGCATGATATGGAAAACCTTGGCGAGGTGTACGTCGGCTACAACGGCAAGCCGAAGAGCACACAGTTTGGTCGTAAGTCCCTTCGTCTCGGACGCGAGCTCGAGCCCGGCTTTGTCCTCACCATAGAACCGGGAATATACTTTATCCCCGAGCTGATGGACCTGTGGAGGAGCGAAGGGAAGTTCACTGAGTTCATAAACTACGAAAAGCTCTTTACGTATAAAGACTTCGGCGGTATCCGAAACGAGGAGAACTATCTTATTACGAACGACGGCGCACGCATATTAGGAAAGAAGATACCTCTTCACACAGAAGAAGTGGAAGCCGTCCGGTAGCCGTAATCGTAGATATCCGAATGAGAAAAGGAGAGCTGTCCCGCAAAGTCGAGACAGCTCTTCTCAATTTCTTAATCTTTTCGATCAAACACTTTTCAAAATTTCAACCAGCTTGTCGGGAGTTACGTCTCGGGCAACAATCACACCACTCGCGTCTATCAGATAGCTCCCCAGCCCCTTATCAAGGCGAAACTTCTGATACAATTCCGACTGCTCTCCGAGCCCCTCGTAGATTTGCTTCGTGTCGCATAGACCGTCTGCCTTCACCGTCTCGGTGAAGACCGACTCCTTCTCGTCGAAAGAGACGGAATACATAGCAACTCTCTCGGAACCCAACCTCTTTACCTCATTCCATAAAAGGACGTTACGAGCCCTTGATTCTGCATCATAAGCTGCCCAAAAGCTTAGTAACGTATAACGCCCCGAATGATTGTGGAAGCTGAACTCTTGTTCGCTTCCTAAAGACTCTATCCTCGGAGCAAGATCACCAGGGGTTACCCCTTCGGCAGGTCTTGCGTCTTTCGCAGCAAACGACAGCGTCAATGAAGCAACGGCTGCGCTGAGGACATAAGCTTTTACCTCCATGTTGTAATATTTACGTTAAACATAATCGGATAATACGTTCGGGCATTGCACCCCGAGACGATGCTCGCCGCGCGCTCAACCTGTCTGTATACTTTCCGACTCCTGATTTTCAGGAATGAGCAGGAGCTGCGCCTTCGCTAAGGGACAACCACCCTGCTCTTAACGCCGGCAAAAATACTGCCAAAGCTCCCGACGGACAAGAATATCGCCGTAAAACGCGCGAATGGCAAAGCTTTTCTATGTTTTATAACACCTCTTTAGCTCGCGAGCGAGACGATTGTGCGCAGAAGGGTAAGGGGTTTTGCTCTTGTTTTTTACATACCTTTGCCGCAGAAAGCAAACAACAGATAGAGATGGAACAGAAAGACGAGATAATACTGCTTAATATAAGTGGTGCCGATAGACCCGGAGTCACTGCTACCCTCACGGAGATATTGGCAGAGAATAACGCTGCTATCCTTGATATCGGGCAGGCAGACATCCACAACAACTTATCACTTGGCATTCTTTACCAAACAGCCGACGGTAACTCCGGAGACATACTAAAGAAGATCCTCTTTAAGAGTTACGAACTCGGTGTGAATGTACGTTTCAACCCGATTACGGAGCAGGACTACAGGACGTGGGTCGGCATGCAGGGGAAGAATCGGTATATCATCACCATCCTTGCGCGTAAGCTGACGGCAAAGCAGATAGCAGGAGTGGCGCGCGTCGTTGCCGACCAGGGGATGAACATCGACGACATAAAGCGACTGACAGGTCGTATACCTCTTGACGAGGATGCCCGTACGCCGAAGGCAAGCGTAGAGTTCTCCGTGCGCGGCACTCCTCAAGATAAAGAACGAATGAAGGCCGAGTTTATGAAGCTCTCCTCCGAGCAGGTAATGGACATCTCGTTTCAGGAAGACAGTATGTATCGTCGTATGCGAAGACTTATATGCTTTGATATGGACTCGACTCTCATCGAAACGGAAGTAATAGACGAGCTTGCTGTGCGTGCGGGTGTCGGCGACAAGGTAAAAGCGATAACAGAAGCTGCTATGCGCGGAGAGATAGATTTCTGTGAGAGCTTTCGCAAGCGCTGCGCTCTGCTCAAAGGTCTCGACGAGAAGGTAATGAAAGAGATCGCGGAGAGCTTGCCAATAACGGAAGGGGTAGATCGTCTTATGCGTATCCTCAAGAAGGTGGGCTTCAAGATAGCGATCCTCTCCGGAGGTTTTACCTATTTCGGCAACTACCTCAAGCAGAAGTACAACATAGACTACGTATACGCCAACGAGCTTGAGGTCGTAGACGGTAAGCTGACGGGGCGTGCGGTAGGAGATATTGTAGACGGTAAGCGTAAGGCGGAGCTCTTGCGCCTGATAGCACAGATAGAGAATGTGGATATACGTCAGACGGTGGCTGTCGGTGACGGAGCCAACGACCTCCCGATGATAAGCATAGCAGGACTGGGAATAGCTTTCCACGCCAAGCCTAAGGTGAAGGAGAACGCCAACCAATCTATTTCCACAATCGGTCTTGATGGAATCCTCTACTTCCTCGGGTATAAGGATTCGTACTTAGACGAACACATGTAACAGCGACATCACTATACATATATATATTATGGTAAGGCATATTGTAATGTTCAAACTGAAAGAATTTGCATCCGACGGCGAGAAGCAGGCGAAGATGCAGGAGATAAAGACACGTCTGGAAGCATTGAAAGAAAAGATCGACGTGCTCCGCAAGATACGTGTCGACTTCAACATAAACCCCGAAGAGACATGGGACGTGATACTCACCACAGAGCTCGATAAGCTGGAGGATGTGAGAACCTATGCTCTTCACCCCGAGCATCTCGCCGTGGCGAAAGGGATCATAGGTCCGGTAAGGGCAGAGCGTGCCTGTGTAGACTACGAGGTGCTACCCGACGAGACGCTTGCTTAGTTTCTCAAGCATGTCGCGCGTCATCGAGTCCAAGTCGTAAGTGGGCTCCCAATCCCATTCCTCACGTGCACAGGTATCGTCGAGCGAGTTGGGCCACGAGTCGGCAATAGACTGCCGCAGGGGATCTACCTTATATTCCATCGAGAAGTCGGGCTTGTACTTACGGATGTTTGCCGCAATGATTTCGGGATCAAAGCTCATCGACGCTATGTTGAACGAGTTGCGGTGTATGAGACGCGATGGGTCGGCTTCCATTATTTGGATGGCCGCGTGCAAGGCGTCGGGCATATACATCATATCCATAAACGTTCCTGCCGCTATCGGGCAGACGAACTTCTCGCTCTTGACGGCAGAGTAGTAAATGTCTACGGCATAATCCGTCGTCCCTCCGCCCGGAGGGGTGACATACGAGATAAGCCCGGGGAAGCGCACCGATCGGGTATCAACGCCGAAGCGTATGTTGTAGTAGTCGCTCAGCAGCTCGCCGGAGACTTTCGTAACGCCATACATGGTGCGCGGGTTGCGGATAGTGTCCTGCGGTGTCTTGTCTTTGGGAGTATTGTTGCCAAACACGCCTATGGAGCTTGGCGTGAACACGGCGCACTTCATCTCACGTGCTACCTCAAGAACATTAAACAAGCCCCCCATGCCGATCTTCCACGCAAGCTGAGGCTTTGCCTCGGCTACTGCCGAGAGGAGTGCTGCGAGGTTGTATATAGTGTCGATCTTGTATTTCGACACGGCTTCGGCGATCTGCTGCTCGTTTGTTATGTCTACAAGGGCAGAAGGTCCCGATTCTAATAGCTCGCCTTTCGGCTCTGCTCCCGAAATATATCCTGCCACTATCGAGCCGTTGTAGCGCCTCCTAAGCTCCATCGTCAGCTCCGATCCTATCTGACCAGTGGAGCCTATTACCAATACGTTCTTCATTATGTCTTTACTTTTATGACGGCCGCAAAGGTATCGAGAAATGGTTTCCGACGTTCTAAAAACGAATCCTTTTTCATGCGGGAATTGATGAAAAAGAGTGACCTTTGCCGCCATTGTTGATCATTATAAGAACAAAAGAAAGTATGTACGGAAAAGTAAAAGATTTCCTCACGAAGGAGTTGGCTGACATTAAGGCAGCCGGTTTGTACAAAGACGAGCGTATCATCGTTACGCCGCAGAGAGCAGACATCAAGGTGGGTGCCGGCAGCGATGTGTTGAACTTCTGCGCAAACAACTATCTTGGTCTGGCAGATGATGCGCGCCTTATCAAGGCAGCGAAGGAGGCGATGGACTCGCGCGGGTACGGAATGTCTTCGGTACGTTTCATCTGTGGCACGCAGGACTTGCATAAGAAGTTGGAGGCAGCAATATCCGACTATTTCCATACGGAGGACACCATCCTCTACGCGGCATGTTTCGACGCTAATGGGGGACTTTTCGAGCCTCTCTTCACCGAGGAAGACGCCATCATCTCGGATGCACTCAACCACGCTTCCATCATAGACGGTGTGCGCCTGTGCAAGGCAAAGCGTTACCGTTATGCCAATGCAGACATGGCAGACCTCGAACGCTGTCTTGTGGAAGCTCAGGCACAACGTCACCGCATTATCGCTACGGACGGTGTGTTCTCTATGGATGGAAACGTTGCACCGATGGATAAGATCTGCGAGCTCGCAGAGAAATACGATGCGCTCGTGATGGTCGACGAGTCGCACTCCGCCGGCGTGGTAGGTGCCACGGGTCATGGGGTAGCTGAGAAGTATGGCGTCTACGGCAAGATAGACATCTTCACGGGCACGCTCGGCAAGTCTTTTGGAGGAGCAATGGGCGGCTTCACTACGGGTAGGAAAGAGATCATCGCCCTATTGCGCCAGCGTTCGCGTCCCTATCTATTCTCCAACTCTGTCGCACCGGCTATCGTGGGTGCAAGCCTTGAGATGTTCGGCATGTTGAAAGAAAGCGATGCCCTCCACACCAAGCTGATGGAAAACGTCACCTATTTCCGTGACAAGATGCTTGCCGCAGGATTCGACATCAAGCCTACGCAGTCTGCTATCTGCGCCGTTATGCTCTACGACGCAAAGCTGTCCCAAGATTTTGCCGCCCGTATGCAGGAGGAGGGGATATACGTCACGGGCTTCTACTATCCGGTTGTTCCTAAAGGACAGGCGCGCATACGTGTACAACTTTCCGCAGGTCACGAGCGCGAGCACCTCGACAAGGCGGTAGCGGCGTTCGTCAAAGTAGGTAAGGAACTAAACGTCCTCAAACATTAGGACCAGGTAAGAAAGCCGACCCCGAGAAGTCGGCTTTTTTCATGCCTACGCGGTTCAAATCTGCTTACCGACCCCCTTCAAACCGTGTTCTCGACGGGGTGAAAAACTACTTACTAAGTAGAGGTTCGTCTACTTACTAAGTAGACACCCCCTCTGCTTACTAAGTAGACGAGTGTCTACTTACTAAGTAGATTTCACACTACTTACCAAGTAGATTTCCGTCTCCTTGAGGAGCTGATTTTCGGCTCTTCAGGGAGGCGTTTTTTGTCTTCTTAGGGAGGGCACACCGGCGTGCTTTCTCCCGAATTTATGTACATTTGCAGAAACAAACCGAAGAGGTATTATGATACAGAACGAAAGAGACATAAGGCACACTCATGTGCTTGATGCGGTACGTCAGATGATGACTGCCGCGCGTACGGCTCCCAAGGGCAAGGGGATAGACATTGTGGAGATTGCTATGGTAGAGGGCGACGACATACGGAAACTGTCCTCCGAGATGTTGAGGATAGCGGACGAGACGGGTATGAAGTTTTTCATACGCGATGCCGAGAACGTATCGGGTGCCGAGGCGGTAATGATTGTCGGGACGCGCAGTCAGGCGCAAGGGCTTAACTGCGGGCACTGCGGCTTTGCCGCATGCGGCGAGAAGCCCGAGGCTGTTCCCTGTGCCATCAACTCCGTCGACCTCGGCATAGCCATCGGCTCTGCCTCGGCAACGGCGGCAGATCTTAGGCTCGACACGCGCGTCATGTTTAGCGCAGGGCTGGCGGCTCAACGCCTGGGGTGGCTCGGCGAGTCGTGCAGATGCGTCATGGGCATTGCGGTAAGTGCCTCGTCGAAGAACCCCTTCTTCGATCGCAAGCCAAAGGAGAAACAATAGCACCCGTCTGCGTATGGCAAAGACAAAGACCGTATATGTGTGTTCCAACTGTGGTGCGGAAGCACCTAAGTGGGTTGGTAAGTGCCCGAGCTGCGGCGAGTGGAATACGTATGTCGAAGAGGTCGTCGCGACGAAAGACCCCGCGTCGAGGAGCGCGGTGCGAGGACTTGCGGAAGCAGGTAAGGCACGCCCCGTGTTGCTTCGCGACATTACTACGGAAGAAGAGGAGCGCATAGACCTCAACGACGGGGAGCTGAACCGCGTGCTCGGTGGCGGACTTGTTCGGGGGTCGCTGGTGCTCATCGGTGGCGAGCCGGGGATAGGGAAGTCGACCTTGGTGCTTCAGACTGTTCTCGGACTGCGTGGACTGAAGACCCTCTACGTCTCGGGCGAAGAGAGCGTAAGGCAGCTGAAGCTCCGTGCCGACCGTCTCCATAACGACAACCCCGAGTGCTTCATCCTCAGCGAGACGAACCTTGAACAGATATTCATACAAGCACACAACGTGCAGCCCGACCTGCTGATCGTAGACTCCATACAGACAGTGTACACGGAGCTTGTGGAGTCGTCGCCCGGCAGCGTGTCGCAGGTGAGGGAGTGTAGTGCCGCAATACTGAAATATGCCAAAGAGAGCGGCGTGCCGGTCTTGTTGATAGGACATATAAATAAGGAAGGGAGCATAGCCGGACCAAAGGTGCTGGAGCACATTGTCGACACCGTACTACAGTTCGAGGGCGACCGTCACTATATGTATCGCATCTTGAGGAGCATAAAGAACCGCTTTGGCAGTACAGCAGAGCTGGGTATCTATGAGATGCGGCAGACGGGACTTCGGGAAGTAAGCAACCCCTCCGAACTGCTGCTGACGCAAGACCACGAGGGGTTGAGCGGCGTAGCTATTGCCGCAGCCATCGAAGGAATACGACCTTTCTTGATAGAAACGCAAGCCTTAGTGAGCTCTGCCGTCTACGGCACGCCGCAGCGCAGTGCTACGGGATTCGACCTTAGGCGTATGAATATGCTCCTTGCCGTCTTGGAGAAACGAGCCGGCTTCAAGCTCGCGCAGAAGGATGTGTTCCTCAACATAGCAGGAGGTCTGCGTGTTAACGATCCTGCCACGGACCTTGCCGTAATAAGTGCCGTGCTTTCTTCCAGTCTCGACATAAGTGTGGAGCGGGGCGTCTGTATGTGCGGCGAGGTAGGCTTGTCCGGAGAGATACGACCTGTAAACCGCATAGAGCAGCGTATCCTCGAGGCAGAGAAGTTGGGCTTTCAGTGTATCATTATTCCTCAAAACAACCTGAAAGGCTTCGACACGGCGAAGTGCGGCATAGAGATAATACAGGTAAGGAAAGTGGAGGAAGCATTCCGGAGGCTGTTCGGCTAAGTGCTGCGCCCCGCGTGCTAAAGGAAAACAGGGATGATACGAGAACTACAACTACGTCTTTTGCCCGAGGAGGCAGCCGGCGAGCAGTCGCTCGCGAGGGTCGTTGCTCGCAAGACAGGTGCAGCCCTTCATGAGATAAACGCCGTCAGGGTGCTGAAGCGTTCCATCGATGCGCGTCAGCGAAATGTGTTCGTCAACGTCAGGCTGCGGGCATTCATCGGCGAGGCACCCGACGAGCCGGAGTATAGGGCAGTGGACTACCGCGACGTTTCCGACGCGCCGTCTGTCGTCATCGTAGGCGCAGGTCCGGGCGGGCTCTTTGCAGCCCTCCGCCTTATCGAGCTTGGCGTGCGCCCCGTCGTAGTGGAGCGGGGTAAGAATGTACGCGAGCGGAAGAAAGACATTGCCCGCATAAGCCGCGAACATACTGTGGATGCCGAGTCGAACTACAGCTTCGGCGAGGGTGGAGCCGGTGCCTATTCAGACGGCAAACTGTATACGCGCAGCAAGAAGCGCGGCTCGGTGGAGAAGATACTCTCTGTGTTCTGTCAGCATGGAGCCAGCTCCTCGATACTGTCCGACGCACATCCTCACATAGGGACAGACAAGCTCCCGCGCGTGATAGAAAACATACGCCGACAAATCATCAGCTGTGGTGGGGAGGTGCATTTCGAGACGCGCATGGACTCTCTCGTGATTGAACGGGAAGAAGTGAAAGGCATCGTCACCAATACGGGCGAATGTTTCTACGGACCGGTCATCTTGGCTACCGGTCATTCAGCCCGCGATGTGTATCGCTACCTGTACGAGCAGCGCATACCCATCGAGGCGAAAGGCATTGCCGTAGGTGTGCGCCTCGAGCATCCGCAGGAGCTGATAGACAGGATACAGTATCATAGCCCGGAAGGTCGGGGGCGGTATCTCCCCGCTGCCGAGTATAGCTTCGTCACCCAGTCGGGCGGGAGGGGGGTATACTCCTTCTGCATGTGCCCGGGAGGTTTTGTCGTACCCGCTGCAAGCGCGCCGCGGGAGGTGGTGGTCAACGGCATGTCGCCGTCTTCTCGGGGTTCTCGGTGGGCAAACTCAGGTATGGTCGTAGAGCTTCATCCGTCTGATTACCCTGCACTGATGGAGCATGAACCCGAGACGATACCTTGCAGCTCCCCGTTGGCACTTATGGCTTTTCAGGAGCGGCTGGAAGAGATATGCTGGCAGAACGGCGGGATGAGACAGGTAGCACCTGCCCAACGTATGGGCGACTTCGTTGCGCGCAGGAACTCGACAGACCTCCCCACTTCTTCCTACACGCCCGGGCTCTTAGCCTCGCCGCTACATTTCTGGATGCCTAAGCTGATTACGGACTGCTTACGAGAAGGTTTCCTTCGTTTCGGGAAGATGTCGCGAGGGTTCTTGACTAACGAAGCTGCACTGATAGGGGTGGAGACGCGCACCTCCTCGCCTGTACGCATCCTCCGCGAAGGCGACACGTGTCAGCACGTCACCCTGAAGGGCTTGTTTCCTTGTGGGGAAGGAGCCGGCTATGCCGGCGGCATAGTGTCTGCCGCCATCGACGGCGAGCGATGCGCCGAAGGTGCCGCAGCACTATTAGGTGTCGCCGTCAATCGACAGTGACACGTATTATCCTTATGTCTTTCTTCGGGCGGTCGTAGCTGTCTTTGGCTTGTCCCGCAATGGCGTCGAGCACGTCCCAGCCGTCGACAATCTCCCCGTAGACGGTATATACTCCGTCGAGATGGTGACAACCGCCGACTGTGGTATACGACCGTCTTTGCTCCTCGGTGAAGACAAGATGCCCGGGCGTTGCCAGTATCGTTGAGTCTATCTTTGCGTTCACCTCTGCCACCTTCTTATTATACTCGCGCTTGTTGCTTTGCTTAAGCATCTTCAGGTCCACCGCTATGGGGCGGTAATACTTCTCGAGAGCCTTGCGTCGTATCTCTTGGTTATGGACGCGCTCTATCGTATCGAGCTCTCCGCTGCGATATACCCGACCTTGCACGATGAAGAACTGCGACATGTCTGACTTCTTCTCGGGGTTCACGTCGTCGTTTTGTCGGGGAGCAGAGAGTGCCCCTCTCTTGTGGAAGTACTCCGCCTTCATCTCGGGCATGATCTCTGCCGACGCGTCACCAAAGCCGCATCGTGCGCCCGAGGGGGCATTCCTCGAGTCGGGCGCGCCGCCTTGTATCATAAAGCCTTGGACGACGCGCGTAAAGAGCGTGCCGTTATACTCTCCTTTCTGAGCACGCGAGACGAATGTGCGGACGTGGTTTGGCACGTCCTCATAGAGCCGTGCCTTCATTACTCCTACATTAGTCTCTATCGTCACCGTCTTCTCCTCGCTATGCGCACTGAGGGTGCTTGCCACAACTGCTACGGCAAGTGCTACATTATATATACGTATCATGTGTGTATGTCTTTTACGCGCTAAAGGTAGTGCTTGTCTTGCTGAACACAAAATAATGCCTACCTTTGCACGCCCTTACGGGTTTAGGCAAAAAGGTTATTTATTCAGGTAATATATGAGTTGGTTCAATGACTTGTTATGGGGGAACGGTATCGGGCACTCCATACTCTTGTTGTCGTTTGTAATTGCGACAGGTATTCAGCTTGGGAAGATTAAGCTGTTCGGCATATCGCTGGGCATTACTTTCGTACTGTTTGTCGGCATTGTTATGGGGCACTTTGGCTTCACAATGAATCACGAGGTGCTTCATTTCTTCAAGGAGTTTGGCTTGATCTTATTTGTATACTCTGTGGGTATGCAGGTAGGACCCGGTTTCTTCTCTTCCTTCAAGGAAGGCGGCGTCACGCTGAACATGTTGGCATGTGCTATAGTGTTCCTTGGCGTTGCTGTCGCCGTCGTGCTCCACTTCGCGACGGGCATAGAGATGTCCACTATGGTGGGTATCCTTTCCGGTGCCGTTACCAACACGCCCGGTCTCGGTGCCGCACAACAGGCATACTCCGATATGCACGGGGTGACGGACAACACCATAGCACTTGGTTATGCTGTTGCCTATCCGCTCGGTGTCGTCGGTATAATCCTCGCCATCATTTTCATCCGCTACGTCTTCAAGGTGTCTTTCGATAAAGAGAACGAAGAGCTTAATAAGATGGAAGCATCACACACGACGGAAGCGAAGCCTATATCTCTGATAGTAAAGAACCCCGCTGTCTTCGGTAAGACGGTCGGCGAGTTGTCCTCGCTGCTCGAACATCGTGAGTTTGTAATCTCTCGCGTCTGGCACGACGACACGAAGAAGATTGAGATAGCATCTGCCGGCGTTCAGCTTAAGGAGAACGACAAGATCTTCGTGATAACAA
Source organism: Desulfovibrionaceae bacterium (assembly GCA_963652435.1). GTDB lineage: Bacteria > Bacteroidota > Bacteroidia > Bacteroidales > Tannerellaceae > Parabacteroides. Next base: position 14,765 of record CAVJTV010000012.1, on the reverse strand, counting down.
CCGAACAGGATGCGGAAACAATCAAGACAATCATCGGCGAGGAGATAGACATGGAACGCAAGCAATGGATACGGATGGAAAGCTCTTTCATCAACCGTCGTATCCTTATAACGAAGCCCGAGCTCAACGGTAAACGTCTCGGTCAGCTTAAGCTGCGCAAGCTCTACGGCATCAATATAACACGTATCAACCGTGCGGGAGTAGACTTCGTCGCTACGCCTAACATCACGTTGCAGGTGGGCGACCGCGTGAGTGTGGTTGGTACGGAAGCAGCTGTGGCAAACGTCGAGAAGGTGCTGGGCAACTCCTTGAAACGTCTCAACGAGCCTAACCTCATTGCCATCTTTGTCGGCATAGGCTTGGGTGTCATACTTGGTAGTATACCTATTACTTTCCCCGGTATCCCGCAGCCTGTGAAGCTGGGCTTGGCAGGCGGACCGCTTATCGTTGCGATACTTATCAGCCGCTTCGGCTACAAATACAAACTTATTACCTATACAACGCATAGCGCGAACCTCATGCTTCGCGAAGTCGGCATAACGATGTTCCTCGCATGTGTTGGTCTAAGCGCGGGAGACGGCTTCGTGGATACGATAGTAAACAACGGCGGCTTCTCGTGGATAGGTTATGGCTTCATAATTACAATCGTGCCGCTACTCATTGTCGGGTGTGTTGCCCGATACTTCTACAAAGTGAATTACTTCACGTTGATGGGCTTGATAGCAGGAAGCACGACAGATCCCCCCGCGCTGGCATACTCCAACGCGACGGCAGGAAACGACGCTCCTGCGGTAGGTTATGCAACAGTCTACCCGCTGACGATGTTTCTCCGTGTGCTCACAGCCCAGCTGCTTATCCTCTTCTTCGCGTAAAGACGTGGGGTATGAAACGTAGCAACTGATGGGTAAGAAGAAAGGTCGTGCGAAGACGAAACGAGGGAAGCGGCGTGCCGCATCGTGGGGTGCATCGCTCAGGGGCTTGTGCCTCGGGGCAGTGCTTGTAGTGGCTTGTGTCATCGGGGTGCTCTACCTCCACAGCTACCTTTACCCTTCAGCCCCCGTGCCTAAGAAAGAAGTCGAAGCAAAGTCTGAGGCTGAGCCTCGTGTTAGGGAGGAGGCACCCGTCGCCACGCAGCAGGTCGAGCCTCTCGTGCGTAAGACCACGACATTCCGTATCCCTGCAGGAGCAGAGATTCCTAAGCTAAAAGCAAAACGTGCGGAGCAGGTGATACGTCACGAAGGTTACACGGTGTCTTACAACAGTGATTACCGAATAGCCAACTGGGTTGCCTACGAGCTGACGGCGGAAGAGTCCGTTAGCCGCAAAGCCTCACGTTCCAATAAATTCGTGCCCGACCCTATGGTGAAGGGTGCAACGGCAACGAACGAAGACTACACACGTACAGGCTATGACCGTGGGCATCTTGCGCCGGCAGGCGACATGAAGTGGTCGGCAAAGGCAATGCGCGAATCTTTCTATCTGAGCAACATCTGTCCGCAGAAGCCGGGGCTTAACCGCGGCGTATGGAAAGAGTTGGAAGAACTCTGTCGTGTGTGGGCTAAAGATTACGGTCCGTTGCTCATCGCTACGGGACCGGTGATAACAGATGATATGAAGCGGATGGGGAAGAACAGGGTAGGCGTTCCTGCATCGTTTTATAAAGTAGTATGCCGCGTTGCAGGCGACGAGTACAAAGCAATCGCCTTCATCTTTGAAAACAGAGATTATAAAGCAGTGGAGCTCTCTCGTATGGCAATCCCTGTCGACAGCGTGGAGAAGGTGACAGGCATCGATTTCTATCCTGCCATCCCCGACGACGAGGAGATGCGGATGGAGGCATCCGTAGACCGCAGCAGCTGGTCGTTCTAAGCCGCCCCACACCATGAGGGGTAGTAAGAGGATAAATCTATTTTGATACCTTTGCGACCTACTTAACGAACAACATAGCTACATGATAGATTTCAGTGTGATACCGTCGCCTTGTTATGTGATGGAAGAGAAGCGGCTTCGCGAGAACCTTTCGTTGATAAAGAGCGTGAAGGAACGTGCGGGAGTAAATATCATCCTTGCCTTCAAGGCGTTCGCCATGTGGAAGGCGTTCCCTATCGTGCGTGAATATATACCTTATTCAACTGCCAGTTCCAAGTATGAGGCTCGCCTTGCCTACGAGGAGATGGGCAGCCGTGCACATACATATTCGCCGGCGTATACGGAAGCAGACTTCCCCGAGATCCTTAAGTACAGCAGCCACGTGACCTTCAACTCTCTCTCGCAGTATCGTCGGTTCTATCCGATGGTGAAAGAGCACGGCAGTCATGTCTCCTGCGGCTTACGTATCAACCCTGAATACTCAGACGTGGAGACAGAGCTATATAACCCTTGCGCCCCGGGCTCGAGGATGGGCATCGTATCGGATCTCTTAGGCGACGCTCTCCCTGAAGGGATAGAGGGGCTACATTTCCACACCTTATGCGAGTCGTCTTCTTACGATTTGGAGAAGACCCTTGCAGTCGTGGAGAGGCGTTTCGCACGCTTTCTACCTCATATAAAGTGGCTCAACATGGGTGGCGGTCACTTGATGACACGAAAAGGATATGATACGGAACATCTCATCAATCTGCTCCTTAAGTTCAGGGCTAAGTTTCCTAACGTGGAGATAATCATGGAGCCGGGGAGCGCGTTCGCATGGCAAACGGGATTTCTTCTGACCACTGTCGTGGACATCGTGGAGAACCACGGCATAAGAACAGCCATCATTGATGCCTCATTCACTTGCCACATGCCCGACTGCTTGGAGATGCCTTATAAGCCGGTAGTGCGTAATGCCGTCGATAAGAAGGAAGGGAAGCCGACCTATCGCATTGGAGGCAATAGTTGCCTAAGCGGTGATTACATGGGCGACTGGTCGTTCGACAAGCCCTTGAGGATAGGAGATAAGATTATATTCGAAGACATGATTCACTACACTATCGTGAAGACATCCATGTTCAACGGCATACCGCATCCGTCGTTAGCCCTTTGGAGCAAAGACGACGAGCTGATCATCTACAGGACGTTCAGCTATGAAGACTACAAGAACAGGAATAGCTGATTGCCCGCTTCATGCGGGACGACGCAGAGGTCAACTAAAAAAGTAGTAATTTAGCGGTCGCATACAGACAAGAGAAACATATCAAGCAGATAATATATGGGTATTTGGGGATTTTTCAGCAAAGAGAAAAAGGAAACGTTGGACAAAGGCTTGTCTAAGACCAAGGAAAACATCTTCTCGAAGATTGCCAGGGCTGTTGCCGGACGAAGCAAGGTGGACGACGAGGTGTTGGACAACCTCGAAGAGGTACTGATCACTTCCGATGTTGGGGTAGACACAACACTAAAGATTATCGAGCGCATCGAAAAGCGCGTGGCGAGAGACAAGTATGTGACAACGGAAGAACTGTCCGCTCTGCTGCGGGAGGAGATTGCCGCCTTGCTCTCCGAAAACCATACGGAAGATGCCGAAGGCTTCACCCTGCCCGAGGATAAGAAGCCATACGTCATCATGGTTGTAGGGGTGAATGGTGTCGGTAAGACGACAACAATCGGCAAGCTTGCTTATCAGTTCAAGAAAGCGGGAAAACGCGTCTATCTTGGGGCAGCAGATACTTTCCGTGCTGCGGCGGTGGAGCAGCTCGTTATATGGAGCGAACGTGTGGGTGTTCCCGTAGTAAAACAGAAAATGGGTTCCGATCCGGCGTCTGTCGCCTTCGATACGCTTAGCTCTGCTAAAGCGAATGATGCCGACGTTGTTATCATAGATACTGCCGGTCGTCTGCACAACAAGATAAACCTGATGAACGAGCTAACAAAGATCAAGAACGTTATGAAGAAGGTTGTGCCCGATGCCCCGAACGAAGTCTTGTTAGTATTAGATGGTTCCACGGGACAGAATGCCTTCGAGCAGGCCAAACAGTTTACGGCAGCAACAGAAGTTAATGCTCTTGCTGTTACGAAGCTTGACGGAACGGCAAAGGGCGGCGTAGTGATAGGTATTTCCGACCATTTTCGTATTCCTGTGAAGTATATAGGTTTGGGAGAAGGTATCGAAGACCTGCAAGTGTTCAACAAGAAGGCGTTTGTCGATTCGTTGTTCGGAGAATAAAGGTTTCCGCCATTTTTTACGGTGATGAGAAGGGGACAATGAGAAAGAATAAGGTTGATATCATAACGCTTGGCTGCTCGAAAAATCTGGTCGATTCCGAACAGCTGATGCGACAGTTCGTTGCCAATGGTTACACGGTGGAGCACGATCCGCATAAGGTGAACGGTGAGATTGTGGTCGTAAACACCTGCGGCTTCATCGGCGACGCGCAGGAAGAGTCGATAAACATGATTGTGGAGCTTGGCGAAGCCAAAAAGAAAGGCAGGATAGGTCAGTTGTATGTCATGGGATGCCTTACGGAGAGGTTTCTTGAGGAGATGAAACAGGAGCTCCCGGAGGTAGACCGCTTCTACGGCAAATTCAATTGGAAGCAGCTGCTTTCCGATATTGGCAAGTCGTATTACAGGGAGCTGGCTTCCGACCGCGTCCTAACAACACCGAGTCACTATGCCTTTCTCAAGATTGCAGAAGGCTGTAACCGCACTTGCTCTTATTGCGCAATCCCTATCAGTACGGGACATTACCGTTCGCTTCCGATGGAGCAGATTGAAGAAGAGGTACGCCTGCTTGCAGAGCGGGGGGTAAAGGAGTTTCAAGTGATAGCGCAAGACCTAACCTATTATGGAAAGGATTTATACGGAAGATATGCTCTTCCGGAGTTGGTAGAGCGTATTTCGGATATAAAGGGAGTGGAGTGGATCAGGTTACACTACGGTTATCCGTCGGGGTTCCCTTACGAGTTGCTGCGGGTGATGCGCGAGCGCGATAACGTATGCAAATACCTGGATATAGCATTGCAACATATCAGTGACCCTATGTTGAAGAAGATGCGCCGTAACATAACGAAGGAAGAGACATACGCACTGTTGGAGCGCATACGTGAAGAGGTGCCGGGCATTCATATTCGTACAACGCTGATGGTTGGGCATCCAGGCGAGACGGAACACGACTTTGAAGAGTTGGTCGAGTTTGTAAAGAAGGTTCGCTTCGAGCGTATGGGAGCTTTTGCTTACAGTCACGAGGAGGGAACATATTCTTTCAGAAACTACAAGGACGATGTCCCTTCGGAGGTGAAGCAAGAACGTTTGGAGTATCTGATGCGCGTGCAAGAGGGCATCTCTACGGAGATAAACGAAGGGAAAGTGGGCAAAACATTCAGGATAATACTCGACCGCGAGGACGAAGACTTCTATGCAGGGCGCACGGAGTTCGATTCGCCCGAGGTCGACCCTGAGGTGCTTGTTTCCAAGGAACGGCAGCTACACGTGGGGGATTTCTACGATGTAAGGATTGATGGTGTCGAGGCGTTCGACCTTTACGGGAAGGCATTGATTTGCTAACGGTAAGAAAAATATGACGAACAAGGAGCTGATAGCGACGTTGTCTGAAAGATTGGGCTGGAGTGCGCGGGAAGTGACGGAGATGTTGTCTGCGTTCGGCTCTGTAGTCGGATTAAGGCTGATGGAGAGTGATACCGTCCATTTGCAAGGCTTCGGTCTGTTTGAAGTCAAGAAGAAAACGGAGCGTATATCGGTAAATCCTGCGACGGGGAAACGTTATTTGATACCACCCAAGTTGGTTACCGTTTTCAAACCCGGTGTAACCCTCAAATCCAAACTAAAAGAGCTAAGCGATAATGGGCAGTAGGCTGACGACACCGAATCTGGCGGATTTGCTTGCGGAGCATACCGGAAAGGACAGGAAAAGCACGGAACTATTCATTCGGGAACTCGTTGCGGTCGTGTCTGATGGCGTATTCACGGACAAGATTGCCAAGGTGAAGGGCTTGGGGACCTTCAAAGTGGTTTTGATGGAGAAACGCGAGAGCATTCATGTGAATACGGGCGAGCGTTTCACCATTCCTGCGCATTACAAGCTCGCTTTTGTGCCGGACAAGGAACTGCGGGAGACGGTGAACAAGCCTTTTTCATTCTTCGAAACGGAAGAGATAGCAGACGATGCCGACACAGCAGAGCCGGACGCTCCAAAAGATACGGCAGAGCCGCTTCTGCATGACACGGATGAAACAACAGAAGCGGAAGAGCCCATGGAAGAAAGGGAAACGGGGGTGTCTCATTTTGCAAGAGCATTGGTCGTGACAAGTATAGCTGCTTTGGTTGCTGTGGTGAGCTTTTTTGTGTACGAGAACCGCGATTTCTTCTCTGGATTGAGGCACTCGGAGCCATCTGTGCTTGTCGGCAGTTCGCTTCCGGGCTCTGCCGTCGTGCCGGCGGATACCACACAGACCGAAATCACAGAAACGCAGGACACCGTCGTCATTGAAGCGGTGGAAGAAGTTCCCCCGACACCGGAAGTCATAGCCAAAGAGAAGATAAAGCCCGGAAGCCGACTGACATTGATTTCGCTCGAGTATTACGGCAGCAAAATCTTTTGGGTTTACCTCTACGAATACAACAAACAGACCATCAAAGACCCCGACAACATTCCGGTGGGTACGGTAATCATGGTTCCCGCTCCGGAAGTCTACGGCATAGACCGAAATGACCCTGCCTCTGTCAGTAAAGCCGCCGCGCGTCAGGAGGAAATACTAAGCGGGAATTTATAGCCCTTCTCCACGGCTTCCAAAGCATGATTTGCGGCTGTCGGGATGCCCCTCGGGTTTGTATTATTTAACTGCAAAAGCGGAAGATACTGATTTAACATTTCTACTTTTGCGCGTCCAAAAAACGTGGTAGAACAACAAATAAGAAATACAGATATTTTATGAGTCAGACAGTAGACATTCGTGAGTTGAACGATCGGATTGAAAGTAAAAGCTCGTTCGTAAGCATGATTACGAAGGGCATGGATCAGGTAATCGTTGGGCAGAAGCATTTGGTGGAATCTTTATTGATTGGTCTGCTTTCAGACGGACACATTCTCCTTGAAGGTGTGCCGGGACTGGCAAAGACGCTTGCCATAAAGACCCTCTCTTCGCTGATCGACGCAAAATACAGCCGTATACAGTTTACTCCGGACCTTTTGCCGGCAGACGTGATCGGTACGATGATTTACAGCCAGAAGAACGAGGAGTTTCAGGTGAAGCAGGGGCCTGTCTTCGCCAATTTTGTGCTTGCGGACGAGATCAACCGTGCTCCGGCGAAAGTGCAGAGCGCACTTCTGGAAGCAATGCAGGAGCGTCAGGTGACGATTGGCGAAAACACCTATCAACTGCCGAAACCTTTCCTTGTGATGGCGACGCAGAACCCGATAGAGCAGGAAGGTACCTATCCGCTGCCGGAAGCGCAGGTGGACCGTTTCATGATGAAGGTTATCATCAATTATCCCAAAAAGGAAGAGGAGAAGCTGATTATTCGTCAGAACATTTCGGGCGTGAAACCCGACATCAAGCCCGTGCTGACGAAGAATGAGATATTGGAAGCCCGCGAGGTTGTCCGCGAGGTGTATTTGGATGAAAAGATAGAGCGTTACATCGTCGATATAGTGTATGCAACGCGTTTCCCGCAAGAGCACGGGCTGGCAAATCTGACAAACATGATTTCTTTCGGGGCTTCCCCGCGTGCGTCCATCAACCTGGCACTTGCGGCACGCGCCTACGCGTTTATCAAACGTAGAGGCTACGTCATCCCCGAGGATATCCGCGCCGTATGTCACGATGTGATGCGCCACCGTATCGGTCTGAGCTACGAAGCCGAGGCAAACAACCTTACCGCAGAGGAAGTCGTAAGCGAAATCCTCAACAAAGTGGAGGTGCCTTAACCTTCCGAGGGCGGAGAAAGTCGTTTCCAATGGTGGAGGGAGGCTTCTACACTCGTAGAAATGGCTTTACAGTCTTGCAAAATGGTTTCTACACTCGTAGAAATGGCTTTGCACCCTTGCAAGGTGGTTTCTACACTCGTAGAAATGAGTTTGCACCCCTGCAAGGTGGTTTCTTCGACCGAAGAAGGGTGAAAACCAGCCGTAAAGGCACAAATTGAAGAAAAGAATGGAGACAAGTGAACTATTAAAGAAGGTTCGGCGTATCGAGATAAAGACCCGAGGGCTGTCGCGCAACATTTTTGCGGGGCAATACCACTCGGCGTTCAAGGGACGCGGTATGGCGTTCAGCGAAGTGCGCGAATACCAGTACGGCGACGATATCCGCGACATAGACTGGAACGTGACGGCGCGCTACGTCCGTCCATACATCAAGGTGTTCGAAGAGGAGCGCGAGCTGACGGTTATGCTGCTGGTGGACGTGAGTGGGAGCAGGGATTTCGGCTCTGTGAACGTAATGAAGAAGGATATGATGACTGAGATTGCCGCAACGCTGGCGTTTTCAGCCATACAGAACAACGACAAGATAGGTGTCGTGTTCTTTTCCGACAAAATCGAGAAGTTCATCCCCCCTCAGAAAGGGAAGAAGCATATCCTCTATATCATACGCGAGCTTATCGACTTCGAGCCGCAGGATACGAAGACCGACATCAGCCAGGTCTTGAAGTTTATGACCAATGCCATCAAGAAACGCTGCACCACGTTTCTCATATCCGACTTTATAGACAAGGAAGGCTTCAAAGATGCCCTGACAATAGCCGGCAGAAAGCACGATGTGGTTGCCATACAAGTGTACGACCGCAGGGAAACGGAGCTGCCGTCTGTCGGACTTATGAAAATGAAGGATGCAGAGACGGGAGAGGAACGCTGGGTCGACACATCCTCCGCCGCAGTCCGCAAGGCGTATGAGGAATGGTGGGACGGTCGTCAGAAGAGGATGGACGACGCGTTCAAGAAGAGCCGCGTCGATTCGGTGTCTATCCGCACGGAAGACGATTATGTGAAGGCATTGATTACACTGTTTGATAAACGTAGCTGAGGCATGCAAAGGAAATTTATAGATAGAGGCATACTGTTTCTTCTCGTGGTTTTGCTCATGGGAGGGAAGATGTCGGCACAACGGACGCTGATAGATGTGAAGATAGACTCGGCAGCCATCTTGATAGGCGAGCAGACGGTTTTGCATCTGACGGTGACGACAGACAAGGACCGGAGCGTGAACATTATGGTTCCGAGCGACACTCTGATGCACGGGGTGGAGGTCTTGAGCCTTTCCAAGGTGGATTCGTCAGTGATAGAGAACGATCGTCTGCTGATAAAGCAAGACATTTTGGTGACGTCGTTCGATTCCGCCCTGTATCTTCTGCCTCCGATAAAGGTTATAGACGGTGCGGATACGGTCTGCTCCGATCAGGTTGCGCTGAAGGTCTCGAGCGTCCCTGTAAATGCCGACAAGCCGGAAGAGTTCAACGACATAAAGACAGTATGGAGACCTCCGTTCGTGCTGGCAGACTATTACCCGATTATTTTCGGCATCCTGCTTGCGCTCCTGCTCATTTGCGTGGCGGCATACGTCATCAAGCGTTTGCGGAACAAACAATCGCTTATCCCGTTTGCAAAGCCGGAACCAAAGCTCCCGCCACACGAGCAGGCAATAAAGGAGCTCGACGAGATAAAGCAGCAGAAACTCTGGCAGCAGGGTCGCTACAAGGAATATCATACGTTGGTAACCGAAACGCTGCGTCGCTACATCGTGGAGCGTTTCTCCGTCAATGCAATGGAAATGACCTCGGGCGAAATTCTGGAGATAATACGTGGGCGGCACGATGCTGATTCCGTATACGAGAATCTGAAGCAGATACTGACGCTGTCAGACTTCGTGAAGTTCGCAAAGATGAACCCGCTCCCCGATGAGAACGATCTGAGCATGATGAACGCATATTTATTCATCAATCAGACGAAGATAGAAGAAGTCTCCGCCCCCGAAACCTCGGAAGCAAAGACCGCGAAGACGGCAGAGACGAACGATACCGACATAACGAAAGAATAGATGATGACATTCGCAAATCCTACATACTTATACCTGCTGCTGTTGCTCATCCCGATGGTTGGATGGTACGTCTGGAAGCTCCGGAAGAGCCAGGCGAGTCTGCAGGTATCTTCTTCGGAAGCGTTCGACGCTCCTGAAGCCGCTTCATGGAGAATATATCTGAGACACGTCCCCTTTGTCCTAAGGGTGGCGGCAGTAACAGTTCTCATAATCGTGCTTGCACGTCCGCAATCGACGAACAGCTGGCAGAATACCTCCACGGAAGGTATCGACATCGTTATGGCAATGGATATTTCCAGCAGTATGTTGGCGCAAGACTTTAAGCCGAACCGCCTGGAGGCTGCCAAGGATGTGGCAGCGTCTTTCATCAACGGGAGACCGAACGACAACATCGGATTGGTGGTTTTTGCAGCCGAGAGCTTTACTCAATGCCCGCTTACGACGGATCATACCGTGCTGCTGAACCTTTTCAAGGATATACAGCCCGGCATCATTCAAGACGGGACAGCTATCGGTCTCGGATTGGCGAACGCCGTAAGCCGCATCAAGGATAGCTCGGCTAAATCGAAGGTTATAATCCTACTTACCGACGGTGTGAACAATGCAGGCGAGATTGCGCCCGTCACGGCTGCCGAAATAGCCAAGACATTCGGCGTCCGAATTTATGCAATTGGAGTGGGGACGCAGGGTTCGGCACCCTATCCTTTCCAGACGGCTTTCGGCATACAGTATCAGAATATACCGGTCGAGATAGACGAGCCGACACTGAAGCAGATTGCCGCGACAACCGGCGGACAGTATTTCCGCGCGACGGACAATACGAGCCTGAAGGAAATATATTCGGAAATCGACCAAATGGAGAAGACCAAGATTAGTGTACAACAATACAGTAAGAAGCAGGAAGAATATATGAATTGGGCTTTGCTGTTGTTCGTTCTGCTTTTGGCTGAAGTTTTATTGAGAAATACGTTGTTAAGGAATATACCGTAAATAAAGAGGCTTATGTTTCGTTTTGCACATCCTGACTTTTTGTATTTGCTTTTCATTCTTCCGGCACTCATTGTGTTTTATGTCTACGCAATGGCTCAGAAGAAGAAAGCGATAAAGAAATATGGTAACCCTGAGTTGTTGGCAGAACTTATGCCGGAGGTTTCGCGCGGGCGGCAACGCCTTAAGTTCTGGCTGTTGTTCGGAGCTATCGCGATGGTGATCTTTGTCATTGCCGGACCGCAGTTTGGCTCCAAGCTGGAGACCGTGAAGCGGCAGGGGGTGGAGATTATGGTCTGCCTCGACGTGTCGAACTCCATGCTGGCGGAAGATGTTTCGCCCAACCGTTTGGAAAAGGCAAAACAGATGTTGTCGAAGCTGACTGACGGGTTTAACAACGACAAGATGGGGCTTATTGTCTTTGCCGGCGACGCTTTTACCCAGCTCCCGATCACTTCCGATTATATCTCAGCCAAGATGTTCCTTTCGTCCATTAATCCTTCGATGGTCTCGACGCAGGGCACGGCAATCGGAGCAGCAATCAACCTTGCGCTACGCTCGTTTACCCCGAGCGAAACGTCTGATAAGACCATCATTCTTATTACCGACGGCGAGAACCACGAAGACGATGCCGTGAAAGCTGCTGCGGCTGCGGCGGAAAAGAATATCCATGTGAATATTGTCGGTATGGGCGACCCGAAAGGCTCGCCTATCCCCATTGCCGGTGCAAACAACTATATGAAGGATAAAGACGGTAATGTGGTTATCACGAAGCTGAACGAACAGATGTGTCAGGAAATTGTTGCCGCAGGCAACGGCATGTATGTGCGTGCAGACAATACCAACTCTGCACAAAAAGCATTGCAGAAAGAGATAGAGAAAATGAACAAATCGGAGCTCGACAGCAAGGTCTATTCCGAATACAACGAACAGTTTCAGACACTGGCGTGGATTGCTTTGATCCTTTTGATAGCCGAGTTTCTTATTTTGGAACGGAAGAACCGCGTTTTCAAAAAGGTCAAATTGTTCTCTTAATATATGGGGTGTAAATAATATGATACGCATAGGGAAAACAATAATATGTATGAGCGCGCTTCTGTTTTGCTCGGGAGCGGTGTATGCCCAGAAAGCTGAACGGAAGAATGTGCGCGAAGGAAACAATCTGTATGGCGATGAAAAGTTCACCGAATCGGAGATTGCTTACCGTAAAAGCCTGGAGGTAAATCCGCGTTCCACAGAAGGAACATACAATCTGGGAAATGCCTTGTACAAACAGAAAAAGTTTCAGGAGGCAGCCGAACAATATCAGTTGTTGGCAGGACAGGCAGAGAAGATGTCGAAAACAGAAGAAGGGAAAGCCCGCCTTGCCGATGTCTTCCATAACCTTGGGAACATAAGCATGCAGAGTAAGGAGTATGCCAAGAGTGTGGAAGCGTTCAAGCAGTCCTTGCGCTTGAACCCGAAGGATGATGAGACGCGTTATAATCTTGCGCTGGCTCAGAAGCTGCTCGACGACCAGCAAAACCAAGATCAGCAAGACCAAAACCAAAATCAGCAGAACGAAGACAAGAAAGAAGATCAAGAAAACAAAGATGATCAGCAGCAGAACGAGGATCAACAGCAGCAAGACGACAAGAAAGAAAACAAGACTCAGCAGGAAGCGCAGCAAAACGAACAGATGAGTAGGGATAATGCCCAGCAAATGCTCGACGCTCTTCTGCAAGATGAAAAGAACACGCAGGAGAAAGTGAAGAAGGCGCAAGCGCAGCAACAACAGCAACGCAAGACAGACAAAGAGTGGTAACAGATTAGAGGAATACAGTAAAACAAGATATAATGAGAAGATTAGCTTTCTTATTCGTTCTCTTCCTGACAGCCGGAGCGGCGATGAAGGCAGCCGATGTGACCTTCAAGGCGAGTGCTCCGAATGCTGTTGTGATGGGGCAACAATTCAGATTGTCGTACACCGTGAATGCAGAGGCAAGGGCAAGCGACCTCCGTATACCCGAGCTTACAGATTTTGAAGTCTTGATGGGACCTTCAACGTCGAGCAGTATGAGTACACAGATTATAAACGGGCATGTGTCGTCCGAGACTGCTTTCACGTTTACCTACATCTTGATGCCTAAGAAAGAAGGTACGTTTGATATCGGGGCAGCATCCATAAAAGTGAAGGGTGCGAACTATATCTCCAACGCATTAAGCATTAAAGTGCTTCCGCCCGATAAGGCAGCAGAAGCGAATAATGCTTCGGGAGAGGTTGCTTCCATAGGGAAAGACGATTATTTTGTGAGGATGGAAGTGTCGGACCATAGTGTTTACGAACAGGAAGGTTTCCTGGTGACATTCAAGTTGTATGCTGCACGTATGTGCGGGTTGGAAAACGCCAAGTTCCCCGAGTTTGAAGGATTCTTGGCGCAGGAGATCGAACAACCGAACCCGCAATGGACGCAGACACGTTACAACGACCGTAATTATTTTACCGTTGTGCTAAAGCAAACGGTTCTCTATCCGCAACGCACAGGTAAGCTTACCATAGAAAGCGGAAAGTTCGATGCTGTTATCCGCATCCCGACCCAAAGGAAAATACGCAGCATCTTCGACGAGTTTGCCAACGCGTACAATGATGTAAAGAAGGTATTGGTGTCAAATCCTGTCACGATTGATGTGAAAGCTTTGCCGTCGGGGAAACCGGCAGCGTTCTCAGGTGCGGTAGGTAGCTTCAACATGACATCGGAAATCAATTCGAACAATGTAAAGACGAATGATGCGGTAACGGTCAAGGTGAAGATTACGGGTAACGGTAATATCAAGTTGATAAAGAAGCCGGAGGTTGTCTTCCCGAACGATTTCGACATCTTCGACCCGAAAGAGGAGACAGATTCCAAGACTACAACTGCTGGAGTGAGCGGTAGCAAGACGATAGAGTATATGGCAATCCCCCGTTATGCCGGCGACTTTGAGATACCCGCTGTCACGTTCTCTTATTTCGACCCAAAGACTGCCACGTATAAAACATTGAAATCCGAACCTTATAAACTGCATGTAGAGCAGGGCGAGGGGGGGAGCAGCAGCTCTCCTGTCGTATCAAACTTCAGCAACAAAGAAAGCGTGAAGTATGTGGGTAAGGATATCCGCTTCTTGAAGGTGAAGAACTTCCATTTCATTGCCGGAAGCGACATCTTCTTCGGGTCGTTCTTGTATTACATGTGTTATCTCGTTCCGGCAATTCTGTTTGTTGTCTTCTTCTTCATTTATCGTAAGCAGGCGAAAGAGAATGCCAATATTGCATTGGTCCGCACGAAGAAAGCGAACAAGACGGCGGTCAAGAGATTGAAGAATGCCGGTAAGTTGATGAAGGAAAACAAAAAGGAAGAGTTCTACGAAGAGGTTCTCCGTGCTTTGTGGGGATACCTGAGTGACAAGCTGAGCATACCTCAGGCAAACCTCACCAAAGACAATGTTGAAGCGGAGCTGACGAAGTATGGCGTAGACGAAACCCTGACGAGCGAATTTATGGACATCCTGAACACTTGCGAGTTTGCCCGTTATGCGCCGACGCAGGCTTCGGATGCTATGGACAGGTTATACGAGTTGACTGTAGATGCCATCGGCAAGATGGAGAACACAATTAAGAAGCAATAAAAGAAGGAGAGGATGTTAGAGATGAAAAAGATATTGTTTTTTCTGTTGGTTCAGTGTCTGGCATTGACTGCATACGCGCAGGACGCAGCAATAAAGGAAGCGGAAGCCGCATATACAAAGGAAGATTACGCGAAAGCCGTCGAACTATACGAAGGGATATTGAAG
>CAVJTV010000011.1:0-30357 GCA_963652435.1 Desulfovibrionaceae bacterium | reverse complement strand
ATGGTGGCAACGGGCGACTACATCAGCAACAACGAAGAGACAACAGCGTCGGATGCCTCGATGTACATAAAGGCGTTCATCACTTTTCTGTTCGAAAACAATAAGGTCCCGAGTTTTGTCTGCACAGGCAATCATGATGCAAATATGCTGACCGAAAACACGGGGTTCTACCTAAGCAAACAAGCCCTGAACAATTTGCTTTTCGCGAAAACGAATTACCCGCTTCATCAGCCCTCGGGCGAGAACTACTACTATGCCGACGTAAGCAATCCTTCCGGCGGGACTATCCGCATTGTCGCGTTGGACAACACAGACCAAGATGACTTTCAATACAACTCCATGCTTAAAAGCTGCATCACAAAAGCGCAGGTGGATTGGCTGATAAATACCGCACTGACAGAGGGCATGACGGCGAATCATCATGTTATCATCCTGAATCATCACCCCTTGCAGCCGTTCTCAAGAGACCTGTCCACTTATATGTGTTCCGGCACTCACCTGTACAGCGAAAAGCTGGTACCGGACATCATAAACGCTTTCATCAAGAAAGAAACGCTCCGTAGGGAATACGAAATGACCTGCCCGCCCTATGAGAAGCTGGCGGTCGATGCCGACTTCACAAACGCACACGGGGATTTCGTTGCATACATGGGAGGGCACGCTCATACGCCGGCACATTTTGAGGTGGAATGCAGCGACAGCTCGCAAGCCAAGCAGATCATGTTGCTGGCAAACACGCTTTCGCCCGATATTCAAAATCGCAACTACATACAGATAGAGCGAAAGAGCGGCAGCGTCAGCAGCAACAGCTTCTCCATCTATGCCATCGACACGCAAGAGAAAAACATATACATAACCTGTTTCGGAGCGAAAAACAGCAGTTCTCCTACAATAGAAACGGTGTCTTATCGTTAAGTCTATACAAAACAGCTTGAGAATACCGTGTTACAAAAGTTCGTCGACAATACATTCTACCTGCTCTTTCTCTTCACGATCGTTTTCGGTGTGATCTTCTACGACACAACGAAGTATTTCAGCTTCGTAGACGAGCTTTGTGCACTGGTGCTTTGTGTGCTGTATGGCTATTACGTTTTCCACACCCCGAACTGGTCGGTCAACAAACTGTTCCTGACAACCCTGGGAGTGTTTTTCTTCTACCTCGTCTATTCCTTTTATATTCACTGCAACACGAAGGCAGCCATCGTTTCCGATTTTATAATACAGATAAAACCCTACTTGGCTTTCTTCACGGTATATGCTTTTGCGCCTCGGTTTAGCGAGCAGATGAAAAAGAACATAAGACTTGTTGTCTGCGTGTTCTCCATATACTTGTTGCTCGTGGGAATAGCCGGCTTATTCGATGAGAAGATATTGAAGATTTTACTGGTGCATCAGTCGCGCCTGGCTACGGCAGCAACGATTATGGCTCTGACATATTTGTTTTGCAGCAGCTATACGTTGAACGACAAGATTGTGTTCCTTGCAATCCTTTCCATCAGTCTTCTCTCCGGACGGTCGAAGGCATACGGTTTTTTCGTGTTGGCTTCGTTCATTGTGTTCTATCTGAACGACAGCTTCAAACTGAAGTTCAATATGAAAAACTCGATGCTGATTGCCGTTGCGCTGGGGCTGACAGCGATTGTCGCGTGGGACAAGGTAAATCTCTATTTTATCCAGGGAGGATTCGGCGGGGGAAGAGCCGTTGAAGACCTGTATGCCCGCATGGCTTTGTATTATTTCTCGATGGACGTGTTTAAGGACTATTTCCCCTTCGGTTCGGGATTTGCCACCTACGGCACTTTCGCCTCCGGAGTGTATTATTCTCCGATCTACAACAAATACGGGATGGACGTTATGTTCGGGCTGACGGAAAGCGATCCCAAATTCATTGCGGACACTTACTATCCGGCACTGGCGCAGTTCGGCGTTGTCGGGGCAGCTCTGTTCTTCTTGTTTTGGGGCACAATCGCATTAAAAGCCTTGAGGATGTTGAGGGAAAAGATAAACCTGAAGTATTTCGCAATCACAATCCTCATAATACTGTTCTTCCTGATAGAATGTACGAGCGACTCGACAATAACGCACAACAGAGGATTGTTCGTGATGATGTTGTTGGGGTTGTCATTAAAACATATGAAAACATCTCTTGCCAATGAACGTTCTCGTAGCTAATAAATTCTACTACAATCGCGGTGGCGACTGCATCGCAGCCATGTCTTTGGAGAAATTACTTAAAGAAAAAGGGCATCGGGTTGCCTTTTTCAGCATGTATTATCCGCAAAACTACCATTCAAAGTGGGTACTGTACTTCCCGAGCGAGGTCCGTTTCGAAGGGAAGTTTTCCGACAAGCTGAAAGCCACACGCCGCATCTTTTCTCCGGACGAAGTGAAAATCAGATTCAACGCTCTGGTGAAAAAGTTCAAGCCCGACGTTGTGCACCTGAACAACATCCACTCTTATCTCTCGCCGGTCATCGGCGAGATTGCACACCGCAGGGGGATAAAGGTTGTGTGGACGCTGCACGACTACAAGTTGGTGTGCCCGTCGTATTCCTGCATGCGGGACGGGAAACCCTGCACGCTCTGCGTCGACCACGGCATCTCGAACGTGCTGCTGAAGAAATGTATGAAGGACAGCTTCGCCGCCAGCCTGACGGCCTTCGCCGAAGCTCTGTATTGGAACAGGAAGCGGCTGGAGAGAAACACGGACACATTCATTGCCCCCAGCGCCTACATGAAAGAGATGATGGTCAAAGGCGGGTTCGACGCGGGAAAGATCGAGGTCGTGCCCAACTTCACCGGTCGCAAATACCCTGCCGCCGACGAGATGGCAGAAAGGGAAGATTATTATTGCTTCGTGGGGCGGCTCTCGAAGGAGAAAGGCATCCGGACATTGGTGGAAGTGGCAGAGACGCTTCCCTACAAGCTGGTGGTGGTGGGAGCAGGACCGCTGAAGCATCTTTTCGAGACTTACAACAATCATATCGAGTACGTGGGGCGGAAGCATTGGGACAGGATACGGGAAATCGTCCGGCGGGCGAAGTTTACAGTCATACCATCCGAATGGTTTGAAAACAATCCTATCTCGGTCATCGAATCGCTCTGTTTGGGAACTCCCGTGCTGGGCGCGGACATCGGCGGCATTCCGGAGCTTGTCAACGAGGGGAACGGGATGCTTTTCAGCCCTGGCGACAGGGAGGACTTGAGAGAGAAAATCCGGCTCATGTTCGAAAGTTCATTCAATTACGACAGCATTTGTGCCGATGCGCGGAAGAGGTATTCGGCAGATAGCTACTACAACAAAATAATCGACATTTATGAGAGA
The DNA here is from genome assembly GCA_963652435.1 of Desulfovibrionaceae bacterium. Taxonomy (GTDB): domain Bacteria; phylum Bacteroidota; class Bacteroidia; order Bacteroidales; family Tannerellaceae; genus Parabacteroides. Next base: position 27,032 of record CAVJTV010000011.1, on the reverse strand, counting down.
TAAAATCACTCCTCCGACGGATATGTGCATCATCACGACGTATCGTTGCCCGATGCACTGCAAGATGTGCGACATCTGGAACAATCCCACGGAGAAAAGCAAGGAAATCAAGCCCGAGGAGCTGGAAATGCTGCCGAACGTGAAGTTCGTCAACATCACGGGAGGCGAGCCCTTTATCCGCGAGGACTTGGACGAGATAGTGGAAGTGCTGTTCAAGAAGTCGCCGAGGGTTGTCATCTCCACCTCGGGATGGTTCGAAGACCGCGTTATACGTTTGGCGGAGAAGTTCCCGCGCATCGGCATCCGCGTGAGCATAGAAGGTCTCTCGCAGAAGAACGACGAGCTGCGCGGCCGCGAGGGCGGCTTCGACAAGGGGCTGCGCACGCTGCTCGCGCTAAAGGAAATGGGCGTGAAGGATATCGGCTTCGGCATCACGGTGTCGAACAACAACTCGGCGGACATGCTGTCCCTCTATCGCCTGGCGAAGCAGCTCGACATGGAGTTTGCCACCGCCGCTTTCCATAACTCCTATTATTTCCACAAATACGACAACCGGATCACGAACAAGGAAGAGGTAATCTCCAATTTCGAGAAGCTGATAGCCCTGCAGCTGAAGGAGCACACGCCGAAATCGTGGTTCCGCGCCTTCTTCAACAACGGACTCATCAACTACATCGAGGGTAACCGCCGCATGCTCCCTTGCGAGGCGGGGCTGGTGAACTTCTTCGTCGACCCGTATGGCGACGTTTATCCCTGCAACGGACTGGAGGAAAAGTTTTGGAAGGAAAGCATGGGAAACATCCGCGAGGTGCAGTCGTTCGACGAGATATGGGCGAGCCCTCAAGCGGAGAGGGTGAGAGAGCTGGTGCGCACGTGCCCGAAGAACTGCTGGATGGTGGGCACGGCTTCGCCCGTGATGAAGAAATACCTCCGTCACCCGCTCGGATGGGTCGTGAGAAACAAGCTGAACAGTCTGCTTGGCAGACCGCTCTGCATGGAGCGCAAATGGTATGACGTGGGTCAAGACCCGAGACAAGGATGCATGAAGAGATGAAGATAGTTGTCGTCGGATTGAGAGGTTTCCCGAACATACAGGGAGGGATCGAGACGCATTGCGAGGAGCTGTATCCGCGGATAGCGGCGATGGGTCACGAGGTTGTCGTTGTCCGTCGCTCGGGGTTCGTAAGGGAAAACCCACCCATGACGGCGTACCGAGGTGTCGCGTTCAAAGACATTTCCTCGCCGAAAGTCATCGGACTGGAGGCGGCCATCCATACGTTCAAGGGCGTTTGGTTTGCCAAGAAGGCGCATGCCGACATCGTCCACGTGCATGCCATAGGTCCGGCACTGGCTATTCCCTTCGCACGGCTGCTGGGGCTGAAGGTCGTGATGACGCACCACGGTCCGGACTACGACCGCGAGAAATGGGGCTTGTTTGCCAAAGTCGCGCTGCATCTCGGCGAGACGTTCGCCGCATGGTTTGCCGGCGACATCATCGCAATCTCCACCATCATCACCGACATATTAAAACGCAAATACAACCGCACACGGCGGGTGCACCTCATCTACAACGGCATCACGACGTTCCCCGCCACCGACGGCGGCACGCAATACATCAGCTCACTGGGGCTCACTGCGGGCAAATACATCCTTGCCGTGGGGCGGTTTGTCGAGGAGAAACGCTTCGACCGTCTGACGGAGGCTTTCATCAAGCTGAAACGCCCCGACTATCGGCTCGTGATAGCCGGAAATGCCGACTACGAGACCTCGTACTGCTATTCCCTCAAGGATTTTGCGGCGGAGAACGGGGTTATCCTCCCGGGCGTCGTGAAGGGCGCGAAGCTCGCCGAGCTTTATGCCAACGCCGCCCTGTTTGTGCTCCCCTCCTCCCACGAGGGGCTGCCCATCACCCTTCTCGAGGCGATGAGCTTCGGCCGTAAGGTCCTGGCAAGCGATATTCCTGCCAACCTTGCCGTGGGTCTTCCCAAAGCAAACTATTTCCGTCTCAACGACCTCGGCGACATGATACTCCACATCCGCACTCTGCTCGACGACGGCAGGGAAAACCAAACCTACGACATCGGCAAGTACGACTGGGGCACGATTGCCCAACAAACAGCTGCCGTCTACACAAACTTACATCGCGGATAGCCTTCGCTATCTTGCAAAACGCGAAAACCACCCTGGTGTTTGAGCTTTGCGCGGTAGCAAAGGATAAAAACCACCCTGGTGTTTGAGCTTTGCGCGGTAGCAAAGGATAAAAACCACCCTGGTGTTTGAGCTTTGCGCGGTAGCAAAGGATAAAAACCACCCTGGTGTTTGAGCTTTGCGCGGTAGCAAAGGATAAAAACCACCCTGGTGTTTGAGCTTTGCAAGAAAGAAATACATATATTTGTCCCATAAATCATCTTTTACCACAGAGCAATGGCACATTTTCCACAAATTTCTTTATTCAATCTAAGCGTATTGAACAATTCCGAGTATCAGAACTTTCTCAGCCGCTTCGTTGAGCTTATCCCCGAGGAAGTGAACGGGTCTTCGCCGGTGAATATCCCTTCGGAGAACATCGCGGAGATGGAAACGCTGCTTGCAAAGCTGATGGACCTCAACCGGAAAACGCGTGCGCAGGAGACAACGGACGAACGGAGGGAGGCGGACCGCTCGCGCAACGCCGTGGCGGCCTACATCATGGGGCGCGTGCTCAAAAGCTCGTCGCTGCTGCTCGACACGGAGCGCGCCGCGGGCAAAACGCTCCGCGGCACCATTGCCCCCTACAAGGGCGTGAGGCGGCTGCCTGTGAACCAGAAAACGGAGGTGCTGAAGGGATTGCTGTTCGATCTCAGAAAGGAAGAATTCATCGAGGCGGTGGCAACGCTGGGCCTGACGTCCTATCTCGACGAGCTGGAGCGGCTCAACACTCGCTTCGAGAGCCTCGTTGCCGAGGAAAGCTCCGTCCGCTCCGCGTTCAGCGGGGAGGAGGTCAGCCGCACGCTGCGCCTACGGGCGGACGCGCTGTATTCGGACTGCATAATGCTTGCGAACGCCACGCAGGTGCTCGCGCCGTCGGCGGCGAGCGAGGCGTTCGTCCGCGACGCGAACTCCCTCATCGACGAGGTTCGCATAGCCTACAACCTCCGCGACAAAGCCCCGCGCAAGCGGCGGAAAAGCGTAAGATAATGCCCCGTGACTTCGGATAAAACTTTTACGTACATTCGCGGCATATATAGCACACAGGATATGGGCAACTGGGAAACACGACAAGAGACGATACGAGAAGTCAAGGGAAAAGACAAAGTGAGACGCGAAAAGCTCGCTGCGTTTTTCTATGACATCGCAAAGTTGTCGTTTGCCGGTTTGGTCGTGGGGTTTGTGATGCCGATATTCTCGGATATGAGAAATGAGAATAATTGGTATGCCATTGTGATTGGAATAGTATTAACCATCTTGTCGGCTTCGCTGGCAAACAAAATATTGAAGTGATTATGGTAGGATTGGCAATTTTATATACTATCGGGGTTGTTATCGTAGGAGGAATCTACCTATGGACATTTACAAAATCCGGCAAGAAGTGGCTCGAAAATTTGTAACACCTGAAATCTGCTTTCACTTTAGATTTTCCCTCAGGAAATCGAGGGAATAATCCCTTAGGGCATTCAGCCGAGCGTCTACGGCTGCCCAGTCGATGGGGCGGAGAGGATTCGCGCGAGAGACATCGCAGGATTCGTCCGCCAGGCGGTCTTCCAAACCAAACATCTCAAGCAAAGAACGGATACGCGCCATGCCGCGCCCCCTGTTTGCGCACACAACGAAGGGCACATGAAACAGGATGGCAAACACCGAGGCGTGGAACGAGTCCGTCACCACAAACTGCGCCAAGGCAAACCCCGCGAGCCAGCTCTCCACGGGCGGGGCAATGCGGCAGGCGGTTTTCTCACGGCAGTCTTCCGAACGGACATTGTTGACACGAAACGAAGGCAGAGAGAGAGCCGCCTCCATGTCTTTCACGAGCGCGTCTTTCCACGCGGAGCGGTCGAGGACATACACCAGCACGCCGCGTCGCCGCTCCTCCGCCTCGGGCTTCAGAAGCGCGATGTAGTCTTTCGCCTCGAGCAGCATCGTAGGGTCTAACACGTGCGCGGCATCCACCGCCAAATGGTCGGCGCACAGCTGCACGCCCGATTTCTCCCTCACGGAAACGGCATCGAACAGCCGCAATAATCCCATGCACCGCGCCGTCTGCCGCGGGGTGAATGTCCATTCGTCCACACCGAAAGAAGCAGCGTAGGCAATGCGTTTCTCCGTTTTGTCTCTCCCGAGAAAAGAGAGGAAATACCGTTCGATGGGCTTCGCATACAAGGGCCGCCACACCTGGTCGCTCCCCACAACGAAAGCGTCGAAGCCGTAGTCCTTCTTGAGTCGTTTCCATTCGCCTTGCGAGCACACGATGCCGGTGCGGGGCTGCACGTGCTCGTCCACAAAGCGGAGAGTGTTGGTGTAAACCGTCTCGAACTCCCGCCGTATCCTCCTTTCGCGAAACACCTCCAGCTGCCGTTCCCCGAGGACGAACTTGCGGAAGGCGTTAGCCATGAAAAGGGCACACGAGGAATACCACCGCCTGTCCTTGAACGGCTGGTTGAAGATAAGCCAGGGCTCGTGCCCCAAGCGTCGCAGGACCGTCATCAGCGCGTATGCCTGCAGGATGCCGCCGTAATTTGCGTGCAGCCGGAGTGTCAATATCGCAACTTTCATATTCTTTTCCTTTTCAAAAACCGTTTGAGCGTGCCGACGATGCCTCTCTTCCTTAGAATAATGTTTACCAGCAACGGAAATGGCAGCCCCATGCTCAGCCCGCGGTAGAACAGCCGCCGTTTTATCTTCATCGGTCGGCGCACGGGCTGCCCTATCGCCGGGTTGTATGTCTGCAGCTTTTCAAAAGGGGCGGTCACTGCGCACGACGACACGTTAAGCGACTGCAATATCTCCGCAGCCTTCACGGTGTGAAGAAACACAAGCCCCGTACCGCGGTCGTCGTCCGCCTCCGCCTGAAGATGCCACGCGCCCCAGTAATCAGCCAGCGTCAGGTCGCTTTCCGAAGCAAACATCTTGCATGCGCAGCTGTAGCACGAGGGCCTGAGCAGCGAATCGCTCAAAAACCCTCGCATATATGCGTTCTTACGGAAAGGTTCCTGCAAGCGACGGTGCCCCCACTCGCACACAAAGCTGTAGTTCTTCCATCCGGTCTCCTTGCTTCTGAAATTCACATTGCGGACAAGCTCCGGATGCCCGCCGGTGAGATACGCCAAGTAAGCACGCCACAGCTTCGCGCTCGGCACGCCGTGGCACACCACCTCGACCGTCAGCAGACGGTCGTATTCTTTCCTGAGGAAACGGTTCAGTGCCGCTATCCGACAGGAAGTGCCCGAGAAGAGCACCCATCTGCCCTCCCTAAGAAACGCCTGCGCCCTCTCGAAGCAGTCGCCCGTGGCACACTCCACATACTTCGAGCCGCGGAAAGCCGCCAGCTCTTCTTCCGTCTCCGCAATGCCGTACCCTACCGTCCATTTGTCCGTAAAGCGCACGCCGAACACAACGCCCCCTTTCGCCAAAACCCGGCGTGCCAGCTCCATGAACAGTCCGCCCGAGGAACTGCTCTCCCTGACGGACGAATCGTTCGAGCGGACTGCGCACGCCCTCTTCGGCACGCGCGGCGGATAAGGATTGCGCACAGGGCATACCTTTTCACACACGCCGCAGTCGATGCACATGCTCTCGTCCACAACCGGATAGAAGAAACCTTCACCGTCTTCTTCCATACGTATGCAGGAAACGGGGCAAGACTGCACGCACGCCGCACAACCGCAACAATCCTCTTTGTTCTCTATTTGAAACATAGTAACCTCTCTTTGGTGGATTTTATTTTATCTCTCACAAACCGCTTCTCCCGCCCATCCAATCCTGCCACGTAGCTGAAGACAAGCACGGACACGCACGATGCCGACACGACGCATACCAAACGCCATAGCGACTCTTCCATCTCGTGGTAGACCGCCAACGGCGCAATAACAGACAACGAAGTCACGTAAACCAGCGGCACGACAACGTGCCGGAAGTATCTCCTCACCGACAGCCCCGCCAAATCCCGCAGCAGCCACAGGCGCAATATCTGCGCCACGACGGCGACAACAAGATGGACAACAAACACACTCTCCGGCGCACCGCCGAGTTTGAGAACGAGATAAGAGAGCGGGACAATCATCAGCAACACCCCTCCGACAATCAGCTGGTAGTTGCGGATACGGCCCGTCGCCTGCGCAACCGTTATCAACGGGTTTGCCATCACGTCGACCATGGCGACAACCATTATTATCCGCAGGAAAGAGACGGTATAGTCCGGCACAATCTTCAGCCACAGGCGCAGCGTCTGTTCCGTTTCGATCATTATCGGCAGGGAGAGAAACAGCAGCAGAAGAAAGGAGTATTTCGAACTTCCCAATGCCAAGGAGTCCATGTATTGCCTGTTGCCCGCGGCAAACGACTTCGTGATCTGAGGATTCAACGCCGTCTGAAAACTGTTGCAGAAATTCATCATCGTGCCCTGCACCTGGACGGCAACGGCTCGCGCCGCATTCACCACCGGTCCGAAGAATATGTTCAGCAGTATGTTGACACCTTGCGTGTAGCCCACGTATGCCAGGTTGCCGAACATGCTCCACGCGGCAAAGTGCGACATCTCGACAAACAACCCCTTGTCCCACACAAACACGTAGCGCGTCTCCTCGATATTCCTTCGGCAATAAGCCATGTAAACGCCTCGTATGAGAAGAGAAACGGCAAACAGCAAAGCGGCGTATACAATCAGCCGGTCGTAAGCGACGGCATACAGGGCGACGACGACCAAGAGCCGCAGAGACACGTCCAGCATGGAAATGTAGGCGAACACGTTCATCTTCTCCCTTGCTATTATTGCCGAATTGTATGGCACGCTCATAACGGTAACTATGCTGCTCAAGACCGACAGCTGGTAAACCCACATGGCAGCCCCAAGCCGCCCCTCAGGGATAATCATTTTGTTGTAGAAGAGCCACAGACCGACGGTCTCCGCCAAAAACAGAACGATGACGGCAATCAGGGCATGTATCAGTATGCTCGTCGAGAAAACGCGCCGCAGGCGTTCCTGATTGTCTCGCCCTATTTCGAACGTGAGAAACCGCAGGGTGGAAGACGCCATTGCCGAATTGAGGAAGGTAAACAGGATGACCACCGCACCGACAACATTGTAGATACCGAAATCCTCTACGCCAAGCGCGTTAAGTATCAATCGGGATATGACCAGCGACACGACGACATTAAACAGCATACGCAGATAGAGCATCAGCATATTGCGCACGATCCGTTTTCTGTTTCCCATCTCTGCCATTATTATCCTTCAAGTCCTTAGAGAGAAACGGATGCGCGGACACATTATTTTGTCCCGAACGAAAGAAACGCCTAACTTTGGCGGAAAAATATGAGTACAGCCGCCATATCCGTCGTTATCCCCGTTTACAATGCCGAGAAATATCTGGCAGATTGTCTGAACAGTCTGCTGCGGCAGTCGTTTGCTGACTTCGAAGTATGGATGATCGACGACGGCAGCACGGACCGCTCCGGAGAAATTTGCGACGCCTTTCAAGAAAAAGACATTCGCTTTCACGCCATTCATAAGGCAAACGGCGGGGTCAGCTCGGCACGCAACGCAGGGCTGGAGCACGCCCGTGGGGAGTGGATATGCTTCGTCGATTCGGACGACAGCGTGGAGCGGGATTATCTGCGCAACCTTTACGGAGCTGCGGGTGAGCAAAAAGACATTCTCGTCGTCCAAGGGTTCAACACCATCACGCCGAGAGGGAAGCAAATACGTCTCTTCGAGGAGCATCTCTACACTTCCGATGAGATCCATCTGACCTTCCGGAGGCTGAACATCAACCGCTGCGGATTTCCTTTCGGCAAACTGTATAACGCTTCCGTCGTAAGGCAGAACAATCTTCGGTTCAATCCCGAGATCCATTATGCCGAGGACGTGATGTTCATGCTGACGTATCTCTGTCATGTGTCGGCTGTCCGAACAGTGGGCGGCACAGGGTACAACTATTATGTACGCAACAACGCGTCGCTTTCGCAGCGTATCTTTCCGTTCGAATCCGAATACGCCTGCTACGAGACCTACCTTGCCCGCGTCCGCGAACTTCAGGAGCGTTTCAACCTTCCGGAGGAATCGTTGAGGAATGCCTTCGGTGTGATTTCCGAATATCTCATACGCCGCGCCGTAGGCTCCTTGTACCTGAAGCCGACCCGCAAACCGAAGGCAGAACGCTTGCGGATACTGCGCGGAATCACAACGCAGCAGATGTCGTTCCTGAAAGCATACTACAAAGGGTGCGGATTGCATCGGAAGATAGAGGTGGAGCTTCTATCGGGACGCTGCTACTACCTTTGCGACCTGTTCAACCGGTGCATATCCCGAGGATTACAAATAAGACAATACTTAAAACGATAGAAAGAATGTCTCTCCGACGCATTGATATAGAAGAGTGCCACGGGCACCTGCTGCGGATTGCAGAAAGTTTCGACCGGATCTGCCGCGAGCACGATATCCCCTATTTTATGTTGGGCGGAACAATGCTGGGTGCCGTCCGCCATGAAGGTTTCATCCCTTGGGACGACGATATGGACTTCGGCATTCCCCGTCCGTACTTCGACCGTTTTATAGAAACAGCCCGAGAGGAACTGCCCGAATGTTATTCCGTCCTGACGCGCAAGAACTCAGACGCAGTGAAGAAAGGGTTTATAAAAATCCAGCTGAAAGGGAGCAAGGTCATCGAGAAGATATTCGAGCCGGCGGACGCGGACTTCTACAGCGGCATCGCGATAGATGTTTTCCCCCTCGACGGAGCGTCTGCCGACAGCCTTGCGGACAGGATACGTATCAAACGGATCTTTTGGCTTATTAGGTTTCACGAAGGACGTTTCTGTTCGCTTTCCGTCCGGAAAGGATTGAAAAAACTCGCTGCCGCATTCATCAAGGCTCTCCCCATCGACGACAGGAAGCTAACCGATTTCATAGACCGCAAACTCCAGAGCCGAGACTTCGACGCTTCGCCCAAGACAGCCAACTACTACGGGCACTGGAAAGAGCGCGAGATTATCGACAGCAAGGTTTTCAAATCGTCAAGACGATACACATTCCAGTCGATCACCCTCGCCGGCGTGGAAGACTACGACACTTACCTCCGCTCCTTGTACGGCGACTACATGCAGCTCCCGCCGAAAGAGCAACAGATCACGCACGCCGACAATATCTTTATCGAAGAGTCCGCTGCAGTTCCGCCTTCAGATCCGTCCAAACAGAAAGGGTCAGCCATTTCGTCACCAGCCACCCTGCAGACAACAAGACAGTAAGCAGAACGATACCGATAGCCGCATACAGCTTGCGGGGCGCAACCAAGCCGCTCTTCACGTAAGGCTCGTCGATGATCCTTGCGCGTTCCTTCCCTTCGCCAAGTGTCATGTTTATCTCCTCCTGCTTTTGCAACAAAACGAGGTAGACACCCTGGAAGATTTCCTGCTGACGGCGCAAGTCGACATAAGCACGCTCCTGCTGCGGAACACTGCTCATCTTCGCAAGTATCTGGTTTTCCTTTGCTTTCAAACTCTCGTATGTCGCCGAGATGCTCTTTCGCGAGTTGTCGATCATCGTAAAGACACTCTCGCGCATCTGGTCTGCCTGCAAAGTCAGCGTTGCCACCATCGGGTTACGCTCGCCGGAAGTCTTTATCACACGCTCGCGCTCCACCAACACCTGGTTGTATGATGCCAGCGCGCCACCCGTCACACCTTCTCCTTCCGAGGGCGTGTAGAGCGAAGGGACAAGTTTGTATTTGTTCTCGGGGTTGCGGACAAACTCGTCCATCAGATCTATCAGATGCCGCTCGGCTTCCAGCTCCACCATCTTCATCTGCAACTCCTGCATTGCCGTGGCATACATCTGGATGTCGTATTCGACAATCGTAATCTTGTTCTTGGTCTTATACGACTCTATGGCTGCTTCAATCTTTCCCAGCTCGTCCAATGCGTTATTAAGGCGTTCGCTGACAAAAGCCAGCGACTTGTCGCCGAGCTGGCGTTTGTAGTCCTCAGCCTGCTCGTTATAGCAAGCAATAAGGGTGTTGAACATATCCAAAGCCCGCTGCCGTTCGTAATCCTGACAAGTCATCTGCAGCACGTTCGACGACTTCGAATAGTCTTCGATAACGAAATCTTCAGCCAGCTCTTCGGCAACGCCCACCGGAGGGTTCACCGTCACCAATAGCTCGAAGTCCGAGTTTTTGTCTACGCCCCCCGTGGGGTCGTAGTCTATCGTCAGCCGATGGTCGAATATCTTTATCTCGGCAGGCAACGCTTCTATCTCGAACGACTTCTTCCACACATCGAAGGTGGAGAACTTGACCTTTGCCTTTACGTTCATCTTCCCGCCGGCATAATGCTTTATGTCCAGCTCGATGGACTTCTCCAATCGGGGGAGCGAAACGGAGTCGCAGGAAACGACCAACGGCTTTTGGCTATACAGCCGATAGCCCAGCGTGAAGGGCTTGCAGTAATCGACATAGATTCCCAGCTCCGTCACCATCTGGCGGAGCAGCCGATTCGACGTCAGCGTCACAAGCTCGTCGTCGACAACTATCGACGTGTTCGAGTTTGTGCTCAGCCCGAAAGACTTCATCAGCCCCGCAGCCTCTCCCAAGCCGAAACTGCCCGACGAGAAAGTCTCCTTGTCGTCCTGCAACAATATCTGGGCAGAGGCTTCCACCGTTTTCGGGTAAAACGCCACATACAACACCGCAACGAAAAGGGAGAACAGGGCGCAACCGCCAATCAGCCGCCAATGGGTCAAGTAAGAGATGAACAAACCTCTCAAATCGACTGTCTCGTTATCCTTTATTTCTTCCATACCAAATCACACTTATTTTCTGATTGCCAATACAACGGTTGTTATCACTGAAATCGCGCTCAATATCGAAGAGAACACCGTTATCGAGTATTGCTGTGCCGCGCTATATCGGGAGTTGCGTTTCTTGGCCTTGTTCGGCTCCACATACACCACGTCGTTTTGCTTCAGGTAGTAATACGGGGAAGTGAATATGGCAGGGTCGGTAAGGTCCATCCTCCCGAACTCTTTCTGCCCGTCCCTGTCGCGTATCACAAGAATGTTCTTGCGGTTGGCGTTTATCGTCAGGTCGCCGACGGAGCCCAACACATCCAACACCGTGATACGGTCGTTCTTTATCGACACAACCCCCGGACGCGACACCTCACCCATCACCGTTATCTTGAAATTGACAATCTGCACATTCACGTTCACCCCGTTTGCATACTTGTCGATTTCCACCCGCAGCTTCTCTGCCAGCTCCTGCTTCGACAGCCCTGCGGCATCGACCTTCCCGAGGATAGGAAAGTTTATCGACCCGTCCTTGTGCACCAGATACGTCTGCAGCTCTTCCGAGAGCCTTATCTTGTCTTCTCCCTGAACGGCATACGCATAAGTAGGAGGATTGAAAGGGGTGAGCACCGTGGGGTCCCATCCCGTCACAGTGATGGTCAGCAAATCGTCCGGACATATCTTCGTGGAATACGCCTGGTTCATCTGTGCCTTCTGCTCTGCCGTCACGGAGTCTATCCCCTGGAAATAGGCAACGTCTTTGGGAACAGAGCATGCCACCATCAAAAGAACCGGCAGCACCGCAAGTATCTGTTTTAGTCTCATATCTTGTAATTTGTTTTCTTCATGTAACGAGCCGCAAATATACGACTTTCCGCCCAACCCCCTTTCGGAGCACCGAGAGACGGCATCCCCGCCACGCAAGGCTGCTTCTATAACGATGCTTTCCCTTATTTATTGCTGCATGAAAAATAGAAAGGGGCTTTTCTTGTCCCGCTGGACCTCAGCGACGGTCGTGAACCTCTTCAACAGCTCCGCTGGACCTCAGCAACCGCCGTGAATTGCTTCAACAGCTCCGCTGGACCTCAGGCGAAGGAGGAAAAGTGCTTTTCTTGTTTTTTCCCAGTCCCTTCCTTATTTATCGCGTACTTTTGCCGCGAAAAACAGCTGCGATTATGTTTGAAATAGGGAAATACAACACTCTCAGGATAGTAAAGGAACTGAGCTTTGGGGTTTACCTCGACGGAGGCGACGGGAAAGAGATACTGCTCCCCACGCGCTACGTCCCGAGTGGTGCGAAAACGGGAGACGAAGTGGAGGTTTTCATCTACCACGACAACGAGGGCCGCTTGATTGCAACGACAGCGCGTCCGCTTGCCACCGTCGGCGAGTTTAAGTTCATGGAAGTAAAGTCGGTGAACAGCACAGGGGCATTCCTCAACTGGGGAATAATGAAAGACCTGCTCGTGCCGTTCAAAGAGCAGAAGATGCCGATGCGCGAAGGGCGGTGGTATCTCGTGTATGTCCACATCGACCACGTCACGGGGCGAATCGTGGCTTCCGCACGTGTCGACAAGTATCTCGACAACATCGTGCCCGAATATACGCCCAATCAGGAGGTCAGTCTGCTGGTTACCGACGAGACGGAGATCGGATACAAGGTCATAATAAACAATCTGCACCGTGGGTTGCTCTACTACAACGAAGTCTTCCGCCGCTTGGAAAGAGGCGAAGAGATAAAAGGGTATATCAAATGTGTCCGCGAGGACGAGAAGATAGACGTGAGCCTCACGCCGCTGGGCTATCAGAAGATAGAAGGGCTTGCGGGCATCATCCTCGAGTCGCTAAAAAGCCAGGGCGGATTTCTTGCCGTCCACGACAAGAGTGACCCTGGCATCATCCAGTCTCTTTTCCAATGTAGCAAGAAAAGTTTCAAACAAGCCGTCGGCTCGCTCTACAAGCAGCACCTCATCACCTTGGAGAGCGGCGGCATACGATTGTCGGCAAACGGTTAGTCTAACTTCAGCACCGCGAGGAAAGCTTTCTGAGGGACTTCCACCGTGCCGATCTGCTTCATCCGCTTCTTGCCTTCTTTCTGTTTCTCCAACAGCTTACGCTTACGCGAGATGTCGCCGCCGTAGCATTTCGCGGTTACATCCTTGCGCACAGCCTTCACCGTCTCGCGGGCAATGATCTTTGCGCCTATCGCCGCCTGAATGGCAATGTCGAACTGCTGGCGGGGAATAAGCTCCTTCAGCTTCTCGCACATACGGCGACCAAACGCGACGCTGTTGTCCACATGCGTCAAGGTAGAGAGGGCGTCCACCGGCTCGCCGTTCAACAAAATGTCCAGCTTCACCAATTTACTCGGACGGAAATCGTGGATATGATAGTCGAACGAAGCGTATCCTTTGGAGATACTCTTCAGCTTGTCGTAGAAGTCGATCACTATCTCTCCCAACGGCATGTCGTAGTGTATCTCGACACGGTCGCCGGAGATATATTCCTGCTTCACCAATATGCCGCGCTTGCCGAGGCAAAGCGTCATGATCGGACCGATAAAAGCAGTGTTGGTTATGACCGTCGCACGGATATACGGCTCTTCGATATGGTCTATCAGCGTCGGCTCGGGCAAGCCGCTCGGGTTATGCACCTCTATGCACTTTCCTTTCTTGTCGTACACCTTATACGACACGTTGGGGACTGTCGTTATCACGTCCATATTAAACTCGCGGTCCAGGCGTTCCTGCACAATCTCCATGTGCAGCAGTCCGAGGAAACCGCAGCGGAAACCGAAGCCCAGCGCAGCCGAGCTTTCCGGCTGAAACGTCAGGGACGCATCGTTCAGCTGCAGCTTTTCCAACGATGCACGCAGGTTCTCGAAGTCCTCGCTGTCTATTGGGTAGACACCGGCAAAGACCATCGGCTTCACTTCCTCAAACCCTGCTATCGCCTCCTTGGCAGGACGTGCTATATGCGTGATTGTATCCCCCACCCGCACTTCGCGGGATGTCTTTATGCCCGAGATGATATATCCCACGTCGCCGGTGCGAATCTCGTCGCGCGGCGACATATCCAGCTTCAGCACGCCGACCTCATCGGCATCGTATTCTTTCTCCGTCGCGATAAACTTCACGTGGTCGCCCTTATGGATTACCCCGTTCTCAACCTTGAAATAAGCTATGATACCGCGAAACGGATTGAAGACAGAGTCGAAGATAAGGCATTGAAGCGGAGCGTCCGGATCTCCTTTGGGTGCCGGCACCTTCTCCACAATCGTATCCAGTATCTCATACACGCCTTCGCCGGTCTTGCCGCTTGCACGGAGAATATCTTCACGCGGACATCCCAACAGCTCCACAATCTGGTCTTCCACCTCATCGGGCATCGCGCTCGGGAGGTCAATCTTGTTTATCACCGGGATAATCTCCAGGTCGTTCTCGATCGCCATGTATAGGTTCGATATTGTCTGCGCCTGTATCCCTTGGGCAGCATCGACAATCAACAGCGCACCTTCGCAGGCTGCAATCGAACGGGAGACCTCATACGAGAAGTCCACATGCCCCGGGGTATCGATCAGGTTCAGGATATATTTCTCGCCCTTGTATGTATACTCCATCTGGATGGCATGGCTCTTTATCGTAATGCCCCGTTCGCGCTCCAGATCCATGTCGTCGAGAACCTGCGCCTGCAGGTCTTTTCCCTCGACCGTTTTGGTATACTCGAGCAGCCGGTCTGCCAGCGTACTCTTACCATGATCTATGTGAGCGATGATGCAGAAATTCCGGATATTATTCATCTTTTGATATCAATATATTCACTATTGGCAGTCGGCAAAAGTAATGTTTTATTCGAACATGTGCTTGAACTTACTGAACAGCCTCTCCTTCGCCGTATGGCTCGGCTGGAAGTTGGGTGAGTTTTCCAACCCGTTCATCGTTGCCTTTTCCGAAGCAGACAATGTCTCGGGGATATACACGTTCACGTTGACCAGCAAGTCGCCCGTGCCATAGCCGTTCACGGAAGGAAGCCCCTTGTTACGCAGTCGCAAAACCTTCCCTGGTTGCGTGCCGGGCTCGATCTTGACCTTTGCCTTTCCGTCGATGGTCGGCACCTCGACAGTACCGCCCAACGCTGCTTGAGGAACGCTCAACAGCAGGTTATACAACAAGTCGTTCTCGTCGCGTATCAATTCAGGATGCGGCTCCTCTTCGATAAGTATCAACAGATCGCCGTTGACACCTCCGTGACGCGCCGCATTTCCCTTGCCGCTCATGGAGAGCTGCATCCCCTCAGCCACGCCGGCAGGGATATTGATTGTGATTATATCATCGTCGCGCACGACACCTTCGCCACCGCACTGCGTACATTTCTTGGTAATGACCTTACCCTCGCCGCCGCATGTCGGACAAGTGGACTGCGTCTGCATCTGTCCGAGAATGGTATTGGCAATGCGGGTGACAACGCCGCTGCCATGACACGTGTCACAAGTCTTCGTGCTATGGTCGTCTTCCGCTCCGCTACCGTGACACTTGCTGCAAGGGACATACTTCTTGACTTTGATCTTCTTCTCTACGCCGTAGGCAATATCCTTCAAGCTCAATTTGACCTTCACACGCAAATCAGACCCTCGGTTTACACGTCTGCTGCTCCGCGAGCCTCCGCCAAAGCCGCTGAAACCTCCAAAGCCGCCAAAGTGCCCGCCGAAGATGTCGCCGAACTGCGAGAATATGTCCTCCATAGACATACCTCCACCACTGAAGCCGCCACCTTGGGATGCACCGCCTACGCCGGCATGCCCGAACTGGTCGTAACGCTGACGTTTCTGAGGGTCGCCCAACACGTCGTACGCCTCGGCTGCTTCCTTGAATTTCTCTTCCGCCTCCTTGTCGCCCGGGTTCTTGTCCGGATGATACTGTATGGCTTTCTTCCGGTATGCCTTCTTTATCTCTTCTGCCGTTGCGCTTTTCGACACGCCCAGCACTTCATAATAATCTCTCTTAGCCATTTTTCCTTCGTTGTTGTGTTATTTACTCTCCGGTGTGTTATTGTCTCCAACCACAACCTTCGCGTGACGGAGCACACGGTCGTTCAACATATATCCCGTCTGTATACAGTCCAACACCTTTCCCTTTTGGTCGGGCTCCGAAGCTGGAATAGTTGCCACGGCTTCAAACATCTCCGTGTCGAAAGGCTGCCCTACCGCTTCAATTGCCTTCACCCCCTGCTGTGTCAGATAAGCCACAAACTTGGAATAGATAAGTTCCACGCCTTCTTTCACGGCTTCCACCTCTCCGGAGGTACGGATATTCTGCAAGGCACGCTCGAAATCATCCACGACCGGTAGCAGGTTCTTCAGTGCACCCTCGCCGCCGTTCTTTATCAAGTCTGCCTTCTCTCGCAATGTACGTTTGCGGTAATTGTCAAACTCCGCCATCAAACGAAGGTGAGAGTCGTTCAGCTCGTCGTATTTCTTTTTCAATATCTCCAATTCTTCGGTCACAATGTCAGCTTCAGCACATTCTTCTGCCGCATTTTCCTGCTCCTGCTGCAAATTTGTCTCTTCTTCGCTATTCTGACAAGTTGCTTTCTCCGCCGTTTCTTCGTTTTCGTTTACATTCTTCTTGCTCATAACTATCTTGTTTTTCTTATTATCCACTATTTGTCAACGTCGTATGGCAAAACTCTTCCACCGGCATTCCGCCCGCAGAAGAAACCACACCGCCACAGACACGCATGGAGGGTATCAAATATGCTGCCAACTATTCCGCAACCAGCCAAAATATCCATACCTTTGCCACTCGTATTTCACAACAGCATTATAGGTATGATGAAGAGATTTATTCTGTCCGTATCATTATTGTTTGCCTTCCTGACCGGTTATTCCCAGAGCCGGAATGCAGAAATTTGCAGATTGGGATTTACCTACGATATCAGTCAAAGCAATAACTGGGGGACGTTTAAGCCCGTTGTCACGGGTGTCGCTCCCTACTCTTCGGCAGAGCTTGCAGGCATGAAGCAAGGCGATGTTGTGGAGGCAGTCGACGGTGTCGCAACAACGGAAGTCTCTCCCGCGGAGATAGAAGAGTTGCTCAACACTGCCGGTAAGAGCGATGTGATACTTACAATCTCGAACCTCTCCACCGAATCGAAGCAGGTGATGGTGAAGAAGAATTGTAAGAAGGCAAATTCGATTACGGAAGACCAGCTGGCTACGGCTTTCGCCATGTATAGTCTCGAGACAACGAGCGAAAGAACATTCACCTGCCCGTTCAAGACCGTCGCAACGACGGACTCTGTCAGCTTCGGCAAGTTCCGGACCTTTGCTTTCGCGCCTATTGACGAGAACAACCGGAAATTAGAGACAGCCATAAACGAATGTATCGAGAAAGAGCTGACCAAGAAAGGGCTGAAGGTTGATGCCGAGCAGCCGGACATCCTTATACAGACGTTCTACTTCTTCGACAAGAACCCGAACTTCAAGGGGGCAAACAAGATCATGGTCGAGAAGGAATCCGCCTACCGCTTCAATTGTGCGCAAAGCAAGATGGACGTGTTCCCGTTCCTCAGCAGTTCGGCAGCAGAAGCAGAGGCTGAATATCTGTTGCAGTTCGGATTCCGAATGGTCGACCAGGCTCTCATCCCGGGGCGTATCCTTTGGGAATGTGAGGCAAACGAACTGCTGGAAGATTCCTACAGACTGGAGGAGTATGCCCACGTACATGTGCCGCTCATGCTGATGCAGTATCCGTATGTAAAATATGGTAGAAACGTGACGTTCAAGGTGTCACAGAGAGCATACAACTACACAGGCTTAAGCTACGACATCGACCGCCTCGAGCTGGTGACGAAGGTCGACGCGAACTCGCCGGCATACGTTGCCGGACTGCGTCAGCGCGACGTGATCGAAAAGATCAACGGCAACAAGATGGGCTATTCCGCCGAAGAGTTTACCGCAGGCTATAAGAACTTCATCTCCCAAACGATGAAATACCGCAATCCGAAGACACAGTTCACCGACGCAGCGGGATTCAAACGTTGCATGTATTGGGACACGTTCAGCTATCCGAAAGTGGCAGATGCCCTGCGCGACGCAGCTAACATAGGCGCGTTCTCGTACTTGTTTTATTATGCGCCCTACATCGACCCGACGGGCAACAATGCCTGCACATTCTCTGTCAAGCGGGGCAAGAACAAGATGGAGCTGATTGTCCGTCCGACCATCCGCAAAGAGGTCACAATAGAGATTCAATAAGCTCCCCGAGACCAACGTGACATACCCACAAAACTTTGAGCAGAAGACGGGGTTCGACAGTATCCGCCGTCTCATTTCCGATCGGTGTCTGAGTCCACTGGGAGAGGAGCGGACAGTGGAGATGGCTTTCTCCACAGACTACGACACGGTTGTCCGCCGCATAGAGCAGACCGACGAGTTTGTCCGCATACTGCACGGCAAGGCGGAGTTCCCCGTCAGCTTTTTCTTCGACGTGCGTCATTCGCTAAGGCGGATACGCCCCGAGGGGACGTGGCTCGACGAGAAGGAGCTGTTCGACCTCAAACGTTCGCTGCAGACCATCGGCGACATTGTCCGCTTCTTCCGTCCCGCGGGAGAGGAAGGAGAGGAAACGCCGTACCCTGCCCTCGCAGCATTGGCTGAACACGTGGTTGCGTTCCCTCAGACAGTGCAGAAAATTGATGCCGTCGTAGACCAGTTCGGACGGGTGAAAGACAATGCCTCGCCCTCCCTGGCACAGATCCGCAGGGATATTGCCTCAACAATGAGCGGCATATCGCGCAGCCTGCAGTCCATCCTGCGAAGCGCACAGTCGGAAGGCGTTGTCGACAAGGACGTGACACCCACCATGCGCGACGGCAGACTGATGATACCCATCACGCCTGCGTTCAAACGCAGGATAAAAGGAATAGTGCACGACGAGTCGGCAAGCGGCAAGACGGTCTTCATCGAGCCTGAAGCCGTTGTGGAAGCCAACAACCGGGTGCGCGAGCTGGAGGGCGACGAGCGCAGAGAGATAATAAGGATACTGACAGAACTGACCGACACCATCCGCCCCTTGACACCCGACATACTGCAATCCTACGAGTTCATGGCTGATATCGACTTCATCCGCGCCAAGGCTCTCTTTGCCGACGAGGTAAACGGCATCAGGCCGACCATCGAACCCGTGCAGCAGATAGACTGGGCACACGCCGTCCATCCCCTGCTCTACCTCTCGCTCAAGAAGCAGGGTAAGACGGTTGTCCCGCTCGACATCACGCTGAGCAGCGAGAAGCGCATACTCATCATCTCCGGACCGAATGCCGGCGGCAAGTCCGTTTGCCTGAAGACTGTCGGGCTGCTACAGTATATGCTGCAGTGCGGACTGCTCATCCCGCTGCACGAAAGCTCGCGCACCGGAATGTTCGACAACATCTTCATCGACATCGGCGACGAGCAGAGCATCGAGAACGACCTCAGCACATACAGCTCGCACCTGACCAACATGAAGTATTTCGTGCGCAACTGCGACGGAAGGACCATCCTCCTTATCGACGAGTTCGGCGGCGGGACAGAACCGCAGATCGGCGGCGCGATAGCCGAGGCTCTGCTCGAAAGGTTCAACCGCAGCCGCTCGTTCGGCGTAATCACGACGCACTATCAGAACCTGAAGCATTTCGCGGAAGAGACCGCAGGGGTTATCAACGGTGCCATGCTCTACGACCGCCATCTCATGCAGCCGCTCTTTCAGCTCGCGATAGGCAACCCTGGCAGCTCGTTTGCCATCGAGATTGCCCGCAAGATAGGGCTGCCGGAAGATGTCATTGCCGACGCCTCTGCAAAGGTTGGCTCCGACTATATCAACATGGACAAATACCTCCAGGACATTGTCCGCGACAAACGTTACTGGGAGAGCAAACGACAGAACATCCGCCAGCGCGAGAAGCGGCTCGACGACATCACCGCGCGTTACGAGAAAGACCTCGAGGACGTAAGCCGGCAGCGCAAGGAGATACTTCGCGAAGCCAAAGAAGAGGCTGCACGCATCCTGCGCGATACCAATGCACGCATCGAGAACACTATCCGCGAGATCAAGGAGGCGCAGGCAGAGAAGGAACAGACACGGCTTGCCCGACGCGCGTTGGACGAGTTCAAAACCTCCGTCGGCGAGGTGGGAGAAGACAACGAGCGCGTTGCCCGCAAGATGGAGAAGTTGCGGCAGCGGAAAGAACACAGGCAACAAAAGCCCGCCGCGGCAGCCCCCGCGAGTGAGGCGATTGCCACGGGCGACACTGTCCGCCTGAAGGGGCAGAGCGCCGCAGGCACTGTGATGGAAATACAGGGAAAGCAGGCTGTCGTCGCCTTCGGAATGATAAAGAGCACCGTCAAGGTGGAGCAACTGGAGAAAGTCAGCCGAAACCAGATCAAGAAAGACGCGCGCAAGAACACATTCATCAGCCCCGACACTGCCGACCGGATGCACGAGAAGAAACTCAACTTCAAACAGGAGATAGATGTCCGCGGCATGAGGGGTGACGAGGCTCTGCAGGCAGTCACCTACTTTGTCGACGATGCCATCCAAGTGGGAGCCTCGCGCATACGTATCCTTCACGGCACGGGCTCGGGTGCCCTGCGGCAGCTGATACGCGACTATCTGCACTCCGTCCCAGGCATCCGTAGCTACCACGACGAGCACGTCCAGCTGGGCGGCACCGGCATCACCGTCGTTGAATTGGACTGACAGACTTTGTTTCATCCCGTGTAACGTGCGATGAAATTCGAGTGCTTTTCTTCTTATCAGAAACGTGGGGGAGGTCCGCCGGGACCGCCGAAGCCTCTATGCGGTCCGCCCGGACCGCGTATATCGCTTGCGGAAGCTCCGCCCTTGAAGATGCTGAAGCGATAGATGAAATGCACCATGAAGTAGCTGCTCAGCGTGTTGTATTCCGAGAACTGCGTGTAGTTGGCAGTCACGCTTTGCGAGATGTTGCTGCGTTGTTGCAGTATGTCGTATATCTTGAAGCGCAGCGTTGCCTGATTGCCTTTGAGGAATGACTTGGAGGCGGATGCGTTCCACAGCACCTCCTTCTGCTGGTATCCGGTGGCGTAGCCGGAGTTGCTCGACCACGTGATGTCGCTCTCGATCTTGAAGTCGAGCGGGAGGTAGATGGCTGTCGTCCCGCCCACGCCATAGTTGAACGTGTTCTGGTCGTTCTGCCCCTGCAGCGAGTTGTTGGTGGTTCTGTAGCGTATGTTCCCGTTTACCCCGAGGTCGAGATAGTCCGAACGGAAGTCGATGCCGCCGCGCTCCATGAGGGTGAGGTCTCGGTTCGTGTTCTTCTCGTCGTTGATGAAGCCGTTGGTGTTGGCAAACGAAGCCATCGTCATGGAGTTGACGGAAAACTTCTTGTTCTTGAGCGGCGTGTTGAATATGACGCGCAGGTTGGCGTTGTAGTTTCCGTTCACGTTATCGTAGGTCGTCATCTTCTTGCCCGTCTCGCCCACATAGACCGACTTGGTGACGATGTCGTTCACCACATAGTTGGCAAACAACATAGCCATAAACGCCGTCTGCTGCTCGGGGATGAACTTGTGGTAGTGGGCAAAGAGGTTGTTGGTGTATGTCGGCTTCAGGTCGGGGTTACCGGTGACGGTGTTAAGCGGGTCGGACACGTCGGCAACGGGCTGGAGCTGCGTCATGCTCGGCTGGCTGGTACGCCCGCGGTAGTTGATGCGCAGGTTGGTGCGCTTGTCGAAACGGTAGTTGAACCGGACCATAGGCGAGAGGTTGATCACGTTGCGCGTCAGCTTCGAGAGCGTCGTGTCGCCGACAAAGTTCTCGCTCACGCTGTGCGAAGGCTCGAGGTTCATGCCGACGGTGTAGTCGTACTTCTCGCGCACTGCCTTAAAGGCGAGGCTGGCGCGCTGGTTGACGAAGTTGTTGCGGTAGCTCTTGCTGTATGCCGTGTCGAGCACGTTGTACACCTCGCTACCCTCTTCCCGCGTGTACGAGTTCTTCAGCGACTCCTGCTTGTTCTGGCTGATGCTGTAAGTCGCCTGAATGAAGTTGTTGTGACCTATCGGCTCCACCCACGAGAGATGGATGCGGTAGTTGAAACCCTTGTTGTCGTAGCGGAACTGCTGGTCGATAAGCTCGTTTTGCTCGCCTCCGAGGAAATACTCCGTGTTGGAATAGTTCATGCCCTTGTTGTACGAGTCGCTGACCCCACCGTTGAGCGAACCGCTGAAGACGCGCCCTTCGCTGTTCAGCTTGCGGCTGAACTCCAGTCGGGCATTGACCTTGTACCCCTCTCCGTCGGAAAGGTAGTCCGACTCGCCGAGGTTGACCGTGTCGCCACGATTGGTAAGCGTGTTGAACGTCCCCGCCTCGCGGTTATGGTTGTTGCTATAACTGAAGTTGGGCTGGAAGATAATCTGCGTAAGGGTGTCGGGCTTCCACTCCATACGTATGTCGGCAGCCACGTTGTCGTTCTTCGTGCGGTTGCTGTTGTGCTCGTTGTAGATCGTCGAGCTGTCGCCTGGCAGGATGTTCGTACGCGTGGTGTTGCTCTCCGCCTCGTTGTCGGAATGGAAATAGCGCACATTGCCTCCAAGCGTCAGCGTCTTGCTGAACTCCTTGCTGAAGTTCAAACCGATGTTGCCCGAAGTAGTGATACCGTTGCCGGCACCCATCGTGCGTCCGCCCCGTCGCCCTCCCATGCCGGAGAACATATTGGAGGCAAGGTCCGAGAAGCCCATGTTGTTCGTGTTGTTCACGCCGCCCATAAGCGTAAACTGGTCGTTGTTGATGAAGCGGTTGACCATGAAGTTGCCCTCATACCTGTCGTCGCTGCCATATCCGGCAAAGGCGTTGCCAAACCATCCGCGCTTCATGCCGGGCTTCACGGTAAGGTTGATAACGGTCTCTTCCTCCCCGTCGTCGAAGCCTGTCATACGTGCCATGTCGCTCAGGCGGTCGAGCACCTGCACCTTGTCGACCATCTTCGAAGGCAGGTTCTTCGACGCCACCTTCGGGTCGTCGGAGAAGAACTCCTTCCCGTCGATAAGCACCTTCTTTATCTCTTTCCCGTTGACGGTAATCTTGCCGTCGCTGTCCACCTCCACACCGGGCATCTTCTTCAACAGGTCTTCCAGCACTGCCCCCTCGGTTGTCTTGTAGGAGTCGGCATTATACTCCACCGTATCGTTGCGCATCGATACCTCCGGTGCCTTGCCGATGACAACCGCCTCGCCCAGCTCAATCGCCCCGTCGCTAAGTTCCAACTTACCCAACTTGACAGGGTCTGTTTTCCCCGTCACGCGCAGAGACTGGTAGAGTGGCTCGAAGCCGACAAAGCTGACGTGCAGCAGATAGTTTCCTGCCTTGATGCCCTTCAGTGTGAAGCCGCCGCCCTGCGAGCTTGCCACGCCGCCTACCATCGTGCTGTCTTTCGCACTGAGGAGGCGCACCGTTGCCTGCTCGATAGGCTCGCCATTCGACTTCTCCACCACCGTTCCCGTGATGTCGACACCGCCGCCCCGCTGCTGCGCCACGACCGTCTGTTGGATAAGAACAAGAAATAAGATCAAGAGGTATCTTCCCGTTTTCATAACTGATATAAAATGTCTGTATATAATCGCACTATTAAACCGGAAAGGATCTTTTCCGGCATGCCGAGGAGACAGACGCCACGGCCACGGCTAAGTTTAAATCCGGCTTTCCCGATTTCAATTTATTAACCAACCCCGCCCGTCACGGTGCTATATTTTATAGCTTTGCGCGCTGTAAAACCCTCAAGTGATGATGAAGATACGGAAATGGATATTGAGACAGGTCTCATTGGCAGTGCTCTGCCTTTGTGTTGCGATGAACATGCAGGCGCAGTTTCTTGACTATGGCACCGACCCGACGCGTTTCCGCTGGCGCATCGCCCGCCTCCCGCACTATAACCTTATTTACCCTGCGGGCAACGACTCGATGGCGCACCGCTACGCCACATACCTCGAGAATGTCTATCCGCACTTGCAGAAGACGATGGGCAAGGGCATGCAGACGCGCTTTCCCGTGGTGCTTCACACGGCGAACATGCAGTCCAACGGACTTGTGTCGTGGGCACCGCGCCGCATGGAGCTGATAACGACGCCCTCCTTCGACCTCGACGGCGTTGCTTGGGACCGTCACCTTGTGCTGCACGAGTCGCGCCACACAATCCAGACGAGCAAGGTGATGCGCGGGTGGACAAAGGCTCTCTACTACCTTATCGGCGAACAGGCACAGGGCATTGCCTCGCTCTTCCTCCCGCGTTGGTTCTTCGAGGGCGATGCCGTCGGCACGGAGACAGCAATGTCATGCGGCGGGCGGGGCAGACAGCCCGAGTTCGGCATGGCATACCGCGCACAGCTCCTGGAAGGCGGCAAGAACTATTCGCTCGACAAATGGTATATGGGCTCGTATCGTGATTACACGGGCAACTACTACGCCTTGGGCTACTACCTCACCTCTTTCGCCCGCCACCGCTACGGGGCAGACATCTGGGACAAGGCGACCACCCGCTATGTACGTCGCTTCTGGGCAATCCCCATGTTTTCCAATGCCCTCAAGCATTATGCGGGGGTCGGCGTGGACGGATTGTACAAAGAGACGTTCGACTTTCTCCGCAGCGAATGGATGGCGCAGGATACGGTGGCGGCAGCTCCCTCTTGCATCTCCCCCATTCCGAAGAGATACACGTCCTACCGCTACCCGCTGGCAGTGGACGACACGACGGTGGTCGCCGTAAGGCAAAGCCTCAACGACATTACCGCGTTGGTGGCACTGAGCGGCAACCGCGAGAGACGGCTGTGCTACATGGGTTCGCTGAGCAGCCGCCCGATGCACGCAGGGAGGCGGATATATTGGACGGAGATCATCCCCGGGCTGCGCCATACACACGAGAACCACAGCGTCGTGAAGCAATACGACATGGCGACGCGCCGCATCACGACGCTCACTCCAGGCAGGCGTTACATCTCGCTTGCCACCGGCAGCTGCGGCGGACAGGCTGCCGCCTCGTGCTTTACTGAAAATGGTGAGAGCCGCCTCGTGCTTCTCGACCTTGCCACAGGGGAGGAAACGCGCCGGTTTGCCGCACCCGGCAATGCCTTCCTCAAAGAGCTGGCATACGGCAACGACGGGAAGATAGTTGCCGTGGCTGTGGCAGAAGAAGGCGGAACGATGCTTCTGCAATTAGACACGCAACGCGGCGAGTGGAGCACCCTTCTCCCCCCAACACATATCAACATCACGGCACCGTATCTCTCGGGCGACACGCTTTATTTCGAGACAGGCATCAGCGGGACCAACAACATCTACGCGCTTCACCTTTCGGACACCACCGCCCGCCGCCTTACCTCTGCCCGCTTCGGAGCTTTCGACCCGACGCTCTCGCCCCGTGGCGACCGTCTGCTGTATGCCGACTATCACGCCACGGGCTACCGCATCGCATCTCTTCCCACCGACAGCCTACAGTCCGTACGCGCGGATCTGCGTACGCCCCACTGCCCCACGCTGGCAAGCACACTATCGGAGCAGGAGGCGTTCAACCTCGACACTGCCACCCTCTCGCCCGTCACGTTTGCCCCGCGCCCATACCGCAAGATATTACATCTGCTGAAGCCGCACAGCTGGGCACCGTTCTACTACGACGTGACGGCGGCAATGCAGAGCGGCACGGACGACCTCAGCACCATAGTGAAGCCCGGCGTGATGCTCCTCTCGCAAAACACGCTCAACACTGCCGTCGTCGAGGCGGGCTGGTACTACAGCCACGGCGAGCACCACGGGCGGCTGGCACTCTCGTACACGGGCTTGCTGCCCGTCTTCAACCTCACTGCCGACTATGGCGGCAAGGCGTTCGGCACGGGATGGGTCTCGGACGACGAGGGGAACGTGTCGGCACGGATGTTCACCTCCCGCCGCACACTCTTCGAGGCAGAGGCACAAGCGTATCTCCCCCTCAACCTCACGCGCAGCCACCGCATACGGGGCATTCAGCCTGCCGTGACCTATCATTTCACCAACAACCGTTACCAGCTGCTCACGAGCGGTGCGTACCGTAACTTCCAGTATATCCTCCCCGAAGTGCTGCTCTACGACTACCGCAAGAAGGCTACGGCGGATATTCTTCCCCGCTGGGGCTATCAGCTGCGGCTCAGGGCACTGCTGCCCGTCGCAGCGGGCGACAACTTCGGCAGCATATATGCAGCGCGGCTCACGGCATACCTCCCCGGTATCCTCCGTGGGCACGGCGTTATGCTGAGGGCAAACTACCAATACCAGGCACTCGAGGGCAAACACTTCTTCCTGCCCAAACGCCTCATCGATGCCCCTCGCGGATATTCGTTCGCGTATCAGACCCACCGGCAGGTGGCTCTGAAAGCCGACTATGCCTTCCCTCTCTGCATGCCCGACCTCAGCATCGGCAGCGTGGCTTACATCCGGCGTCTGCGTGCCAACGTTTTCTACGACCATAGCCTCAACCAGCCCGCCGACCACAGCCGTTGGACGGCGCAAAGCTCCGCCGGCATCGACCTGCTATGCGACTGGAACGCGCTCCGCCTCAGCTTCCCGCTCACCGCCGGCATACGCCTCGTGCGCCCCATCAATGACGGCACGCTCTCCGCTGAAGCCCTCTTCTCCGTCACGTTCTGACATCCTTTGCCCCACCACCTGTCATCCCATGCTGCCCATTATGCCTAAAGACAAGTGCCGCAAAGTCAATGCAATGTTTTGACTGGCGCGGGTTACGCCATCTGCCAGCCGTCGACGGTGCGGGTGTCGGACGAGAAATTGATGCCGAGCTTGATGATTTGCTTGCCGGAGGTAAGGAAAGGTTTGTCGTAGCCTTTCTCCTCGATCTGCTTCAACGCAGTCGCGGGGTCGAGGTCGCGTTTCAGCTCTATTATATATACGTATTTGTCGGTATCGAAGACAATATCTATCCTGCCGTTCGAGGTGTGGTACTCCGTCTTGACGTACAGCCCCATCATCTTCAACATTATCGACATGGTGTTTTGGAAGTA
>CAVJTV010000010.1:0-30612 GCA_963652435.1 Desulfovibrionaceae bacterium | reverse complement strand
CATGCAGACTGATTGGAGGTTTCAACAAAAGTTTCACCCTTCATGCAGACTGATTGAAGGTTTCAACAAAAGTTTAATCGTCCATGCAGACTGATTGGAGGTTTCAACAAAAGTTTCATCCTCCGTGCAGACTGATTGGAGGTTTCAACAAAAGTTTCATCGTCCGTGCAGACTGATTGAAGGTAGAAAAGATATGGTCATCCACCTTTGTTGTTTTTGTCAAGGTGAGCGCGGCAGCTTTGCCGAGATCCGGTGCACGCACGCCCGACACGAGGCGTATAGGCGCAGTCTCGACCAGCATGCAGTCCCACAAACCCTCCTCGATGAAGCTGTTCAGAAGCATGGCACCACCCTCCACCATAAGCGAGTTTAGCCCGCGGGAATATAGCTCGTGCATCACCTGCGGCAACACCGGACGGCTGAAATCGGCAGCGACATACTCCACATTTTCCCTGCCCGCAGCCTCCTTTTCGGTAAAGAGCAGCGTCTTCACCGAGCCGTCGAGCAGGTGGTAATGAGATGGTATGCGTAGCGAGCGGTCGAGCACTACCCTGACCGGAGAATCGCCCACCCAATGGCGCACCGTCAGCGAAGGGTCATCGAGCAGTGCCGTCTGCGTACCGACCATGATAGACGCCACCTCCGAACGCAGACGATGCACCACGCGCCGCGTCACAGGAGAAGATAGTGTGACGGCAGGCTCTGCGGAGCTTGTCCGCAACCTGTCCAGAAAGCCGTCCGCGCTCTGCGCCCATTTCAGATATATGTACGGACGTTTCTTCTCCTGAAAAGTCATAAACGCTTTGTTCAGTGCGCGGGCTTCCTCCTCCATCACGCCGGCAACAACCTCCACCCCTGCCTCACGGAGCATCCCGACACCCCTGCCCGACACTTCGGGGAAAGGGTCGAGGCATCCGACCACAACACGCGGGATATGTTTTCTGATAATCAACTCCGCACAGGGGGGCGTCTTCCCATAATGCGAACAAGGCTCCAAGCTAACATACAGCGTCGCTTCCTTGAGAAGAGACTCGTCGCGCACGGAAGCTATTGCATTCACCTCGGCATGCGCCTCGCCGCACTTGCGGTGATAGCCCTCCCCTATTATCATCCCCCCGTGAACAACCACTGCTCCGACCATCGGATTGGGAGCCACACTTCCGGCTCCGCCGCGTGCCAAAGCTATGCAGCGTGCCATGTATTTCCGGTCTGCTTCAACCATTGTCTTTGTCGTATAACCTGTTTTACCCTACTTTTGTGCGAAGAAACTTCTGTCATGACTGAAACTATCGAATACATACGCCGCACTCTCGACGGGTATTATCCGTCCGGCGAAATCAAAGCTCTCGTTCGTCTGATAATGGAACGCGTATGTGGCATCCAGCCATACCAGTTTTACATGGGCAAAGGTAGGGATTTATCCGACAAGGAGCGGACAGCCATCCGCAGCATCACGGAGCGGCTGACCACATACGAGCCGATTCAATATATCTTCGGGAAAGCCGACTTCTGCGGACTTGAGTTTGCGGTAACCCCCGCCGTCTTGATTCCGCGTCCGGAGACGGAAGAACTTGTCGAGCTGATTGTGCGCGACTATCCACAGGGGAACATCGACATTTTGGACATTGGCACGGGCAGCGGCTGCATTGCCGTTGCCCTCTGTAAGATGATACATGGCTCGCGGGTCTCGGCTATCGACATCTCGCCGGAAGCCTTGGCCGTTGCCCGAAAGAACGCCCTCAACAACCGTGTCGAGGTCGTTTTCCATGAAAGAGACATTCTCCGCTCTTCCGAAACAGCGGAAAGCATCCATGAGATGTTTGACGTAATCGTCAGCAACCCCCCTTACGTGATGGAGAAAGAAAAAACGGAGATGGAGAGGAACGTCCTTGGCTACGAGCCGTCGCTCGCACTGTTTGTCCCCGACGACGACCCGCTCGTGTATTACCGTCATATTGCCCGTTTTGCGCGGCGAAAGCTGAAGGCCGGAGGGCGTCTGTATTTGGAGATAAATGCGCAGATGGGTGATGCCGCCACCCGCGAGCTGCGTATGATGGAGTTCAGTGGCGTGAAACTTATCCGCGACCTCTCGGGGAAACACCGTTTTGTAAAAGCAGAGATATGAAACAGACAACCGAAGCTGAAATGCTTCATCGTGCAGCAGCCTATTGCTCCGGGGCAGAGCGTTGCATCCAGGATGTAAGGAAGAAAATCAAGGCTGCCGGTCTTGCCCCGGAAGAAGAGGAGCGCATCATTGCCCGCCTCCTTGAGGAACGCTTTATCGACGAGGATAGGTTTGCCCGCTATTTTGTGAACGACAAACTAAGGTTCAACAAATGGGGGCGCATAAAAATCGGCTACGAGCTTCAGCGGAAAAACATTCCTGCGGACATTCGCACGGAGGCGCTGAGCGGGATAGACGAAACGGAATACACCGGCATCCTCCGCGCTCTGCTCCGAGCGAAAAAGAAAGCGGTCAGGGGTAAAGACAATCGTGAGATATACGCCAAGCTCCTTCGTTTCGCTGCCGGACGAGGGTTCGAGAGCCGAGAAGCCACGCGTTGCCTTAACGAAATGTTCCAAACAAACGACTATGAAGAAGATTTTGAATGATCTGCTCAGCCTTTTCTTTCCCAGACTTTGCATGATTTGCGAGACACCGCTAAGGGATGGGGAAGAGTGCATATGCCTACGGTGTGTCTGCGACCTGCCTCGCACCGGCTACAACTTCCTCACAGAAAACCCCACCACATATCTGTTTGCCGGCAAGGCTTCCGTCTATCGGGCAGCAGCATTCCTACACTACGAGAAGGGCGGCAACGTGCAAAAGCTCATCCATGCCTTGAAATACTACGACAGCTACGAAATCGGGTTTCACCTTGGGCGCATGGCTGCCATATACTACCGCGAGGCAATCATGTCCGACCCTCCCGACCTGCTTCTTCCCGTTCCGCTCCACCCCAAGAAGCAGAGAAAACGCGGCTACAACCAGTCGGAATGGATAGCCAAAGGTATTGGCAGTGTCTTGAATATTCCGATAAACACCACCGGTCTTCGCCGCGTCAAGGAGACAGACACGCAGACCAACAGGCAGACCTACGAACGCTGGCAGAATGTGCAGAGAATATTCGCTGCCACAGATCGGGATGCACTGGAGGGGAAGCATATTCTCCTTGTCGACGATGTCGTCACCAGCGGCTCCACCATCGGGGCATGCGCCGAGACACTGCTCGCAATCTCCAATGTGCGGGTAAGCGTGTTGGTGATGGCAATGGCATAGAAAAACATGAGGGGTTTGCGCCTTGGCAAACGGCAACCCTTCCCTTCAAAAACATTACCTTTGTCGCCCACGAAACAAAAACAAGAGAGAGATGGAACCATTCGTACACCTTCACGTCCACACCCAATATTCCCTGCTCGACGGACAAGCCTCTATCGACGCCTTGATAGACAAAGCGCAGAAAGACGGCATGAACGCGATTGCAGTGACCGACCACGGCAATATGTTCGGCATAAAAGAATTCTTCAACAAAGTATCCAAGAAGAACAGTAAGGTAAAGGATGCCATCGGGAAGCTGGAAAAGGAGCTGAAGGAGCTACAGGCAAAAGAATCCCTCACTGCCGAGGAAGAGGCACGGACGAAGGAAATCGCCCTCTCGATAGAAGCCGAGAAAAAGAAGATATTCAAACCTATCCTCGGATGCGAATGTTATTGCGCCCGCAACGGGCGGCACAAAAGGAATGCAAAGGAAGACCTTAGCGGCTACCACTTGATTGTGTTGGCAAAAAACCTCCGAGGTTACAAGAACCTTATCAAGATGGTTTCCCTCGCGTGGACAGACGGGTTCTACTGGCGGCCGCGTATCGACCACGAGCTGCTGGAGAAATATCACGAAGATATCATTGTCTGCTCCGCATGCCTCGGCGGTGAGATACCGCAGCTCATCATGCAAGGGAAAATAGACAAGGCTGAAGAAGCGGTGCTCTGGTTCAAGAGCCTGTTTGGCGAAGACTATTACCTCGAGATGCAACGGCACGAGACGCACGACGCGAATGCCGACTGCACGACGTATCCCAAGCAAGTGGAAGTAAACAAGGTGTTGGTCCAGTTTGCCCGTAAGCACAACATCAAGCTGATTGCCACCAACGACGTGCACTTCGTCAACGAGGAAGATGCCGAGGCTCACGACCGCCTTATCTGCCTCAGCACCGGCAAAGACCTCGACGACCCTACACGTATGCGCTATACCAAGCAGGAATGGATGAAGACAACCGCCGAGATGAACGCCATCTTCGCAGACATACCGGAGGCTCTCAGCAACACGATTGAGATAGCAGACAAGGTGGAGTTCTATTCCATCGACAGTACTCCTATCATGCCGACGTTTGCCATACCGGAAGATTTCGGGACGGAAGAGGAATATCGCGAGAAGCTGACAGAGCAGGATCTGTTCGACGAGTTTACGCGCGACGAGAACGGCAAGGTGGTCCTCAGCCAGCAGGATGCCGAGGATAAGATAAAGAAACTGGGAGGATACGACAAGCTCTACCGCATCAAGCTGGAAGCCGACTATCTGAGGAAGCTGACCTACGACGGCGCACGCAAATGCTATGGCGAGAACATGTCAGACGAAGTGATAGACCGTCTCGACTTCGAGCTGCACATCATGAAGACAATGGGTTTCCCTGGCTACTTCCTCATTGTGCAGGACTTTATCCGGGCTGCCCGCGAAGAGCTGGGCGTGTCCGTCGGTCCAGGGCGTGGCTCGGCTGCCGGCTCGGCTGTGGCATACTGCTTGGGGATTACCAAGATCGACCCTATCAAATACGACCTTCTGTTCGAACGTTTCCTGAACCCGGACCGTATATCTCTCCCCGATATCGACACCGACTTCGACGACGACGGACGTGGCGAGGTGTTGCGCTGGGTGACGGAGAAATATGGAGCCGACCGCGTTGCACATATCATCACCTACGGCACGATGGCAACCAAATCAGCCATCAAGGATGTTGCCCGCGTGCAGAAGCTGCCGCTTGCCGAGTCGAACAGGCTGGCAAAGCTGGTGCCCGACAAGATTCCGGACATGAAGAAGTTTAAGCTGAAAGATGCCATCGAATATGTGCCCGAGCTGAAGGCGGCTGCCACAGGAAGCGATCCGTTGGCTCGCGACACGCTTAAATACGCACAGATGCTCGAGGGCAATGTGCGCAACACCGGCGTACATGCCTGCGGCGTCATCATCGGCAGATACGACATCTCCGACGTTGTCCCCGTCAGCACGGCAAAAGACAAGGAGACCGGCGAGGAGATGCTGGTGACACAATACGAAGGCTCGGTCATCGAAGAGACCGGACTGATCAAGATGGACTTCCTCGGACTGAAGACGCTCTCCATCATCAAAGACGCCATCGAAAACATACAGCTGACGACAGGCGAGACGCTCGACATCGACCATATCAGCCTTGAAGACCCGAAGACCTACGAGCTGTATTGCACGGGAAAGACAACCGGAACGTTCCAGTTCGAGTCTGCCGGAATGCAGAAATACTTGAAAGAGCTGCAGCCGTCGAAGTTCGAAGACCTGATTGCCATGAACGCCCTTTACCGTCCGGGACCAATGGACTATATCCCCGACTTCATCGACCGCAAGCACGGGCGCAAGCCTATCGAATATGATATTCCCATTATGGAGAAATATCTGAAAGACACCTACGGCATCACGGTCTATCAGGAGCAGGTCATGCTGCTGTCGCGTCTCTTGGCAGGGTTCACCCGAGGCGAGAGCGACGCCCTGCGTAAGGCGATGGGAAAGAAACTCATCGACAAGATGAACCACCTGAAGTCGAAATTCATGGCAGGCGGTGCGGCAAACGGATACGAAGCCGCGACGCTGGAAAAGATATGGGCAGACTGGGAGAAGTTCGCCTCGTATGCGTTCAACAAGAGCCACGCCACCTGCTATTCGTGGGTTGCCTACCAGACGGCTTACCTCAAGGCAAACTATCCGTCGGAATACATGGCTGCCGTGCTGAGCCGAAGCCTCTCGAACATCGTCGACATAACGAAGTTCATGGACGAATGTAAGGCGATGGGCATACAGGTGTTGGGGCCGGACGTGAACGAATCTATCCTCAAGTTCAGCGTAGACAAGAACAAGAACATACGCTTCGGGCTGGCAGCCATCAAGGGTGTCGGCGAATCGGCTGTGCACAATATCATCGAGGAGAGAAAGAAAAACGGACGTTTCAAAAACATCTTCGACTTTGTGGAGCGCGTGAACCTCACATCGTGCAACCGCAAGAACATCGAAGCACTGGCTCTTGCCGGTGCGTTCGACAACTTAGGCATCCAGCGCGAGCAGTTCTTCGCAGAGACAGGGAAAGGCGAGCTCTTCTCAGAGACGCTGGTCCGCTATGGCAGCAAGTATCAATCAGACAAAAACTCGACTGCCCACTCGTTGTTTGGCAACAGCGACCTATCCGTGGCAATCACCAAGCCGGAGATGCCCGCGTGCGAGCGGTGGAGCGGACTGGAGCGACTGAACAAGGAAAAAGAGCTTGTGGGCATCTACCTCTCTGCCCATCCGCTCGACGAATACCGCATCATCCTGACGTATGTATGCAACACCGGCATGGCTGACCTTTCCGACAAGGAGAGCCTGCAAGGGCGCGACCTGCTGCTGGGCGGCATCGTCACCGACTATCGGGAAGGAGTGACGAAAAACGGGAAGCCCTATGGCGTGGTCAAGATGGAAGACTTTACCGGAAGCGGCGAGATTGCCCTGTTCGGGAAAAACTATATCGACTACAGCAATTACTGCAAACCAGGCATGTATCTGCTCATCACAGCCCGCGTGGAGAAGCGCACCTACGGCAATGCCCTCGACTTCAACATCCGCTCGATACGTCTGCTGCAAGAAGCCAAAGACAACCTCATCGAGAATCTGTATATCACCCTGCCGATACACGGGCTCGACGAGCCTACCGTCAACGAGCTCTCGGCTCTGATTAAAAATAACCCGGGGCAGAGCCTGCTCTACTTCAAAGTGGTGGACAGCGAGCACAACATTTCGCAGTGTTTCCTCTCGCAAAACACCCGGCTCAACGTGACGGACAACCTCATCGAGTTCCTTCGTGGCAACGAGGATATCGATTTCAAAATTAACGGGTGATATTGTGCGCGAGGGCTTAAAGAATTACTACTTTTGACACCGCAAAAAACAGAATTCACACATAAAGAGTTACAATATCATGGCATTAGAAATTACAGATGAGAATTTTGAGGCGTTGCTGAACGCAGGCAAGCCTATGGTGCTCGACTTTTGGGCAGAATGGTGCGGCCCCTGCCGCATGGTCAGCCCGATTATCGATGAGCTGGCAGACGAATACGAAGGGCGCGTGACTGTCGGGAAGATGGATGTGGACAACAACAACGACGTTGTCTCGCAGTTCGGCGTCCGCAATATCCCGACCGTACTCTTCTTCAAAGACGGGAAGTTGGTGGACAAACAGGTGGGGGCAACCCAAAAATCCGTGTTTGCTGCCAAGATTGAAGCCCTTTTATAATCCCGTTTCCCTTTACAGGCTCTCCTCTGATTGCCGCGAGGGCGGCACTGTCAGGGGAGATTCTTTTTTTGCCCCGTTTCTTCCTTTCGATATTATGATTACTTTTGCCCCCGTCTTCGGCCTGGTAGCTTAGTGAATAGAGCGTCAGATTCCGGTTCTGAAGGTCGAGGGTTTGAATCCCTCCCGGGTCACAAACTTCAAAACGATGCCGTTTCGGCGTCGTTTTTTTTTCGCCGTAAAAAAACAATATCAGCGTACTACTACAACGACACCGCTGGATTTCAGACATAGCGGCGTACTAATACAACGACACCGCTGAATTTCAGACATACCGGCGTACTAATACAACGACATCGCTGGATTTCAGACATAGCGGCGTACTAATACAACGACATCGCTGAATTTCAGACATACCAGCGTACTAATACAACTGTTACGTCCGAAAACAGATAAGGCCGCCCCGACATGGAGCGACCCTATCCCTCATAATATCAACCTTGACTATTTAGATTCTTGAGCGGCTTTCTTCTTCAGCCTCCACTTTACCTGCAATTCGTAGGCAATCGGCGTAGCCACGAACAGTGTAGAGTAGGTACCGATGATAATACCCAGCAGGATGGCGAACGTAAAGCTACGTATCGTGCTACCGCCGAGAATGAAGATACAGAGCACAACGACCAAAGTGGTAAGAGAGGTGTTGAACGTACGAGAAAGTGTGGAGTTCAACGCGTCGTTGATCACCTGGTAACGGTCACGCTTAGGATACAGAGCTATCGTCTCGCGGATACGGTCGAACACAACCACGGTATCGTTGATTGAATAACCGATAATCGTCAAGATGGCAGCGATAAAGGTCTGATCCACCTCCATAGAGAACGGCAGCACCTTCCACAGCAGCGTGTAGAACGAGATGATGCACAGCGTCGTCACTGCAACAGAAGCAAACGCACCTATTGAGAAGGATACGTCGCGGAAACGCAGCAGGATGTAAGCAGCCATACAGAACATGGCGAAGATGACCGCCATGATGGCACTGTTCTTTATGTCGTCTGCCATGCTCGGCCCCACTTTCTGAGAGCTCTGCACATACGTCGTAGTGAACTGCTCGAGCGTCGTCCCTTCCGGAAGCAAAGACTTCACGCCTTCGTAGATGCGGGATTCAATCTCCTGGTCAACGGACGGGTCTGTGCTGTCGATCTTGAAGTTTGTGGATACACGTACCTGATTCGGAGTACCGATGGTGATAACGCTTACCGCGCCCTCCAACTTCTCGTCGAGCATAGTACGAACTTCGTCGGTCTTCACATCCTGATCGAAACGGACGATATAGTTACGTCCACCGGTGAAGTCGATACCGTTGTTCAGCCCGACAGTAGCCATAGAGATACCGCCCAACACCACAATAGCAAGAGGTATAAGGTAGCCCACCTTACGTGCACCAAGGAAGTTGATCTTCGGGTTCGTGAGCAAGTCTTTCGTTGCAGATGTCACGAAGGTCACACCCTTGAGTTTGTCTTTTGCCAACAGAGCCTCATATACGATACGCGTGAGGAACACGGCGGTAAGGAACGAAGCGATAAGACCGATGATCATCGTCGTAGCAAAACCACGGATAGGACCTGTACCGAAGTAGAACAACACTATACCCGTGATGACTGATGTCAGGTTGGAGTCGAAGATAGCCGAGAACGCATTGCTGTAACCGTCGGAGATAGCCTTGCCGAGCGACTTGCCGGCACGAAGCTCCTCTTTTGTACGTTCATATATCAGCACGTTTGCATCGACTGCCATACCGAGCGTCAGCACCATACCCGCGATACCCGGCAAGGTAAGCACAGCCTGGAATGAGGCGAGGATACCCATCGTGAAGAAGATGTTCAGCACCAAAGCACCGTCGGCAATCAAGCCCGGGATAACACCGTAGAACGCGCACATATAAGCCATCAGCAGCACCAATGCCAAAATGAACGAGATGACACCGGCGTTGATTGCTTCCTGACCCAACGACGGACCGACAATATCTTCCTGCACGATATGTACGGAAGCTGCCATCTTACCGGACTTCAACACGTTTGCCAAGTCTTTTGCCTCTTCCGGAGTGAAATGACCGGTAATCTGTGAACGACCGCCGGTAATCTCGTCGTTTACGTTCGGTGCCGAATAGACCATATCGTCCAAGACGATTGCCACAGCCTTACCGATGTTCTCTTTTGTCAGACGAGCCCAAGCCTTCGCGCCTTCAGCATTCATCGTCATGCTTACCTGTTGCTCGGCATGACCTACCTGCTGCACGAAGTCGGCGTTTGCATCCGTCACCACGTCGCCACCCAAGGCAGGCGAGCCGTCACGGTTTGTCACCTTGATAGCATATAATTCGTAATACTGCTCTTTCTCGTCGATTGCCTTAACACCCCATTTCAAAGACAGGTTGCGGGGCAACACCTCTTTAACCTGCTTCATTGCCAAGTATTCGCTGATCTTGGGGATGTCTCTTACGTTAGCCACGCCGACAGCTGCGCCGCGACCAAGCTGACCGTTATACTGGTTTATCTGCAAGAGTGCGAACAGCGGGTGCTGCTTTGCGAACTCTTCCATCGACTGCGTAACCTTCACGTCCGATTTGTCCTGTGCAATCTCCTGCAACAAAGAGTCTGCCTCGCTGGTGGCAGCTTCTTCCGCAGGCTTAGCTTCCGTAGTGGCTTCCTTTGCGTCCGTGTCCGTAGCGGCAGCCTCCTCCTGATGGTCTGCCAAAACAGTTGCCAACACACCGTCGGCAGCAACCAGCTGCTGATAAACTTCCGGCAACTGATATGTCTCCCAAAACTCAAGGTTGGCACTTCCCTGCAACAGCTTACGCACACGCTCAGGCTCTTTCACGCCCGGAAGCTCCACCAAAATACGTCCAGCAGTTTCCAAACGCTGGATATTGGGAGAAACCACACCGAAGCGGTCGATACGAGTACGCAACACATTAAACGAGTTGTCGATTGCACTCTTCAGCTCTTCCTTCAAGACAGAGACAACCTGCGCATCCGAAGACTGCGGGGTGATTTTGTCTTTCAGCTCGAAAGTGCTGAAGATGGCAGAGAGACGCGCCCCATTGTCCAAGTTCTTGTATTCTTCGGCAAACAGGTCGATGAAGTCTTTCTGACTTGTTGCCTGACGGGCATACGCCAAATCCAATGCTTTGTTGAAGTTCTCGTCCTGGTTATTATTGGAAAGTGAACGGATAACATCAGCCACGCTAAGCTCCAGTACGACGTTCATACCGCCCTTCAGGTCAAGTCCCAAGCTGATTTCCATTTCACGGCACTGCTTGAGCGTATAGCCCAGCCACACCTTCTGAGTAGATACCGAGTCCAAATAAAGACTCTCTTTCGACGCATCCCCGCCGGCATACTCCTCCGCCTTGCCATTGTAATACCGCGTTACAAAAGAGAACGACAGATAAAACAGACACACAAGCGTAAGCAACACAGCGAAGACCTTTACAAATCCTTTGTTTTGCATTTCAATCTTGAATTTATGTTGTTTTTATTTTTTTGTTTTTTCTGACAGGGCGCAAATGTAAGGCTTTTTTTCTTTGCCAAGCAGCAATCGAATGAATTATTCTTCACGCTCTTCGTTTACTGATAAGGCAAATACATACCTTTGCCGCGAGCAAAAACAGAGTATTCATCATGAAACAGTTATTATTGTTATCCCTCCTATCCGTCTGTTGTCTGCTATCGGCGCAGGAAGACAGCAAATATCTAGCAGGGGCCGTACCCGAGGAGGACGGCAAGGTGATCTTCACAAAAGAGATAAGCAATCCGTCGCTCACGCAAGACTGCATGTACGACAGTCTGCATGCGTGGGCAAAGACGTTCTTCGGCAAAGATGGACGCCGGCTGGTCTACTTGGACAAGGAGAAAGGCACCATCGCCGCAGTGGGCGAGGAATACATCGTGTTTCAAAACACTGTCCTCTCGCTCGACCGCGCAATGATGGACTATCGCGTGACCATCGAATGTCGCGACCATGCAGCGACCGTCAAGCTCGCCGGCATCCGCTACGAATACCACGTCTCCTATCAGAAGGAGCCGGAGAAATACACTGCCGAGAAATGGATTACAGACAAATACGCCTTGAACAAGAAGCGAAACAAACTAAACCGCGGCAACGGCAAATTCCGCCGCAAGACTGTCGACTTCGTGGATGATATGTTTCAAAGTATCGACGCGGCACTCGGCACACAGCAGACAGCCACAGTCACCACCGGTCCCGCAGCAGAGAGCATCGCTTCGGCAACTGTCAGTGGCAACACGGATGTGTGCCAGGGAATGACGGCGTTCGACCCCGAAAAAATCCCATCCACTCTGCTGGACATGCTGCCCGAAAGCCATATGGAGGTGACGGCAGCAGTGAATGAAGACCTGTCGGAACGCTACGCCCAGTGGAAAGGGATAGGCAAGATGATGGGGAAAAACATCGCCTCCATCTCCATCAGCGCGGATAGCGAAGTCTACAGATCCATCGGAGAGGGCGGCACATATACCCTTTCGTTCAGGAAAGGCGACAGCCCCGAAGTATGGTTCATGATACAGTGCATACGGCAGGGCGAGACCGAAGAAGGTGGGCAGAAGACCCTCATTGGCGAGATTCTCAATGTGTGGATAAGATAACAAAAGCAGAAAAGGTTTATGAAGAAGTTAGCAATCCTTATTTTATTGTTGTGCCCCGTGATAGCTATGGCGCAGGGGCATAAAGGAAGTGTCGAATCATGTGCCCCGATGAAAGAGGGGAAGGTATGTTACAGCGACAAGGTGGATGTCAGTGGCAAGACGAAAGGCGAACTGTTCGACGCCATCGACAAGTGGGCAAGGAAGAACTACGGAAAGGATGTGTTCCTCTCCAACGTCTCGTCCAACAAATCGAAAGGCACGGTGTTCGTCAACTCCAAGGTGGAGCTTCTGCTAAACGAAACGGAGAAGACCATCGTCAAATACAAGATGAAGATCTACTGTTCGGACGGAGGCTACACCGCCGAGGTCGGCAATATCTCCTACCAGTACAATCCTCTCAACGAAAAGAAATACAAGACCTACCCTGCCGAGAGCGTGATAGCCAATGGTGGGAAAGGCAATACGGTGGCTCTGATAAAAGACCCGAAACTGTTCTGTAACGCGACGTTCTTCTTCGTGGAGGGTCTGTTCGGAGATGTGTTCGATGCCGTAAACGAATAAGCGAGACGGTAGCTAAGCAAAAAAGGTGGAGGGATGACAAAAAAAGGGTCATTCCTCCATTGTTATATAACACCACAGCGGATAGTGATCCGAATAGCGCACCTTGTCGACGGTGCAGTTCACCGACTTCATATTTCGTGAATGGAGGATATTGTCTATTCTGAATCGGAACATATTCTGGTTGTACGTCACGCCCATTCCCCGCCCCGACTCTGCAAACGCGTCGATCAAATCTCCCTGCACCGTGCGGTGGGCGTATGATATGGGAGTGTCGTTGAAGTCGCCGCAAACCAACACATAGTCGCCCTTTGCTGCGGCAATCTCCTTAGCCACAACCTCGGCTTGACGGGCGCGTATCTTAAACGCCGGTCCGAGCTTCTGCTCTATGGAACCCTTTATCCCGTCGAAAGTATCCGTGCTGATATTCTTGAAGAAGGCGGCATAGCGGCTGCGGTCTTCCATCGTCAGCTTGAACGACTCGAGGTGGTTGTTCACGAGCGTCAGCTTCTTTCCGTTCACATCTATCTCGTGCACCGAAGAGGCATTGAACTTGCTCTCATACTTTATCCGCCGCGAGGCTGTGATGGGATATTTGGAGAAGACGGCAATACCGGCACTGAGACTTCCCGTCGGACGTAGAGGAATGACGGAACGATACGGATACATACTCAGTGCCTCGCTGACCTTCCTTTGGGTGAGAAACTCCTTCCGCTTGCCCACGGCATATTCCTGAAGACATACGATGTCTGCACCCGAGCGGGCTATATAGTCGATTATCTCGTTTGGCGACTTCTTCGTGTGGTCTTTGTAGGCAAAGCCCATCACATTATACGTAAGAACCTTTATCACCTTCCCTTGCGGCACGCTCTTACGGCTGTGACACGGAAAGTATGCCATCAGCGGTCCGAGGCAGGCAACGAAAGCACAGACAGCAACAAGCAGCAGCCGCCACTCGCGCACAAACAGCCAGTAGAGCACGAAGCAAAGGTTCAAGACGCACAACACAGGGAACGCCAGCCCTAAGTAGGAGAAAAAGAGCACCGTGTTCGGCGACACATGATCGGAATATGCCGACGCAAAGAGCATCACCACGACCACAATATTGGCAGCGACGACTATCGTTTTTATCAGCAGCTTCAGTGTCTTCAGTCCCCCTTTCATTTCCGTCCTGCATCAAAGAGTTGTTTCTTCTCGTCAGACGAGAGACTTTCATAGCCCGAGCGTTTCAGCTTGTCGAGGATGGCATCGATATGCTCTGCCTCGCGCCTTTTGCGGGCGTTGTAGTCGTAGTCCGTCTCCGTGCGACGATAGGTCACCTTCATCTTCGGCTTCCGCTTAAAGAGATTGACCACCCCGTCTATGAGGCGGTTTACCGGTGCCGTCAGGTCTTTCCCCTCTCCTATCCTTCGGGCAAACCATACGCCGAGCAAAGCCCCGCCGATATGCGCGATATGTCCGCCGGCATTGCTCTGCGTCATGGCAAGAAAGTCGATGGCAATGGTGAGCACTGCCAGATATATCAGCTTTATTCTCCCAAGAAAGAGAAGGTTTATCTCAAGGTCTTTCTTATAGAACGCCACGGCAAAGACAATCGCCATCACCGATGCCGAAGCCCCCATCAACAGCCCGACGGATGCCGACGCGCGGAAATAAGGCAGCACATTATACATGAGCATAAAGAGCGCAGCCCCCGCCACGCCGCCAAGCACATACAGCCCGCCAAGCTGCCTTGCGCTGAAGAAACGCATAAACAACGAGCCGAACCAATATAGCCACAGCATGTTGAACAGAATGTGCAGCGCATCGAAATGGGTGAACATATAGGTCACCAGCGTCCACGGACGGCGCAGCAACAGCTCCGGCGAAGATGGCATCTGCAGATACCTAAGGAATGAAATGTCCGCGACGTTCATCATTAGGCACACCAGCCACACGAGCCTTATCACGACAAACAACCCTACATTTATATATATCAGCTTCGCCAGCACGTCGCCCGAGCGAAACCTCTGCCCGAGATTAGTAATAATACCGTCC
Source organism: Desulfovibrionaceae bacterium (assembly GCA_963652435.1). Classification (GTDB taxonomy): domain Bacteria; phylum Bacteroidota; class Bacteroidia; order Bacteroidales; family Tannerellaceae; genus Parabacteroides. The sequence continues at coordinate 15,787 of CAVJTV010000010.1, read as the reverse complement.
ATTCCTCTCGTCTTTCTTTTTCCAATAACGCACCATGAAGAAGCCAAACAACATACCACCTAAGTGGGCAAAGTGCGCCACCGTATCACCTCCGAAGCTCGACACACCCATGAACAGCTCCGCCAGCCCATAGAACACAACGAAGTATTTTGCCTTTATCGGGATCGGGATGAACATAAGAAACAGCGGCACGTTCGGGAACAGCATCGCGAAAGCCAGCAGTATGCCGAACACAGCCCCCGACGCACCTATCGTCACCAAACCGTTAAGCGAACGGTCTATCTCCAAGAGCTGAAGCAGCGTCACCCCGTGCTCCGCTGCAAACGACCCCAACGAATATGCCCACACCAACTCCTGCGCAATACCCGCACCTATGCCCGTCACCATATAAAACGTAAGGAAACGCTTCGGTCCCCACACATTCTCGATCACACGCCCGAACATATACACGCCGAACATATTGAAGAACACATGCGAAAACGAATGTGTGTCGTGCATGAACATATATGTTACTATCTGAAACGGATAGAAGCTCTCCGTCCCAGGGAAATGCAGACCGAAGAGCTCCACCAAATCGATTCCAACCTTAGGCAGAGCCAAACTTGCCACCCAAAAGAGAAGATTTATAATGATAAGATTTTTCGTAACCGGCGGGATACTGTCGAAGAACCCCGAATTGCTCTGATTCATCATGTGCTTTTTATTTCCGCGCCAAAGATACTATAAAATGCAATTCGCTTAGCCAGCTCTACGCTCCGGCACTGAATGATGAGGAATTCTCAGTGAGCAACTTCGTGGACGACATCGAGCGGGGCGACGTTTAGGGGTTTATGAACCGCTTCACGGTATTCCTCGCAGGAAATGATTATGAAGTGCAGGGGGATTTGGATCTGTATTTTCAAAACACCATGTCGATAATGCTGAAGATGAGTTCACATTATAGAGCTGAAGCGCGACCTTGACCCTGCGACTGCTTTAAAGCAAATCGAGGAGAAAGGTTACGACAAACCTTTCCTCATTCTTGTCATTCCGCGTCGGAGCGCGGAATGACATTTGGGAGGAGTGCATCCCGTGATGTTGCGGATAGGAAATAATCGCGTACATTTGCTGCCACGGAAAGAAAAATCATAATACATATAAGGTAAAGACATGGTTATCGAACAGCGCATTGCCGAGGCTGTTGCCACCGGCATAAAAGCACTCTACGGCGCAGACGTCGCCACAGGGCAGATACAACTGCAAAAGACAAAAAAAGAGTTCAAGGGGCATCTCACCATAGTTGTGTTCCCATTCCTTCGCATGTCGAAGAAGTCGCCGGAGGATACGGCTCGGGCGATTGGCGAATACCTGATAGAGCACGAGCCTGCCATATCGGAGTATAACGTGATAAAGGGCTTTCTCAACCTGACGATAGCCGGAGCAAGCTGGATTAACCTCTTAAACACGATAAACACGCAGCCGCAGTATGGCACGACACCCGCTACGGAGCATTCGCCCCTTGTGATGATAGAATACTCCTCGCCGAACACCAACAAGCCGCTGCACCTCGGGCACGTGCGAAACAACCTCCTCGGCTATAGCCTGGCGGAGATACTGAAGGCGAACGGCTGCAAGGTTGTCAAGACCAACATAGTGAACGACCGCGGCATACACATCTGCAAGTCCATGCTCGCATGGCTGAAGTGGGGCGACGGCGTGACACCCGAATCGTCTGGCAAGAAGGGCGACCACTTGATTGGCGACTTCTACGTCCTTTTCGACAAGCACTACAAGGAGGAGGTGAAGGCTCTCGAAGCCGAGGGGCTCACCAAGGATGAAGCCGAGGCAAAGTCGCCGCTGATGGCTGAGGCGCGCGAGATGCTCCGCCGGTGGGAGGCGGGCGACAAGGACGTGCGTGCCCTTTGGGAGATGATGAACAGCTGGGTATATGCCGGCTTCGACGAGACATACCGTATGATGGGTGTGGATTTCGACAAGATATACTACGAGTCGCAGACATACCTCGAGGGGAAGAAGAAGGTGATGGAGGGATTGGAGAAAGGCATCTTCTACCGTCGCGACGACGGCTCCGTATGGGCAGACCTCACTGCCGACGGGCTCGACGAGAAGCTGCTGCTCCGCGCCGACGGCACCTCCGTCTATATGACGCAGGACATCGGCACTGCCAAGCTCCGCTTCGACGACTATCCCATCGACAAGATGATATATGTCGTGGGTAACGAGCAGAACTACCACTTTCAGGTGCTTTCCATCCTGCTCGACAGGCTGGGCTTCGAGTTCGGCAAAGACCTCGTGCACTTCTCCTACGGGATGGTGGAGCTGCCGGAGGGAAAGATGAAGAGCCGCGAGGGCACCGTGGTGGATGCCGACGACCTGATGGAAGAGATGATCACCACTGCCCGCGAGATTTCCGAGGAGCTGGGCAAGGTGGACGAGATGACGGAGGAAGAAGCCGCAGACATCGCCCGCATCGTGGGCTTAGGCTCGCTGAAATACTTCATCCTGAAAGTCGACCCGCGCAAGAACATGACGTTTAACCCGAAAGAGTCCATCGACTTCAACGGCAACACCGGTCCGTTCATCCAATACACCTACGCTCGTATCCGTTCCGTCTTGCGCAAGGCAACAGAGCAAGGAATTGCGCTTCCCGCAGAGCTCCCGACCGACATTCCCGTCACGGAAAAAGAAGAGGGACTGATACAGATGATTGCCGACTACGCCGAGGTGGTGAAGGAAGCCGGCGCAGAATATAGCCCTGCGTATATTGCCAACTACACATACGACCTTGTGAAGGAGTACAACCAGTTCTATCACGATTTTAGTATCCTGCGCGAAGAGAACGCTGCGGTGAAGCAGCTGCGCCTTGTCCTCTCTGCCAACGTGGCGAAGGTGGTGAAGAGTGCCATGTCGCTGCTGGGCATCGAGGTGCCGGAGAGAATGTAGCAAGACGACGGACATACACCCAAAACGGGCGAAACCCACAGCTCCGACGCTCTGATTGCCTTCGACCGCCGTCGAAACTTCCGTTATGCCTTCTTTCTTACCGTCCGCCGCTTGGGTGCGGGCTTCTCGGCAGCTTCCGCAACGATCTTCATGCATCCCTCGAGGGTAAGATCTTCAGGATGGGAGACACTTTTGGGTATTTTGTAGTTTGTTTTCTTGTAGACGATGTACGGACCGAAGCGTCCGTTCAGTATCTCCAGCTCCGGCTCTTCGCTGAACTTCTTCAGAGAACGCTGCTCGTCCTTGCGGCGTTTCTCGTCTATCAGTGCGATAGCCTCTTCCGCCGTGATGGTGAGAGGGTCCGTGCCTTCGGGGATGGAGACAAACTTACCGTCGTGACGGATGAAAGGACCGAAGCGTCCGACGGCTGCCACCATGTCTTTGCCTTCATACTGACCTATGGTGCGGGGCAGCTCGAAAAGTTTCAAGGCTTCGTCCAGCGTGATTGTCTCTATCGATTGCCCTTTCATCAGCGAAGCATACTGCGGCTTCGGGGCATCTTTGTCTTCCGTGTTCGCTGCGCCTATCTGCGCAACCGGACCATAACGACCTATCTTCACAAACACCGGCTTGCCGCTCGCAGGGTCGATGCCCAGCTCGCGCTCACCCACCTTATGCTCAGACTTCATGGCATCCGTCGCCTCCACGATGGGATGGAACACACGGTAGAACTTGTCGATAGCTTTTGTCCATACCATCTCGCCCGCTGCCACGGCATCGAACTCCTTCTCCACGTTTGCCGTGAAGTTATAGTCCATAACCTCCGGAAAGTATTCCATAAGGAAATCGTTCACCACCATCCCGATGTCCGTAGGCATCAGCTTGCCACGGTCCGCGCCGACCTTCTCCTTCTTCGTTGCTTCCTTTATCTTGCCTTTCGAAAGGGTGACAACGCCGTACTCGCGCTCCGAGCCTTCCTTGTCTCCTTTCACCACATACTCGCGGTTCTGTATTGTCTGTATCGTCGGTGCATACGTAGACGGGCGACCGATGCCCAGCTCCTCCATGCGGCGCACAAGGCTTGCTTCCGTATAACGCGGCGGACGCTGCGAGAAACGCTCCGTTGCAACAATGCTGCCAAGCGTCAGTGCCTCGTGCAGCTCCACATGAGGCAACAGTCCGTTCTCCTGTTCGCTCTCGCTGTCGTCGTCGTAGCTTTCGTGATACACCTGAAGGAAACCGTCGAAGGTTATCACCTCTCCCACTGCTACAAACTTCTCTTTCTTACCGTCAATGGCGACGGAGATGGTTGTACGCTCCAGCTCGGCATCTGCCATTTGCGATGCCAAGGTGCGTTTACGGATAAGCTCATACAGTTTCTTCTCCTGCGCCGTGCCGCTGATCTCCGCATTGTTTATATAGGTAGGGCGGATGGCTTCGTGCGCTTCCTGCGCACCCTTTGTCTTCGTGTGATACTGGCGGAACTTATGATATTTCTCCCCGTAGGTCTCCACGACCGTCGCCTTGGCAGTTCCGAGTGCCAGATCGCTTAGGTTCACAGAGTCGGTACGCATATATGTGATCAATCCCGATTCATACAGACGCTGCGCAATCCTCATGGTCTGCGACACGGAATAGCCCAGCTTGCGGGCAGCTTCCTGCTGCAAGGTGGAGGTGGTGAAAGGAGGTGCCGGCGATTTCTTTACCGGCTTCTTCGCAATGTCTTCGATGGTGAACGCAGCACCCCGACACGACTCGAGGAACGCCACGACCTCTGCCTTATCTTTCAGACGCTTGTTCAGCTCAGCTTTCAAGACTGTCGCTCCGTCGGGGAGAACGAATTCGGCAATCACACGGTATGCCGACTCGGACACGAAGCCACTGATCTCGCGCTCGCGCTCGACTATCAGACGTACAGCCACCGACTGCACACGCCCTGCAGACAATGCCGGCTTCACCTTCTTCCAAAGGACCGGCGAAAGCTCAAAACCGACGATACGATCCAACACGCGGCGTGCCTGCTGTGCATTCACAAGGTTTATATTGATGTCGCGAGGCGACGCGATGGCTTGCAGAATAGCGTTCTTGGTGATTTCATGGAAAGCGATACGCTTCGTGTTCTCCGGCTTCAAACCCAGCACCTCGTAGAGATGCCACGAGATAGCTTCCCCCTCGCGGTCTTCATCGGATGCGAGCCACACCTGCTCGGCGGCCTTCGCTTCGCTCTTCAACTCGGCAACCAACTTCTTCTTGTCTGCCGGAACCACATACTGCGGAGTATAATCATGCTCAACATCGACACTGAATTCTTTTGTCTTCAAATCGCGGATATGCCCGTAGCTCGACAATACCTTAAAATCTTTTCCGAGGAACTTCTCGATGGTTTTTGCCTTGGCAGGAGACTCCACAATCACCAGATTTTTCTGCATAATACCTGTCGTTTTTCAAAAATCGGCTGCAAACATACGCAAATAATCAACGTCACCGCGCAACGGCTACCAACAAAAAAGGGACTATGCAAAGGCATCACCCTCGGTCATAGTCCCCTCTCGGTTCTTTCTGTCCGTTTCTTACTTTAGCAAGCTGCAAGGACAAAGGTTGTCTTTCTCAATATCCTTGAAATAGTTGTACGTGCCCACCTTCATCTCCGCACAAGCGGCCTCGTCAGCAACGATAATTCCTTTCGGATGCAGTTGCAGGGCAGTGATTGTCCACATCTGGCATACCGCACCTTCGACAGCCTGCTGCAAGGCACGCGCCTTGCCGTGTCCGTTCACCATAATCAGCACCTCCTTTGCGTCCAACACGGTGCCGACACCAACCGTCACCGCCGTCTTCGGCACCTTGTTCACGTCGCCTTCGAAGAAACGCGAGTTGGCAATGATAGTGTCCGTTGTCAGCGTCTTCACACGGGTACGCGAAGCAAGCGACGAGCCCGGTTCGTTGAATGCAATATGTCCGTCGGGACCTATACCGCCAAGGAAAAGATCTACGCCTCCAGCAGCTTTCATGCGTGCTTCGTAGGCGGCGCACTCGGCTTCAAGGTCTGCGGCATTGCCGTTGAGGATATTCACATTCTCCGGACAGATGTCGATATGGCTGAAGAAGTTGTTCCACATAAACGAGTGATAGCTCTCGGGATGATCTTCCGGAAGCCCTACATATTCATCCATATTAAAGGTGATGACATGGCGGAAGGAAACAACGCCCTGCTTGTTCAGCTCAATCATGTTGCGATACATCCCCAGCGGCGACGACCCTGTGGGCAGTCCCAAGACAAAAGGTTTCTCTGCTGTAGGATTAGCTTTCTTAATCTTCGCAGCCACATAACCGGCAGCCCATTTCGAGAGCTGCTCGTAGTCGGGTTCAATAATAAGTCTCATAATATTCTCTTTTCAAATCTATTTTCTCAATTCCTCGCGGGCATCCTGCTGCTGCGTGAGAGCCCTCCAGACAAACCAAACGCCTGTCACGACAAACGGTATGCTGAGCAGCTGACCCATGTTTAGTGCCATACTGTCTTCGAATGCCTCCTGATTGTTTTTCAGTAGCTCGATGAAGAAGCGCGACCCGAACACAAGAATCATAAAGATCCCGAAGATAAGCCCCTCCTTCTTCCACGCCTCTTTCCGGAAATACAGCCACATACATATCCCGAAGGTTATCAGATAACACAGTGCCTCGTATAGCTGCGTCGGATGGCTCGGCATCGAAAAGACCGGCTCAGCACCCCTCTTCCACGCATGCAGGTTCTCAATGAAACGAAAGCCCCACGGCAAATCGGTCGGATGTCCGTATATCTCGTGATTCATCAGGTTGCCAAGACGTATCATTGCTGCCACCAACCCCGTCGGGACAACCAATTTGTCGAATGTCCAGAGCATACTCCTATGCGACACACGCCGCGAATAGAAGTATATGGCAACCACGATTCCCAACGTGCCGCCGTGGCTTGCCAGTCCGCCTTCCCAAATCTTCAGTATCTCTACCGGATTTGCAAGATAATACCCCGGGTCGTAGAACAGGCAATGCCCGAGGCGTGCACCGACGACAGTCCCTACCATCGTATATACAAGCAGCGAGTCGATCCACGCAGGCGGGAGCTTCTCGTTTTTCCACATCTTGCTCACGATGACATAGCCAATCCAGAAACCGACGGCAAAGGCAAGCCCGTACCAACGAATCTCGCGTGAGCCTATAGTGAATATGGCTGGATCAGCAGTCCAGGTAATGAAGTCAAGCATAGCTGTGCGGCATTAAACAAGTCGTCTGATCAAATCTTCCCTCTCGCCGTAGATCATATCAATCACAGGCAGCTCAATCATTGTGTAAGCTCCCGGCTGCTGTTTGAAGCTTGCACGAGCAACAGCTACCAAAATCTGCGCCGTAAGTGCGGGGTTGTTTATCTTCATGTCGAACTCGATCAGCTGGTTCTGCGTCTTGCCCGACACACCTTTGCGCACAAGATTTACGCCGTGCCCCATGTCGAGCAGATTGTCCACACACTCCACCTGCGTAACATGCGTCTCGTCGTGAGCAAAATAGTCGTCCGCCTTGATGGCGGCAGCCACCTGCTTGAAGTCGTATCCGTCTTTCACCTCGATGTACACCATACGACGGTGAACACCCGTGCCCAACGGAATAGTCATAGACAAGGCTGCCTTCACGCCTTCGATGGCTTTCACGGCAACGGTATGCCCCATGCTCATACCCGGACCGAAGTTGGTATATGTGATACCTTTCGGAACCATCGCTTCCAAGAGGGCACGAACCACAGAGTCGCTCCCCGGATCCCATCCGGCAGAGATGACAGACACTGCACCGTGCGCTTTTGCCACCGCATCCAACTCGCGACGCAAGTCAACGATGCCTCCATGAATATCGAAGCTGTCGACAGTGTTGATACCCATCGAAAGGATCTCTTTCGCAAACGCCTCAACACGACGCGTAGGCGTTGCCAAAACGGCAACGTCTACGCCTCTAAGATTCTTTATACTGTCTGTTACGGTATATGCCTTCAGCTCTCGGGGGACGTCATCGGGATTGCGACGAACCACGCCGGCTACTTCAAAGTCGGGAGCTGCCTCAAGAGCTTCCAACACATACCGTCCTATATTGCCATATCCGACAATGGCGGCTCTAATCTTCTTCATATTTCTCTCTTTTTATTTTTCAACGAGCCGCAAAGTTAATCATTTACGATAAACCGTTTGTCACTTTTCGAAACATGCGTCGAAGGCATGCGCCGAGGGACGGAAGTCCATCCGCTTGACGAAAGCACATGATTCGCGTGCCCCATGCTCGCGGTCCATCGCACTGTCTTCCCACTCAACCGACAGCGGACCTTCGTAGGCTATATCGTTCAAGGCACGGATAATCTCTTCGAAGCAGATCCGTCCGCGCCCCAAGCTGCGGAAGTTCCAATAGCGGCGTGCATCGCCAAACGTGGAATGACCGCCAAACACGCCGATAGGCTTCGGGGCATCGCTCCAGTAGACATCTTTCATGTGTACATGGAAAATACGGTCGGAGAACTGACGGATGAAATCCACATAGTCCACACCCTGATAGCCCAGATGGCTCGGGTCGTAGTTGAAGCCGAAGGCAGGATGGTCGTGCAACGCATCGAGAGCCTTGCGGGCAGAGTACGTATCGAAGGCTATCTCCGTCGGATGCACTTCCAATGCGAAGCGGATGCCCAACTTCTTATACTCGTCGAGAATCGGAATGAAACGGCGGGCAAAATCGGCATAGCCGTCTTCAATCATCTCGTCTGTCACCGGCGGGAATGAATAGAACCACTGCCAGATGGAGCTGCCGGTAAACCCTGCAACCGTGTCTATGCCCAAAGCCTTGGCTGCATGGGCAGCACGCACGGTATATTCCGCTGCACGCCGGCGCACGCCTTCCGGTTCGCCGTCGCCCCAAACAGAAGCGGGCAACATCGCCTTATGACGCCGGTCGACATTGTCGCATATTGCCTGGCTGATCAAATGAACGGATATACAATAAAGCTTCAAACCATACCCCGCAAGCAATGCTTTGATGCCATCGTAGTAAGCCTGATCCGTACGGCTCACATCAAGATGATTAGGGATACCCAACTCCAATCCGTCGTATCCGAACTCTTTTGCTTTCTCACAAACTGCCTCGAGAGGCAAATCACCCCACTGAAGGGTACATAATGTTACTGGACGTGCCATGTTTCTCTGTTTTTTAAGGTTGTTACTCTTAATTTGTTTCCCACAAATGTAAAAGGAGTTTTACGCACCGCTGACATCTTCTCCCCTTAATATTTTCTAATTACCGAAATAAGACTTTCCTTTGTGCAGATTTAATAACAAATAAAACCTTTGCTATGAATAAAGTTTTCTATGCAGTAGCTTGTCTGTCGTTCTTGACAGCATGTAGCGATTCGGATTCAGAGCGAATCGAACCCACGGAGCGGTTACACCCCGTACAGTTCAGTGTTCAACTCGACAAGGAGATCCTCCCGTTCTCCTCCACCCGCAGTATGCCCGAGGTCGACGTGGCAGAGCCGACCGCCGTAGAGCCGGAGCTTAGCGACCTCTGCTCCGTCATCGAATATATAGTGTACAACAGCGACGACGCGGCGTCTCCGGTGAAACGCCGCACCTACAATACCGATGCCGAAGACTTCGGTATTGTCTACGACACTCTCCCCGAAGGCAATTACCGGGTATGTTTCCTTGCGCACCAAGCCGAGGATGTCTCGTTTGCGGACAATATCTTCTCGTTCGACGAGATGACCGACACCTTCTACGACACGGCGAGCTTCACGATTGGCGAAGACGACGAGAGCCTAAGCCAGGACATCACGCTGGAGAGGATTGTCTGCCGGATTGAGTTTTGCGCCACCGACGCCGTGCCGGAAAACGTCAAGAGGTTCGACATCTCCGTGACAAACCATGCCTCCAAGCTCGGCATACTTTCCGGCGAAGGCATTGCCTCTGCCGACGAGAAGAAGTTTTCCTACACTTTCGTGGATACCGACGTGAGCGAAACAGGCAAGACCCATTCGTTCCTGACCTTTACGCCCGCCGAAGGCACGAAGCTGACGGCCGTCATCTCCTCCGTCGGCGCGGACGAGGAGGTCTTGCGCTCGTGGACCGTCAGCAACATCAGCCCCATCTCCGACAAGATAATCCGATATACCGGCACGCTGTACACGCCGCCCGGACCAAATGAAGCGGAAAACACCTTCAGCCTGAGCATCGGAAGCGGAGGACAATGGAGCGATGAGGAAGAGATTGAACTGACAGAATAAAAAGAGAACATAAAAAGCGGGCTGCCCCTAAGATGGGGCAGCCCGCTTTGTTTACTATTCAAACGCCGTTCGGACGCTGTTCTTACATCAGATCGGGGACATCTTCTCTGCCGCCTTCGCCATCAACCACCGGAGCATCGCTGTCGGGACCTTCTCCAACTGCTCCGTGCTTTTTCTGTCCCATCGTGTTGCGACGAAAGTAGAAAAGTGCTTTTCCGGTCTCATCGTCGCGCGGATGAAGGTAGAAAAGTGCTTTTCCAGGTCCATCGTCGCGCGGATGAAGGTAAAAAAGTGCTTTTCCGGTCTCATCGTCGTGCGGATGAAGGTAGAAAAGTGCTTTTTTAGTTCCATCGCGCCACGACGAGAGAAAAAAAGTGCTTTTCTAATTTCTTCGGCGGTAAAAATTAAATGGTTGTTTCCGGTTACGAAACAATCAAGGTTTTTCGGGGGGAATGTCGGTTTTTATCCCTTCCTTATATAAAACGCAGGGCATCGTGGAGGACAGTGCGGTTTGCTGTTTACGTGCGCGTTTCGCCGTGCCCGCTAATAAGCCATTTGTAGGTTGTCAGCTCTTCCAAGCCCATCGGACCACGTGCTCCGAGCTTCTGCGTGGATATGCCTATCTCTGCCCCGAGACCAAACTGCGCACCGTCGGTGAAGCTGGTGGGCGCGTTGACATAGACGCAGGCGGCATCGACCATTGCCTGAAACTTGCGGGCACGGAGGGCATCTTCCGTCACAATGCTTTCGCTGTGCCCGCTGCCGTATGTGGAGATATGTTCGAGAGCCTCGTCGAGGGAGTCGACAGTCTTGACGGCTGCCTGCAGGCTCAGCCATTCGGTGTGGAAAAGCTCTGCGCTCTGAAGAGGCACGAGGCAATCCGACGGATAGTGTCCACTCAAGGCACGGAACGCACGGCCGTCGGCATGCAGCCTTACACGCCGCTCAGATAGCAGGCTGCACAGCTCGGCAAGGTCGCCAAGCCTTGAGGAATGCACTATCAGCGTGTCGAGCGTGTTGCATACACTCGGGCGGCGCGTCTTGGCATTGCAGACAATGCGTTTGCCAATACAGAGGTCACCGTACTCGTCGAAATAGCAATGCACCACCCCCGCACCTGTCTCTATCACCGGCACACGGGCAGTGTTGCGCACGAAGTCTATCAGCTTCTTTCCCCCTCGGGGAATGCAGAGGTCGATATATCCCGTGGCTGTCAGCATCTCTGCCGTTGCCTTGTGCGTGGCAGGAAGAAGAGCCACGGCGTTGGGGTCAGCACCGGCTTTCCTCAGCTCCCTGCGGATAAGGTCCACAGCCGAACGGCACGAGCAGACAGCATCCCCGCCACACTTCAGTACGCAGGCATTACCGCTCTTGAAACATAGGGAGAAGACATCGTAGGTGACGTTGGGCCGTGCCTCGTAGACCACGCCAATCACGCCGAAGGGCACGCTGACCCGCTTTATGTCAAGACCGTTGTTTCTCTGCGTATGGCTCAACACCCGTCCGAGAGGCGACGGCAGCGTTGCCACGTGCCTCATGGCATCGGCAATCTCCCGCAGCCGCGCCTCGGTGAGCTGCAAGCGGTCGTACATGGGATTGCTGCTGTCCATCTTCTCCAGGTCTTCGGCGTTGGCTGCGATAAGCAAGGGAATATTTTCCTCCACGGCATCCGCCACACGCCTGAGAATGTCGTTGCGCTCGGCATCCGTCATCAGCGCAAGCCCCGTGCCGGCACGTTTTGCGTCGGCGAATATGTCTGTAAGTGTTGTCATAGCTCTTATATCTGTTCCATGCACATGTAGTCGTAGTGAATGAGCGGGCGCAGACCGTGCATGCCGATGCTGCGCCGTGCCTCTGCGGCAGAGTAGCTGCTGCGCCCTACGGCAATGACCTCGCCGGAGGCGTTCGTCACGCTTATGATGTCGCCCTCCTCGAAGTCTCCCTCCACCGACGTCACGCCCACGAGCAGCAGGCTTGCCGCCTTCGGACTACGGAGCGTCTGCTCTGCCTTGGCATTGACGCAGACCTTGCCTTTGGCAAAGCCGTCGCTGTGGGCAATCCATTTCTTGACGGGCGACTGCACCGTCTCGCTTGGGCAAAACTCCGTGTGGAGAGTGCTCTCCGGACTTTCCGCCAACCCTATGAGTATGCCGTCTGTGCATCCGTTGGCAATGACGACACGTATGCCCTCTTCGGCAACCTTGCCCGCAATGCGTGCCTTGGTCATCATCCCTCCGCGACCGAAGCCGCTCTTCGTCTCCTGTATGCAGCCGTTGAGGCTGTGCCGGCTGTCCACCACGGGCAAGACCTTACTGGCGGGGTCTGTGGGGTCGCCGTCGTAGATGCCGTCGACATTGGTGAGTATTATCAGCTCGGAGCAGTTCATCATCGAGGCTATCAACCCCGACAGCTCGTCGTTGTCGGTAAACATCAGTTCGGTGACGCTCACCGTGTCGTTCTCGTTGACAATAGGCACGACGCCGCTATCGAGCATCACACTGATGCACGCCCGCTGGTTGAGATATTCCTCGCGGGTGGCAAAGCTCTCTTTCATGGTCAGCACCTGCCCCACATGGATGCCGTGCTCGCGAAACAGGTCGTAGTAGAGCCCTATGAGCTTCACCTGCCCCATTGCCGAGAACAGCTGACGTTGCTCCACGCTGCTGAGCCGGCGGTCCGTCGTCAGCTCGCCGCGCCCGCATGCCACCGCGCCCGACGACACAAGGATGACCTCATAGTCGTGCTGCCGCAGCCACGCCACCTGGTCGACGATGGCTGAGAGCCGCGTGACATCCACCTTCCCGTCTGTGCGCGTCAGCACATTACTTCCTATCTTCACCGCTATCCTCTTCATAGCATTCCTTCCTTTATTATTTATATCACATTCCTGCCTTCAGCCCCCGTATGACGGCAGACGTGAAACCCGCGTGCTCCATCTCGTTCAATCCGCGTATGGTAAGTCCGCCCGGGGTGGTGACCTTGTCTATCTCCGCCTCCGGATTGCCGCCGCCCGAGAGCAGAAGCTCCACTGCCCCCTTGACCGTCTGCAGCACAATGTCCCTTGCCGCGTCTGCCTTGAAGCCTATCTCCACGCCTCCCTCCGTAGCAGCACGGACATAGCGCATGGCGTAGGCAATGCCGCAGCTTGCCAGCGCAGTGCCGGCAGAGAGATGCGCCTCGTCGGTCACATAGGTCTGCCCCACGCTCCGCAGCACGTCGTCCAGACGCTCGGTCTGCTCCTCTGTGCAGCCTATCGGCACGATGAACGTCATCGATGCCCTCACCGCAACGGCAATGTTGGGGATGACGACGAACAAGGCTGCGGGCTGCTGCCCTTCCTTGTCGAGCCACTGACGCAGCTGCCCCGAGCTTACCGACGCAGCCATACATATCACAGTCTGCCGGCTGTAGTCCATCACCGTCTTTATCTCTTCCACAACACTCTGCACGAGCCACGGCTTTACGACGATAGCCACGTAGTCGGCATCTCTTGCCGCCGCGCGGTTGTCTGTCGTCACCCTCGCGCCGAGTGCCTCGAACTTCCCGAGCTTGTCCGCATGCGGATTGGAAACTGTTATGTCCGCCGGCTTGAAGTGCTTCCCTGCGGCAAGCAGACCTTCGGCAAAGGCTCCGCCCATTGCTCCGGCTCCTATGATTGCTATTTTCATCCTATTATATTTGTGTTTTTGAAACGACCGCCGCAAAAGTAGACAATTCCCCCTCACGCTGCATAGTGCTTTACAAGTCTAAGCTAAGCTGTCGGGGCAGAAGGGTGAATGTCTTGCGGTGGTAGGGCGTGATGCCGTTCGTGCGGATGGCTTCGCGGTGTGCCCGCGTGGGATAGCCTTTGTTTTCTTCCCAATGATACGCGGGGTATTCCCGTGCGAGGCTGTTCATGTAGTCGTCGCGGTAGGTTTTGGCAAGGATGGAGGCTGCGGCGATGCTCATGTATTTGCCGTCGCCCTTCACCACACAGGTATGCCCTATGCCCGGGTATGGAGTGAAACGGTTGCCGTCGATAAGGAGGTGTTCGGGCACCACGCGCAGCTGCCCGACGGCGCGGTGCATGGCAAGGAACGATGCCCTGAGGATGTTTATCTTGTCTATCTCTTCGGGGGTGACAATGCCGACGGCCCACGCCACGGCTTCGCGCTCAATCACCGGACGGAGGGCATAACGCCGCTTCTCGCTGAGCTGCTTGCTGTCGTTAAGGTCGTCATTCCTGAAATCCGGCGGAAGGATGACGGCAGCGGCGAACACTGCCCCCGCAAGGCATCCGCGCCCCGCCTCGTCGCATCCGGCTTCCACCCGCCCCGCTTCCATGTATGGCAGTAACATACTTAAAACATTTTGCGGACGCGGTCGATGCCGGCGGCAAGGGCGTCTATCTCTTCTTTCGTATTATAAAACGAGAAGGAAGCACGCACCGTCCCCTCTATGCCGAGGGCGTGCATCAGGGGCTGTGCGCAGTGATGGCCCGTGCGCACGGCAATGCCGAGGCGGTCGAGGAGCATCCCCATATCGTAGTGGTGAATGTTTCCAACAAGGAAAGAAATCACCGCGCCCTTATGCTCTGCCTGTCCGAAGATACGCATCCCCTCGATGTCGCTCAGCCGTGCTGTCGCATAGCGCAGCAGCCCGTCTTCGTAGGCGGCTATCTGCTGCATACCGACCTCACTGACATAGCGTAGGGCTTCCGCCAGTGCCGTGCTGCCGATGTAGTCGGGCGTGCCTGCCTCGAACTTGAACGGCAGCTCGTTGAAGGCAGTCTTCTCGAACGAGACCGTGGCAATCATCTCGCCGCCTCCCTGATAGGGCGGCAGGCGGTCGAGCCACTCTTCCTTTCCATACAGCACGCCTATGCCCGTCGGGCCGTAGACCTTATGACCGGAGAACACGTAGAACTCGGCGTCCAACGCCTGCACGTCCACCTCCATGTGCGGCACTGCCTGCGCCCCGTCGATCAGGACGGGCACGCCGTGGCGGTGAGCCTCCGCGACGATCTCCTCCACAGGATTGACTGTGCCAAGCACGTTCGAGACATGAGCGACGGACACTAATCGCGTGCGTTCGGAGAACAGTGTGCGGAACGCCTCCATGTCGAGCTCGCCCCTTTCGTTCATGGGGATAACCTTTAGGGCAATGCCGTGGCGGGCAGCCTGTATCTGCCAGGGGACGATGTTGGAATGGTGCTCCATGACGGAGACAATCACCTCGTCGCCCTCCGACATACACGCGTCGGCGAAGCTCGAGGCAACAAGGTTGATGGCTTCCGTCGTCCCTCGGGTGAAGACAATCTCGCACGACGAGCGGGCACCGATGAAACGGCGCACCGTCTCGCGCGCCTCCTCGTGTGCCTCGGTGGCTGCCTGGCTGAGGAAGTGCACGCCTCGGTGCACGTTCGCATTCACGTTGTAGTAGCCGCTCTCTATCTTCTCCACCACCCTGCGGGGCTTTTGCGTCGTCGCGGCATTGTCGAGGTAGACAAGCGGCACGCCGTATATCTTGTGTCCCAGTATCGGGAAATCCTTTCGTATAGACTGTATATCCAGCATA
>CAVJTV010000009.1:0-30639 GCA_963652435.1 Desulfovibrionaceae bacterium | reverse complement strand
ATGCAAATTGCAAGAAGGAAGATTGCAGCAATCCGCGCCCATGCAAACTGCATGAGGGTATAAACAGTGTACGAATGATTAACCCTTGACGGCTTTCCTCAGTGCCTCGAGGGCTGAGGCGAGGACGCTGCGGGGGCAGCCGACGTTGAGGCGCATGTGACCTTCGCCGCCGGGGCCGAACATGCTCCCGTCGTTGAGCAGCAGTCCCGCCTTATCCACAAACAAACCGACAAGCTCCTCTTGGCTCAATCCCAGCCCGCGGCAGTCGAGCCAGACGAGGAAAGACGCCTGCGGGAGATACGCCTTTATCGCGGGCAGCTCCCTTTTCAAGAAGTCGTCCACGAAGCGGACATTCCCCATGACGTACATACGCATCTGTTGCAGCCACTCGGCTCCGTAGGTGTACGCCGCTTCGGTTGCCGTGTAGGCAAAGATGGTGCCGTCGCCAAGCTCGCCGGCTGCGAGGAAGTCGTAGAACGTTTTGCGCAGCCCCTCGTCGGGGACGATGGAGTAGGAGGTGACGATACCGGCAATGTTGAACGTTTTGCTGGGAGCCATGAACGTGATGCTGCAGCGGGCGGCTTCGCCAGAGACGGTGGCAAAGGGATGGTGCGTAAACTGCGGGTAAGCCATCTCCGAATGTATCTCGTCGGATACGACCAGCAGGTTGTGGCGCGAGCATATCTCTGCCAACTTTACGAGAGTTTCTTTCTTCCATACGACGCCGCCAGGGTTGTGGGGGTTGCAGAGGATAAGGACCTTGCACCGGTTGTCGATGACAGACTCCAAATGCTCGAAGTCCATCTCGTAGACACCGTCCACGATACGCAGCGGGTTATGCACCACCTCGCGCCCCATGCTTTCCGGCACGATGCGGAAGGGATGATACACGGGCGGCTGGATGATGACCTTGTCGCCCGGGCGGGTGAAGCACTGAAGCACGAACCCGATGCCTTTCACAATCCCGGGGATGTAGCTGAGCCATTCGCGGCGGATTGCCCAGTTGTGCTTGTAGCGCACCCACTCGATTATGCTGTTGTAATATGCATCCGAGCCGAAGGTGTAGCCGAGGACCTCATGCTCCAGTCGCCTGCGAAGGGCGGCGATGATAAAGTCCGGCGTGCGGAAGTCCATGTCTGCCACCCAAAGGGGAAGGACATCGTCCCTGCCGCACAGCTCTTTCAGGTTGTCGTATTTGACCGAGTTTGTGTCGTGGCGGTCTATTATTTCGTCGAAGTTGTATTGTTTCATAATCGTTGTTATTATCTGATTTGTTTGAATGCTTTTCCCAGCATGTCGGTGATGTCGCCGGCAATCATGCTCTCCTCGGAGCGGTACGCGGCGGCAAGGTCGCCTGCCGCGCCGTGCAGGAACACTCCTGCGACGGCTGCCGTCTCCGGCTCTATCCCCTCAGCCAGCAAGCCGAGGATGATGCCTGTCAGGACGTCGCCGCTGCCTGCCGTAGCCATGCCCGGGTTTCCCGTGCTGTTGAAATAAACATTCCCTTCGGGGGTGCAGACGGCGGTATATGCTCCTTTCAAGACGACGCATAGCTTGTTGCTGACGGCAAAGCTCCTGGCTTTCCGCAGGCGTTCCTCCATGCAGGAGCTTTCTCCCGCGATGCGGTCGAACTCCTTGGGGTGGGGCGTGAGAATGCTGTGCGACGGGATGTGGCTGATGAGGTCGTTGTTGGAAGCGATGATATTGAGTGCGTCGGCATCGAGCACAAGGGGTTTGTCGGTGGTTTTCAGCAGCCGCTCGAGGGCGGTGGCAGACTCAAGGTGTTGCCCAAGCCCCGGACCTGCGCCGATGGCGGAATAGGTTGCCGTCTCGGGCACGGACGTGAAGTGGTCTGCGTTTTGGTCGAAGCTGACCATAGCCTCCGGAAAGGCTGTCTGCATCATCGCCTCTCCGCGCTGTGGGATGTGCACGGTAAGCATTCCGCAGCCGCTGCGAAGGCACGAGCGTGCCGCGAGCAGAGCCGCGCCCATCTTCCCCTTGCTGCCGGCAATGAGAAGGGCGTGACCGAACGTCCCCTTGTGGGCAAACCTCTCGCGAGGCTGGAACACCTCTGCGATGTCTTCTTCCGTCACCATCATATACTGCGTGAGCGTTGAGCGGACAATATCGGGATGAATGCCTATGTCGAGCACTTTCCACTCGCCCACATACCCTGCGTTCTCGGGGAAAAAGAACGCCAGCTTCGGGAAGCCGAACGTCAGCGTCTTGTCTGCCCGTACTATCGCCTCAGGGTCGTTGCCGTGATTGTCTTCGCCGAACAGCCCCGAGGGGATGTCGATGGATATAACCTCCGCGTCGGACCGGTTGATATACTTCACCACAGCGGCGAAGCCTCCCGTCAGCGGACGGCTCAGCCCCGAGCCGAAAAGCCCGTCGACCACCACGTCGTGCTCCGTCAGCACGGGCGGCTCGAAATCTTGGGTCACCTCGGTAAACTCCACGTTCTCCGTCGCAAGCAATCGCTGTTTGTTCGTCTCGCAGTCCGGCGAGAGATGCTCCGTAGGGTTGAAAAGGAACGTCTCCACCCTGTAGCTCTCGTCTCTCAGCAGTCGGGCAACGGCAAGCGCGTCGGCACCGTTGTTGCCCTGTCCGGCGAAGACGACGATGCGCGACTGCTTCGAACAGTGGCGGCAAAACTCCTGCACGAACGCCGCCGAGGCACGTTCCACCAAGTCTATGGAGCTGATCGGCTCGTTCGTGATGGTATACCTGTCGAGCTCCTTTACTCTCTCTGTAGGGAAAATCTTTATCATCTCTTTCTGTATCTTACTGTTTTTCCGCGCGCAAAAGTATAACAAACTTCATATAGGGATTACCGCCGGCAATATTAGAAAAGCTCTTTTTTTCTGTCGTCGTGGCGCGATGGAACCGGAAAAGTGCTTTTCCTCCTTCGCTGAAGTCCAGCGGAACAAGAAAAGCACTTTTCCTCCTTCGCTGAAGTCCAGCGGAACCGGAAAAGCACTTTTTTTCCTTCGCTGAAGTCCAGCGGGACAAGAAAAGCACTTTTTTTCCTTCGCTGAAGTCCAGCGGGACAAGAAAAGCACTTTTCTACCTTCGCCGCAGGTCCGGCGGAACAAGAAAAGCACTTTTCTACTTTCGCAGCAGGTCCGGCGGGACACGGAAAGTCCACTTTCTGATTATTCCCCCTAAATATTGTACTTTTGGCGCGCGAAAACAGGGTGCTGACATGGAAAGGATACGGTTAAAGGACAAAAATTTCGAGTTGTTCATCTCGGAAAAAGAGATAGAGGACGCTATCGCGGAGATGGCGCGCAGGATAAAGGCGGATGTGGGCAATCGCAATCCGCTTTTTGTCGGTGTGCTTAACGGGGCGTTTATGTTTGCCGCCGAGCTGATGAAGCAGCTGGATACGTCCTACGAAATCACGTTTGCAAGATATTCCTCCTACGCGGGGACGAGCACCACGGGTGTTGTCCGCGAGGTTATGCCGGTGCAGGCGGATGTGAGGGGGCGGACGGTCGTGTTGCTCGAGGATGTTGTCGATACGGGCTGCACGATGCAGTATGTGATGGGGAAGTTGCGCGCAGACGGGGCAGCGGAGGTTCGCCTTGCCACGATGCTGTTCAAGCCCGATTCGCTACTGTGCGACCTCATGCCCGACTACGTGGGTCTGCAAATCCCGAACGATTTCATTGTGGGCTACGGGCTGGACTACGATGAGCAGGGGCGGACCTTGAGGGATATTTACCGCGTGGCAGCCGAATGACGAAGGATAACTTACATATATACATAAAGGAAAGACAATATGCTGAACATTGTGATTTTTGGTGCTCCCGGATCAGGAAAGGGGACACAGAGCGAGTTGATCATCAAAGAGTATGGCTTGGACCACATTTCGACGGGCGACGTGCTGCGCTCCGAGATGAAAGGCGAGACTGCGCTGGGCAAGGTTGCCAAGGGTTATATCGAGAAGGGGCAGCTTGTGCCCGACGAACTGATTGTGGACATGCTGGCAAAGGTGCTCGACGGCAAGGCAGGCTCGAAGGGCGTTGTCTTCGACGGCTTCCCGCGCACTATCCCGCAGGCAAAGGCTCTGAAGGAGATGCTCAACAAGCGCGGCACGGATGTATCCGTCATGCTCGACCTCCAGGTGGACGAAGACGAACTTGTGAAGCGTCTTTTGGAGCGCGGCAAGGTGTCGGGCCGCTCGGACGACAATCTGGAGACAATAAAGTCGCGCCTTGAGGTGTATCACAAGCAGACGGCTCCCCTGGCAGACTACTACATCGGCGAAGGCAAGCACGTTGCCATCCACGGCATGGGAACCATCGAGGAAATCTTCAGCCGCATCAAAGAGGCTATAAACAAGGTGAAATAAGAAAGAGGGAGAACGAAGAAATGGCTGAATCGAACTTTGTAGACTACGTGAAAATCTATTGCCGCTCGGGGAAAGGCGGGAGAGGGTCGTCTCACTTCCGTCGCGAGAAATACATCCCCAAAGGCGGCCCCGACGGAGGCGACGGAGGGCGAGGCGGTCATGTGTATCTCCGTGGCAACCGCAACTACTGGACACTTCTGCACCTGAAGTTCGAACGCCACATCATGGCGACGAACGGAGAGGGCGGAGGTGCCAAGCGTTGCTTCGGTAAAGACGGCGAAGACCGTGTGATTGAAGTGCCCTGCGGCACCGTGGTGTATGACGCCGAGACAGGCGAGTATATCTGCGACGTCACCGAAGACGCTCAGGAGGTGATGCTGCTCAAAGGCGGACGCGGCGGACTGGGCAACTGGCATTTCAAGACGGCAACAAATCAGGCTCCGCGCTATTCGCAGCCGGGCGAGCCGGCACAGGAGCGCAAGGTGATCCTTCAGCTCAAGCTCCTTGCCGATGTCGGGCTGGTAGGCTTCCCCAATGCAGGGAAGTCCACGCTCCTTTCCGTTGTCTCTGCTGCCAAACCCAAGATTGCCAACTATCCGTTTACGACGCTGGAGCCGAACCTCGGCATCGTCGACTATCGCGACCACCGCTCGTTTGTGATGGCAGATATCCCGGGTATCATCGAGGGTGCCAGCGAAGGGAAAGGTCTCGGGCTGCGTTTCCTCCGTCATATCGAACGGAACTCCCTTCTTCTGTTTATGATTCCGGCAGACACCGACGATATAAGGAAAGAATACGACATACTCCATAACGAGCTTGTCAAGTATAACCCCGAGCTTCTCGGCAAGAGCCGCGTGCTGGCAATCACCAAGAGCGATATGCTCGACGACGAGCTGACGGAGGCTCTCTCCGAAGACCTCCCCGAAGGCGTGCCGCACGTGTTCATCTCGTCCATTACAGGGCAGGGCATCATGGAGCTGAAAGACCTTCTGTGGCGGGAGCTGAACAAGGAGACGTTCCACCAGGCGGAAAACATCGTCCACCGGAACATCGACGTGAACGCCATTCCGCTCGACGACGATGACGACGATTTTGTCTTTCCCGTTGACGACGATGACGCGGAAGAAGACTACGAGGAATACGAATGGGACGACGAAGACGAACAGGATCGGTAAAGAGAACGTGGAATATAAAAACATATACGCAACTGTTCTTGCCCTGCTGTCCTGCTTTGCTGCCAATGCCCAAGAACAGGCTAAGTATCGCATCATTTACGATTGTGACGCACAAATTGTCACAGGCAAAACGGGTACTTACAGATGGACGCTCGATATTGGAGCAACGACAGCGATATTCTATAATGAGAACTACAGATCGTACAACGATGAGTTGACAAAAGCAAAAGCACAAGGAGGCAGCGCGCTGCTTGACCAACTGCCGGTAATCGGGAAGAAATATTTCCCCAAAAATGACCTTCAGATAATTGTCGGCAATCCTGAAAAAGGAAGATACACTTATTACAAGCAGGTGCTCTCATCCGGTTTGAAATACGAAGACCAAATGCCTTCCATAGAATGGCAGTTGATGGACAGCACCGAGACCATCTGCGAATACGAGTGCAGAAAAGCGATTGGCTCTGTATATGGGCGAACGTGGACAGTTTGGTATTCCACAGAGTTGCCTCTCAATTATGGACCTTATATCCTCTGCGGTTTACCGGGGCTTATTATGGCAGCAAAGGATGCCGATGGGTTGTTTGATTTCTGTGTCGTTGGAATAGAAAACGCACCGGATGATGTCTTTGTTTCGGCTTACGAAGAAGACAAGCATCAAAAATGTACTCGGAAACGTTTTTTGGAAATGCGTTCGGAATCTGAAGGCATCGATAAAGACCAACTCGTTGACAGAATTCTGAACCAAAGAACATCGGGTGAAAAAGTAATAGTCTATACGTTATCTGGTACAGACACTAAAGACAATGCCGAGATAAAAGTGCCGATATATAACCATCTGGACAAAGAATAAGGCTTAGCTTACAGATGAGACAAGCCGTCGTACTTTTCATATTTCTGACAGCAAGCATTTCTCTCTTCGCCCAAACCTTCACGGGCAAGGTAAAGGACAAAAAAGGCGAGCCTCTGGTCGGTGCATCCGTTGTGGCAATGACAAATGGCAATAGTATTGTTGCCTATTGCCTGACAAACGACAGTGGCATTTACAGGCTCGTCGTACCCGAAGGAAAAACTCCTGCAAACATTGTGGTGAGCTATATGGGGTTTCAGAAGAAGGAAATATCCTTTTCCGACTTAAAGGACGGCATGACCATCACTCTTATGGAGGGTGAGTTTAATTTGAAGGAGGTAAAAATCAAGGCAGAGCGTATTCAGAGCACCGGCGATACCCTCACTTACTCGGTGGCAGGCTTCCGTCAGGGGCAAGACCGAAGCATTGCCGATGTCATTGCCAAGATGCCGGGGCTCGAGGTGAAGGCAGACGGTAAGGTGGAATACCAAGGAAAGCCCATCAGCAAGTTCTACATCGAGGGGCTCGACTTGATGGGCTCGCAATATGGTGTTGCCAACCGGAATATCTCTGCCGACAAGATAAAGAGCGTGCAGGTGTTGGAGAATCATCAGCCGGTGAAGTCGCTGCGTGGTGTCTCGTTCAGCGAGCAAGCCGCCCTCAACCTTGTGCTGAAGGATGATGCCAAAGCTGTTTGGACTGGTGCGGCAGATATAGGTCTTGGTTATGGTGACGATTTTCTTTACGACTGCCGACTGATGGGTATGCGTTTCAACAAGAAATATCAGACGCTGATGATGTACAAGAACAACAACATCGGTAAGCAACTGGGCAACGAGGTGCTCGACCTTGCCACATTGTTGAAAGGAAGAACCGGTTCAGAATCTGGCATTCTCTCAATGATGTCCGTCGAAGCTCCCGACCTTGCAGACAACCGCTATACCTTTAATGATAGTCATCTTGTTGCCGGCAACTGGCTGTGGAAAACCGGCGAGGATTCGGAGCTGCGTGTGCAAGGCAACGGATTCATCGACAAGACAGATATGCAGAGCAACAATTCATCCACCTATCTCACTCTTGCCGATATGCCTGTCATTGTTGAGGAACAGAATGTCAGCAATACCCGAAGCGAATGGAAGGGCGAGGCGAACTATCAGTATAACGGCAACAAGAGTTTTATAAAAAACAATCTGAAGGGATACGTTGACTTCAACAAGAGTGTCGGCACAATGCTGTATAACGGTCAGCGCACCGACATGATGATAAAGCCGCACAAGCGTAGCCTTACTGAGGATTTCCAAATGTCGCACACCACAGCAAGTGGCAACATCTCCAACATTGACAGTTATTGGACCTACAACTATCTGCCGGGGCAGTTGCTCACCATCGACGGAATGACAGAGCGGCTGAACCTTGGTTTCTTCTCCACACAAAACGACTTCCGATACAATCTCAAAATCGGCCGTCAATATCTAAACAATGAGATAGGAATCAACTACGACCGACAGAGCATTGGCGTGGCGATGGGAGAGGCGGCGGAGCAGGCAAACGTGTATCAGTTGTTTCGCACGTACTGGACTCCTTCCGTGTCGTTTCTCTTCGGGAAACACAGAGTGGGCGTAAAGTCTATGATAAGCTATGCCCGTCAGTCTTATCGCGAGTCGAAAAGCAATCATCTGTGGGTAGATCCTTCGCTCAACTGGAACTGGAAAGCGACAGTCGTCTCCGAGTTCTCTGCGAACATGGGCTATAGAAACACTCCACTCATGGGTAAAGCCATCTACGACACTCCCATATTCACCGGCTATCGAACACAGAGAACAAACCGTGGCGAGACGGACGTGGTTCGCTCGTTTTACGCAAACGCCGCATATAAGTATTCCAATCCCGTACTTGGGTTGTTCTTCAATATTCGCCCAACGTACAACCGCACATCGGGAAACATTCTCTACGAGAGTGCAATCAACGGCAACGTATACACAATGACCGCCACCGAAAAGGAATATGCCATGCAGACAGTCGGCATAGCGGGGCGCATAAGCAAGACGTTCGGATGGGCAAAGACGCTCATCGGCTTAGGTGCCTCACACAACACGACGGATTACTGTCTGCTCGTGTCGGGCTTAGTGAACGACGCGAGGATGACCACTACCACAGCCGCACTTGACTACTCTCTACGTCCCGTGAGAATTCTTTCCGTTGAGGGCAAGTCGAATGTATATTTCTACAAACAAAAGAACCGAACCACTCCGAACCTCTTGTCAGGAAGCACGACAGACTGGGAACACTTTCTAAAACTGCATATCTTCCCTGCCAACGGATGGATGATGAGCATAAAGAACGAGCTCTTCCATACCAGCGACAAAAGTGTAGGTACAAACTATTTCCTCGACTTCGCCATAAGTTACAAGGCAAAACGATGGGAGCTGTCACTTACTGCCAACAATCTCATCGGCACATCTGTGTTCGAACGCCGCACGCTCGGCAATACTATCGAGTCGTATAGCATCACTCGTCTGCGTCCAAGAGAGTTTGTTGCCAAATGGAGTGTGGACTTGTAAGCTGTTTGCCTACAGATATAAGCATATACCAAGAGCGATAAGCTCGAAGACGAACAGAATTGATAAAAACGCCGAAAGCATGGCGTTTTATGCTAAAAAACATACGAAACTTTTTTGGTTAGTCGATTAATCCATACTTTTGCCCCCGTTATCAGTTTAACAAAACAGAAAAAGAAGATGATTGAATTGATTGGAACAAATGCCGGTCTTGTTTGGAGAGCTTTGAATGAAGGCGGAAAAATGAGCGTTAAGGCACTGAAAAAAGCAACGAAGATCAAAGCGGAAAAAGATGTTTATGCTGCTTTGGGTTGGTTGGCAAAAGAAGGAAAGCTGTCTTTTGAAGAGACTGAAGGAGACTTGCTTGTTGCGCTGGTTTAACGGCGTATCATAGTTTGATTTGGAAGTGGCTGTTCGGATGTTGTTCGAACGGCCTTTTGTTTATCTGTACGTTTTGGGTTAAAAAACGGGAGGGAGTTTTGTCCAATTCATGACAAAACTCTACTTTTGTGTACAATTTGGTAAGGAAAATGACCGAAGATCAAAAGAAATTGCTGGCTGTGTTTGAAGTTAGAGTTCGTGATTTGATGGCGTTATGTAGTGAGCAAAACCAGAAGATTGATGAGCTCACGGAGGCTTTGAGTCAAAAGGAGGACACATTGAGGCAGGCAATGGAAACGATCGAAGGGTTGAATACCAAATACGATAGGTTGCTTGCGGCGAGAGTTGTTTCTGCCGGTGAAGGGGAAATGAAGAACGCCAGGGTGCGCTTATCGAAATTAGTGCGGGAAGTAGACAAGTGCATTGCACTATTAAACGGATAGACGCGATGGACGATAGGTTTCTTATACATTTGGAAATAGCTGATAAGAGCTACGGTCTTTGGATTAATCGGGAAGAGGAGCAGCTGGCGAGAGATGCCGCCAAGCATATCCGGTTTAAGATTAACCAGTATCGTCAGCATTTCGCTAAGTCTGATTTGGATGTGAAAGATTTGTTGGCGATGGTCGCTCTACAGTTGTCTATGAACAATCTGCAATTGAAAGACAAGAACGATGCCGGTCCTGTTACGGACAAGATACAAGAGCTCACGTGTGAGATCGAGCAGTATCTGAATGATAAGTGATTGTTCTCCCCAGACGGGAAAATTGCAAGAAAGGATTTCCGCACTGCTTGGCACGGCTCTCCGTGCGTTGTGGTGCTTTTTTGTTTTATATATAAATGGTTTAAACTACAAGTAAAATGGCAGTGTATATAATCATATCATCGGTTGTAGCTCTTCTGATAGGAGGGGCGTTGACATGGTTGGGCATGCGCTTCATTCTAAAGTCGAAGTACGATTCTGTGCTGAGAGACGCAGAGAAGGAAGCGGAAGTAATCAAAAAGAATAAGTTGCTGGAAGTGAAGGAGAAGTTCATTCACTTGAAAGCTGATTTGGAAAAGCAGGTGTCGGCAAGAAATGCCAAGATACAGTCTGCGGAAGGCAGGCTAAAACAACGCGAGCTGACGCTGAACCAACGGCAGGAAGATTTGCAGCGCAAGAACAGCGAGGTGGAAGCTGTGAAGGAGAACCTGGCAAACCAAATTGAGATGGTGGAAAAAAGAAAGCAGGATCTTGATAAGCTGCATCAGAGAGAGATTGAGCAGCTGGAAATCCTTTCCGGACTTTCTGCAAACGAGGCTAAGGAACGCCTCATCGAATCGTTGAAAGGCGAAGCCAAATCGGAAGCCGCGTCATACATCAACGAGATTATGGATGAGGCAAAGATGACGGCAAACAAGGAGGCGAAGAAGATCGTTATCCAGTCGATTCAGCGTGTGGCTACGGAGACGGCGATAGAGAACTCGATCACTGTGTTCCATATCGAGTCTGACGAGATAAAGGGCCGTATCATCGGGCGTGAAGGACGTAACATCCGTGCCTTGGAGGCTGCTACCGGAATCGAGATTGTGGTGGACGATACGCCCGAGGCAATCGTGCTTTCCGGCTTCGACCCTGTCCGCCGTGAGATAGCCCGCCTGGCATTGCATCAGTTGGTGCAGGACGGACGTATTCATCCGGCACGTGTCGAAGATGTGGTGGCAAAGGTGCGTAAGCAGGTGGAAGAAGAAGTTGTCGAGACCGGTAAACGTACGGCAATCGACCTTGGTGTCCATGGCTTGCATCCCGAGCTGATACGTTTGATCGGTAAAATGAAATATCGTTCTTCTTACGGTCAGAACCTGTTGCAGCATGCACGCGAGACGGCGAACCTTTGTGCCGTGATGGCTTCGGAGCTTGGGCTGAACCCGAAGAAAGCCAAACGAGCAGGCTTGTTGCACGATATTGGTAAAGTGCCCGACGACGAGCCCGAATTGCCGCACGCTATCCTTGGTATGAAGCTTTGCGAGAAGTACAAGGAGAAACCGGATATCTGTAATGCTGTCGGTGCGCACCACGACGAGGTGGAGATGCAGACGCTGTTGGCTCCGATCGTGCAGGTGTGCGATGCCATCTCCGGTGCCCGTCCCGGTGCCCGTCGTGAGATTGTGGAGGCATATATCAAGCGTTTGAACGACCTGGAGCAGTTGGCTCTCTCTTATCCGGGCGTTGTGAAGACCTATGCCATTCAGGCGGGACGCGAGCTTCGTGTGATTGTCGGGGCAGACAAGATTGACGACAAGGAGACGGAAAACCTCTCGAACGAAATAGCAAAGAAGATTCAAGACGAGATGACTTACCCGGGTCAGGTGAAGATTACGGTTATCCGTGAGACGCGTGCCGTGAGTTATGCGAAATAAGCGCAGAGAAATATTCTGCGAATCGAGTGGGAGGGGAACAAAGCAGTTTCTCTCCCATTTTCGTTTCCCTCATTTTTGGGACATATATATCTTTTGCCCGAAACATATATATCTTTTGACGAAAACATATATATGTCCCATTTCTCACCCCTCATTTCATCAGCATTTAAATGCCGTTCAAACGTCATTAAAACGACGGGCAAACTTTATCTTCTGCCCAAGTCGTCGTAGAGCGTCTGAAGAAGAACCTTCCCTTTGTCGAGCCGCTGGTCGCTGCCCTCTGATGGGCGTTCGGTCAGCGGCTTGTCGCTTTCATTGTCGTAGACCGAAACACCTGTGCTGTCGATAAATCCGAATCCGTTGGGGAAGGTATAAAACGCATACTCGGGATATCCCGAAGTGAGAATGTCGCGGCTGAACGTGAAGTCCTCGTGAGGAATGTTGAGCTGGCTGAGCAGTGTTGCCGCGAGGTCTGTCTGGTTGGCATACGTGTCGACGACGGCAGGGGCTTCAACGGCTCCGCCCGTCCATATCATCGGGATATGAAAACGCCGAGGCTCGTAGTCTGTGAGCGACTGAGGATAACGGAAGCCATGGTCGCTGACCAACACAACCAGCATATTCTCCCACACGGGCAGAGCCTTCATCTTGTCGACGAAGCTGCCGAGGCAGCTGTCGGTGAAGGCTACGGAGTTGAGGTACGGGTCTTCCAAATGATGATAGGGTACTTCGAATGGCTCGTGGCTGCTTAGCGTAAGGAAGGTGCTGAGCCACGGACCGTCGTTGTCTCTTTTACGGATTGTCTCGTATAGGTGGCTGAACGTTACGTCGTCAGCCACGCCCCATTTGCTCATCCTGTCGGAAAGCGGAAAATCGCGGTCGGCAGTTATCCGGCTATATCCCGAGCTGAAGAAATAGCTCTGCATATTGGTGAAGTTGATGTCCCCGCCATATAGCATGTCGGCGGTGTAGCCCTCTTCGCCGAGGCTTCGGGCAATGGAGGGGAGCGTCTGGCTCTTGGCGGGATACTTCATGATGGAGGTTGTCGGCTGCGCGGGGTAACCGTTGAGCACAGAAACAATCCCTCGGTCGGTGCGGAAAGAGTTGGCGTACATATTCGTGAAGGTGATGCCCTCGCGGCTCAGCCTGTCTATGTTGGGCGTGACGTCCTGTTCGCCGCCCACGGCTTTAATCACGTTTGCCGAGAAACTCTCCATAAGGATGATGAGGATGTTCGGACGCTCTGTCTTCAGCAACCTCCGCTTCTCGCGCCCTGTGCCGACGGTCTCTGTCAGGGCTGCATAGCGTCTCGCTCTCTCTTCTTCGGGGAAGAAGTTGAACTGTGCTGCAAAGTCCTGCTGCTTGCTCAGCGAGGCAAGGAGACTGAACGCAGGGTTTATTGCCGAATGGTTCAAGAACTGGTTACGGCTGAAATAAACCATACCGACGTTGGCAGTGGATGTTGTCACGCCTCCACGGATGGGAACGAACAGTACGCCGCCCAGGAGTATGACAAGCAATGTTGCCACGGCTCTGTTACTGACAGCCGCTTCGGGAAAGAGCGGGACGACGATCCCGCGGAACACTCTGTACATCCCGTAGGCATACACGGCGAACATCAGCAGCTGCACGAAGAAGCTCCCCACCGGCACGCTCGCCATGGCATCTGCCGGCGAGCGGAGATAGAACAGCACCGTAGCATCCAGCCTGAAGCCCCAATACCCGTAGAGGGCAACGTCGACGGCAAAGATTGCCGCGATGAGGATGGCTGCCACGGCGAAATACCAGCGCAGAAACTTACGGTAGAACTTCCCAGGCAACCAAACGGAGACGAGCACGCAAAGCAGCGGGACGACGGTCAGATACCCAGCGACGGTGCAGTCGAGCTTCAGCCCGTGCGCCACCACCTTTGCGAAGTCTGCCACAGTGCATCCCTCTGCCAGCGCATGGTGATAAGCAAGGAACACCGGCTTCTGAATGGCAAGCAGCGGCAGCCATGCAAGGAACGCCGCGAGGAGAAAGGCTACCCGTCGTTTCATACCTTATCTATACAGCCGTTCGCGCATCTCGGCAACCGTCGGGTCGGTGATATAGTCGTCGTACTCCATCATCTTGTCGATGGTGCCGTTTGGTGTCAGCTCGATGATACGGTTTGCCACAGTCTGGATGAACTCATGGTCGTGGCTCGAGAAGAGGATATTCCCCTTGAACTGACGGAGCGTATTGTTGAATGCCTGGATAGACTCCAAGTCGAGATGGTTGGTCGGCGTGTCGAGGATAAGGCAGTTGGCATCCGTCAGCATCATGCGCGAAATCATGCAGCGCATCTTCTCGCCACCCGAGAGCACGCTAACTTTCTTCAGCAGCTCCTCGCCCGAGAACAGCATACGCCCGAGGAAGCCTTTCAGGAAGACCTCGTTCGTGTCGGGCGAGAACTGTGTCAGCCACTCAATCAGGTTGTAGTCCGAGGCGAAATACCGCGCATTGTCGAGCGGCAGGTAGCTTGTGGTGATGGTCTGCCCCCATTTGAATGTGCCCTCGTCGGCTTTCTCCTCGCCGTTTATTATTTGGAACAGGGCAGTCATGGCGCGCGGGTCGTGACTGATGAACACAATCTTGTCGTCTTTCTCCACGTTAAAGTTCAAGTCCTTGAACAACGTCTTCCCCTCGATGCTTTTCGTCAGCCCCTTGACCTCCAGTATCTGGTTGCCCGGCTCGCGGCCCGGCGTGAAGATGATACCCGGATAGCGGCGCGACGACGGTTTGATCTCTTCGATGTTCAGCTTCTCGAGCATCTTCTTGCGGCTGGTTGTCTGCTTCGACTTAGCCACGTTGGCACTGAAGCGGCGGATAAACTCCTCCAGCTCTTTCTTCTTCTCTTCCGCCTTCTTGTTCTGGTTTTGCAGCTGACGGAGCGCGAGCTGGCTCGACTCGTACCAGAAGCTGTAGTTGCCGGCAAACATCTGCAGCTTGCCGAAGTCTATGTCCACCGTATGTGTGCAGACGGAGTCGAGGAAGTGACGGTCGTGGCTCACGACGAGGATGGTGTGCTCTGCGTTCGAGAGATAGTTCTCGAGCCAACCCACCGTTTCGAGGTCGAGGTCGTTCGTCGGCTCGTCGAGCAGCAGGTTGTCCGGCTTGCCGAACAGTGCCCTTGCCAGCAGGATACGCACCTTCTGCTTTCCGCTCAAGTCCTTCATGCGGCTGTAGTGATATTCCTCGCTTATGCCAAGGCCGCTCAGCAGACTGGCTGCGTCGCTCTCCGCGTTCCAGCCTTCCATCTCGGCAAATTTCTCCTCCAGCTCCGACACGCGTATGCCGTCCTCGTCGCTGAAGTCCGGCTTCTCGTAGAGGGCATTCTTCTCGCTCATCACCTCCCACAGTGTGCTGTGACCCATCAGCACCGTGTCCATCACCGTATACTCGTCGAACGCGAAGTGGTCCTGGCTCAACACCGAGAGACGCTCGCCCGGTCCCAGCGTCACTGTCCCGCGCGTCGGCTCAAGTTGCTTGCTGATAACGCGCAGGAACGTCGATTTCCCTGCGCCGTTGGCTCCGATGATGCCGTAGCAGTTACCCGGCACAAACTTCATGTTTACGTCTTGAAAGAGGATACGCTTTCCGAACTGCACGTCCAGATTGTTTACTGTAATCATATTCTTCTTGTATAGCTATAAATTTCAAATGAGCGCGCAAATCTACACAAAAACGCTCCACCTTGTATCCCCCGCCCCTGCCATTCATTCCGCGCCCCGACGCGGAATCTCTTACTCCACGATGATAGTAACGGCAAGGCTTTGTACAGTGTTTCTAAGCTCTAGAAGAGGTCGCTATGCGTACCGGTATTTATCATTACCAACACAAGAGCCTCGTCATGCTGCTCCCACACAAGCAACCAATCCGGTATTATGTGGCACTCCCAACTTCCGGCATATTTCCCGGACAACTTGTGTGGTTTGTATTCCGAAGGTAGTTTACCCGTTTCTTCGAGCAGGTGGATTACCTTCTTGAATTTTTCCATGGGAAGACCACGCTTTGCACACCGTTTAACATCCTTCTCAAAGCGTTTGGTGGCAATGATTCTGTATTTTTTCATATTCCCAGCTTTGCGAACATGTCGTCGGCACTCTCGTATTCCGTCACTCGTCCTTGGCGGACATCGTCCATCGCCTGCTCTATGCCCGTCTTTCTTTTCTTGCGGGTAGTAGGCACAATGACAACGCCGTTCATCGACTTCAAAACACGTCTGAGGCTGGAAAGAACATTCTTGTCTTCAACTTGTATCGTCAATGTATTCATGATAAATATGTTTTTAATTGGACTGCTGCTGCCTCAGCAAGCCTTGAGGCTCATGTCGAGGCTTTTTACCGAGTGGGTCAGCGCGCCGACGGAGATAAAGTCCACGCCGCACTCTGCGTAGTCGCGCAGCGTATCGAAGGTGATGCCTCCCGACGACTCCGTCTCGTAGCGTCCGCCGATTATCTCAACGGCTTTCCGCGTGTCTTCGGTGGAGAAGTTGTCGAGCATGATGCGGTCGATGCCCCCGACCTCCAGTGCCTCGCGAAGCTCGTCGAAGTTGCGCACCTCTATTTCTATCTTCAGCTTCTTGCCTTTCTCCTTCAGATAGTCGTGCGCACGGGTGATTGCCTGACGGATGCCGCCGGCAAAGTCCACGTGGTTGTCCTTGAGGAGTATCATGTCGAACAGTCCGATGCGGTGGTTCACGCCGCCGCCAATCCGGACAGCCTCTTTCTCCATGATACGCATTCCGGGTGTCGTCTTGCGGGTGTCCAATACGCGTGTCTTCGTGCCCTCGAGGGCTTTCACATACTTGCGCGTTGTCGTGGCAATGCCGCTCATGCGCTGCATGACGTTAAGCACGAGGCGTTCGGTCTGCAGCAGGGAGCGTGTCTTTCCTTCCACCGTAAAGGCTATGTCGCCTTTCTTCACCTCCGCTCCGTCACGGATGAAGACTTCCATCCTAAGCTCCGGATCGAAGTAGTGGAAGATGCGCTCTGCCATCTCCACGCCTGCCAGCACGCCGTCTTCCTTGATGATAAGCCGGCTCTTTCCTGTGGCAGCCTCGGGGATGCAGCATAGTGTTGTATGGTCGCCGTCGCCGATGTCTTCGGCAAACGATAGTCTGATAAGCTCGCGGGTCAGTCGGTCCTTCACTTCTGTTTCGTTCTCTTTCATGTGTTATATCCTCTTTTCGTGATTATTGCCCCGCAAAGGTATGCTTTTTGCGTAATTTAGCGGTCTCAAAAGTCAAATCGCGGACGAATGAAGACAACCCTGATTGTAATAGGAAAGACCGACGCAGGCTATCTTGCGGAGGCAATCGACGAATATAAAAGCCGCCTTGCGCACTACCTCCCTTTCGAGATGGAGGTTATCCCCGATGTCAAGAACGTGAAGAACCTCTCCGAAGCGCAGCAGAAGGAAAAGGAAGGAGAGCTGATATTGAAGTCCGTTCAGGCGGGCGACTATCTCGTCTTGCTCGACGACAAGGGGAAGGAATACACCTCCATGCAGTTCGCCGCCTATATGGAGAAGAAGATGCAAACCGTGCCGAAGCGGCTGGTGTTCGTGGTGGGAGGTCCCTACGGTTTCAGTGAGGCAGTCTACGGGGCTGCGCCGGAGAAAATATCTCTTAGCAAGATGACCTTTTCGCACCAGATGATACGCCTCATCTTCATCGAGCAGATATACCGCGCAATGACCATCCTCAATCACGAGCCTTACCATCATGAATAAATAAGCCCCGCCGTGAGGGGAGGGGCTTATTTGCGTGTCTTCTGAAGCAGGAGATAGTCGAGCATTGTCACGGCTGCCATTGCCTCGACGATGGGCACGGCGCGCGGAAGGACGCAGGGGTCGTGCCGCCCACGAGCTTTGAGTGTGGTGTCGTTGCCACTGCGGTCGACAGTCTCCTGTTCTCTCAATATCGTGGCTACGGACTTGAAGGCAACGCGGAAATAGATGTCCTGCCCGTTGGAGATGCCTCCCTGTATGCCTCCCGAATGATTGGTGCGGGTGCTTATGCGTCCACCATCGTTGAAGAATATGTCGTTGTGCTCCGAGCCGCGATAGAGGGCAGCGTCGAAGCCGTCGCCATACTCGAAGCCTTTGGCTGCATTGATTGTGAGCATGGCATGACCCAGCGCAGCGTGCAGCTTGCCGAACGCCGGCTCGCCAAGCCCTGCGGGAGTGCCTTTTATCACGCAGGTGACGACGCCCCCGATGGTGTCGCCCTCTGCCTTGACCTTCTCTATGAGCCGCTGCATCTCCGCAGCCTTCTCTGCGTCGGGGCATCTCACGGCGTTTTCCTCCGCCATGCCGAGGTCGTAGTCCTTATATGTGCCTTCCAGCTTGATGCTGCCCACCTGCGAGGTGTAGGCTGCGATGCTGATGCCTTCCCTTCGGAGTACCGTCTTGGCAATGGCTCCGGCAACGCACCGCGCGATTGTCTCGCGGGCAGAGGCGCGCCCCCCGCCACGAGGGTCGCGTATGCCGTATTTCATCTGATAGGTATAGTCTGCATGCGAAGGGCGGTAGACATCCTTCATCTCGTCGTAGTCCGAAGAGTGCTGGTTTTTGTTCCACACGATGAAGCCTATCGGCGTCCCTGTCGTCATGCCCTCGTATATGCCGGAGAGAAACTGCACCTCGTCGTCTTCCTTGCGCGCAGTGGTGATTGCCGACTGCCCAGGCTTGCGGCGGTTCAGCTCCCGTTGGATGAAGTCCATATCCAACGTTATGCCGGCAGGGCATCCGTCGATGATGCCGCCTATGCCCGCGCCGTGCGACTCTCCGAAAGACGTGAGCCTGTATATGTTTCCGAATGTGTTCATCCGCTCCCCTCTGGTTAGTGGCAGCTGTCGCACCCGCAGCCGTCTCCGTGAGCATGGTCGCCGCATCCGCATCCGCTTCCACAGCTGTCGCATCCGCATCCGCAACCGCCGGCAGGAGCCGTAAGGGCTGCTATTTCTTCCGCTGTCGGCTCATGCACGTCGATCACTTCGCCTTTGAAATGAAGTGTCTCGCCTGCCAACGGATGGTTGAAGTCCATCACCACGACATCCTCTTTCACCTCCAGCACAGAGCCGTTCACGTGATTGCCGTTCGAGTCCATCATCGGAACAGTGTTGCCCTCCTTTATCATCTCGGCATCAAACTTGCCGTCCACCTCGAAGATGTTCTTCGGAAGATCCAACACATGCTCCTCCACATATTCTCCGTAGGCATCCGCCGGAGCGATGGTAAACTCGAACTTATCGCCCGTCTCCAGTCCTTTCAATCCCTTCTCGAAAGCCGGAAGCATGGTGCCGGTCCCGAAAATAAACTTCAGGGGCTTCTCTGCCGTTGCCCGTTCCATCAACTCGCGCTCTTCGCCTTCTCCCACGTTCAAGTCGTATGTGACTGCCACGAATTTATTTGCTGCAATTCTCATTGTGTTCATTGTATTTATATGTTAGAAACGCGGGCAAAGCTACGTATAATTCCCGTTCGCGCAACGCCCTCGCCACACGCGCTGCCTTTTAAAGTTGTCATAGCGAGCTCCGTTGAGGACGCGCGGAAGCCGTCGCCGTTGTCATGACAGACTATGTATACCTTACTATACATATACACACCCAATACTAACAGTCACTACTGCACTCGATGGCGGAATCTCATACTTCACGTTGCTGTCACCCTCGTCGGTAAGAAACCGTTCGGGAATGGGGTTCGAAAAAGTTTTGAGGCATGTCCCGTGCACAAACTCCCTTTGTTTCACCGTCACTCATTGCCTTCGGAGTATGAGATTCCGCCGTCGGGGTGCGGCAGAGGCTGTGAATAGGGTGCCGTTATCTTGGCGGGCTTGATAGTTGTGTGTTGTGCAGCGTTTGCGGGAAATGTCGTACATTTGCGGGCGAGAAAAAAGTGCTGTGTAACATAAAATGGCAAGACAACAGAAAGAGAAAATCGATTTGCCGACAAGTCTGTCGGATGTTTGGAGGCTTTTGACCGAAAAGGAGCGTGGCGTGCTTCGGGATAATGCGGTGCTCCAGCATTTCAAGCGTGGCACGGTGATTTACAGTGAGGGCGACGAGCCGAGAGATCTGATGTGTCTTTTGACGGGTAAGGTGAAAATCTTCAAGGACGGTGTCGGCGGCCGCAGTCAGATCATGCGTGTGATAAAGCCTATTCAGTATTTTGGCTATCGTGCGTCGTTTGCGCAGGAATACTATCTGACGGGTGCCTCCGCGTTCGAAGATTCGACAGTCTGCATGATACCGATGATTGTGGTCAACGAATTGGTGATGGACAATATGAAGTTGGCAATGTTTTTTATCCGCCAGTTGTCTGTCGATTTGGGCCTCGCCGACGAGCGTACAGTCAACCTGACGCAGAAGCATATCCGCGCTCGCCTTGCGGAAGCTCTGTTGGTCTTGAAAGAGAGCTACGGATTGGAAGAAGACGGGGCAACGCTCAGCATATATCTTTCGCGCGAAGACCTGGCGAACCTGTCGAACATGACCACCTCGAATGCAATCCGCACGCTGTCCATATTCGAAAACGAGCGCATCGTTGCCACCGATGGCAGAAAAATCAAACTCATAGACGAAGAGAGCCTGCGAAAGATAAGCCAGCAGGGATAGAGCTGTTTCACTCTTTTATGGCTTTCCGGATGCGCACCAAGCGTGTGAGCAGACCTTCCAACAAATCCAACCGTAACATATTCGCACCGTCGCTCTTTGCCTGTGCCGGCTCGGGATGTGTCTCGATGAAGATACCGTCCACACCCACGGCGACGGCAGCCTTGGCAACGGTCTCGATCAGAGCCGGCAGTCCGCCCGTGACGCCCGACGCCTGGTTGGGCTGTTGCAGGGAATGGGTAACGTCCATGATGACGGGATAGCCGAAAGTCTGCATCTGGGGAATTCCGCGATAGTCCACAACCAAATCCGTGTAGCCGAACGTCGTTCCCCGCTCGGTAATCATGACGTTGTTGTTACCCTCGCCGGACACTTTCTCTGCGGCAAACCGCATGGCAGCGGGGGAGAGGAACTGCCCCTTCTTGATGTTGACAATCTTTCCGGTCTTTGCCGCAGCAACCAAGAGGTCGGTCTGCCGGCACAGGAACGCCGGTATCTGAAGCACGTCGACATATTCGGCAGCCATAGCGGCTTCGTGCGTCTCGTGTATGTCCGTCACTGTCGGTATGCGGAACGTCTCGCCCACCTTACGCAAGATCTTCAGGGCTTTCTCGTCGCCAATGCCGGTAAAAGAGTCTGAACGCGAGCGGTTCGCCTTGCGGTACGAGCCCTTGAAGATGTATGGGATGTTAAGTCTCGCGGCGATACCTGCAATCTTTTCGGCGATGCGCATAGCCATGTCTTCCCCTTCGATAGCGCACGGACCTGCCATAAGGAAGAAGTTGTCGTTGTTTTTAAAGTCGTTGATTGTCGTCATAACCGTTTATCCTTTCAATAACACAAGCGTTTGTTCTATCTTTTTTTCTGTCGGCAGCGATGCGTCGATCCAATGGATGGTGCACCCCCTGCGCTCCATTCCCCTGAACCATGTCATCTGCCGCTTGGCAAACTGATGGATGGCAATCTCCAGCTGAGAGACCATGTCGTCGTAGGAGAGTTTGCCGGTAACATACAGTGTGAGGTATTTGTATTCCAGCCCGTAGTAAATGAGGTCTTCCGGCGCAACGCCCGAGGCAAGGATGCCTCGCACCTCATCCACCATACCTTCATCGAGGCGGGCGCGAAGCCTACGGGATATCTTCTCCCGCCGAAGCTCCCTGTCTATGTTGATACCTACAATCAAGCTGTTTATCGGCTCATATTCGTTGGCATCCGGAGCTTTTGTCTTATAATACTCTTCTATCTCGATGGCGCGGATTGCCCGCTGCGCCGTGTCGACATCCGTCTTGTTGTGCAATGTCTTGTATGTCGAGAGGATTTCCTCAAGCTGAGCAAGCGACTTGTCTTTCAACGCTTCCCGCAGCACTGGGTTCTGCGGCACATCAAGCAGCCGGTATCCCTTCAACACCGCCTCGATATACATCCCCGTGCCGCCACAAAGGATCGGCAACCGCCCTTTCTCTCTTATTCCATTGTATGCACGGAAGAAGTCATGCTGATATTCGAACACGTTATACTTATCTCCCGCCTCGCAGATGTCGATAAGATGATAGGGAATCCTCTTGCCGTTCACCACGTAGTCTGCCAGGTCCTTGCCCGTCCCGATGTCCATACCACGGTAAACCTGCCGAGAGTCGGCACTTATGATTTCCGTATCCAAACGCTCAGCCAGCGCGGCGGCGAACGCTGTTTTGCCGCAGGCTGTCGGACCGAGTATTGTTACAAGCTGATACTGACTCATGGTATGGTGGCAAAGGTGTACAAAAAAGCCGTACCCCGAAAGATACGGCTCTGGTCTATAATCGGAAATGCGATTAGCAGTTTACAGATGCCATGTGAGCAATCAGGTCGAGAACCTTGTTAGAATAACCGATCTCGTTATCATACCAAGAAACAACCTTTACGAAAGTATCTGTCAAAGCGATACCAGCCTTTGCATCGAAGATGGATGTCAGAGTGCAACCGAGGAAGTCAGAAGAAACAACTGCATCCTCTGTGTAACCAAGCACACCCTTCAGTTCGCCTTCTGAAGCAGCCTTCATTGCAGCGCAGATCTCGTCGTATTTTGCCGGCTTAGCCAAGTTTACAGTCAAGTCAACAACAGAAACATCCAAAGTCGGAACACGCATCGACATACCTGTCAGCTTACCGTTCAGTTCCGGAATAACTTTACCAACAGCCTTGGCAGCACCTGTAGAAGACGGGATGATGTTACCGCTTGCAGCACGACCACCTCTCCAGTCCTTCATCGACGGACCGTCAACAGTCTTCTGAGTAGCAGTAGTAGAGTGAACTGTAGTCATCAAACCATCCTTGATTCCCCACTTGTCGTTCAAAACCTTAGCGATCGGAGCCAAGCAGTTTGTTGTACAAGAAGCGTTGGAAACGAACTTCGTTCCTTTTTTGTAAGTCTTTTCGTTCACACCGCAAACGAACATCGGAGTAGCGTCTTTCGAAGGTGCCGACATAACAACGTACTTAGCACCAGCTTCGATGTGAGCCTGAGCTTTCTCCTCTGTCAGGAACAAACCAGTAGACTCAACAACATATTCAGCACCTACCTCGTTCCATTTCAAGTCTGCAGGGTTGCGTTCAGCTGTCACGCGGATAACCTTACCGTTCACGATCAGTTTGCTGTTTTCAACATCAGCTTCGATAGTGCCGTCGAACTGTCCGTGCATTGTGTCATACTTCAGCATGTATGCCAAGTAATCAACAGGGCAAAGGTCATTGATACCTACGATCTGAATATCGCTTCTCTTCTGAGCGGCACGGAAAACAAAACGTCCGATACGGCCGAAACCGTTAATACCTACTTTAATCATTGTGATAAAAACTTTTATGGGTTTGTTATTAAACTATTATATGATATCCACCTAACAACCACAAGGAGTTGCGCACGAAGTTAAAATCATCATCACAAAGAACGTCATAAAGGAAATCAAACCGTGTCTCATCTTTCTCCTTGTTTTTAACGAGCGCAAAAGTAGTCCTATTTTTTTAATCCGTTCTTTGCCCCTGAGGGGAAAGTATGCTATATAACATAAATTAAACTTCAAGTACGGCTCTTTTTCCCGCATAGAAAACCTACGAACCAGCTTTGGACTTTACGTATTCCCCACGACAATAAAACAGGCTTTGCAACGCTCCACGCCACGGGAATAAGCTCCTTTGCGATGCTCGTATAATCGATTGCTGTAGACGAAGGGTTGTTTACTTTGGTGGCAGGGGAGGATTGTGTCGCTTTCTTTCGGTCGGCATCGGGGAAAAGGAGTGTAGTGAAGCCGGAAAGCAACAGTCGCGCGGCGTTTTTCTGAACATACAGAAAGTCGTCGTTCAGTTTCTTCTGTTGCAGGGTGCAACGCTCGCGAAGTTGCTCCTTCTCAGAGAGAAGCTTCTCTATCGGCGTCTGCGGATTGGTCTGTGTCTGTTGTCGCATCGTTACTTTCGTCGTTACCGTTTAGTGCTGCAATCACAATGTTGAGAACGGTGTTGCAGATTCTCTGTTTATTCACCACAATAAGCCCGATCAAGAGGAGATAGAGCACTGCCACGAATGCAAACCCTGCTCCGACCGAGCCGAAAATGTCTCCCATGAAGAAACCCAGAGCAAGGAAGACAAACAGGATGGCAAAGAACGCCAAAAACAACAAAATCAAGCCATACGAAAGGACCGCAATCAGATGTCCGCTCCTTTCGTATGTGCTCAACTTCAGAAGCTCGAGCTTCAGTTCCACGTAAGCCCAAACGTCTTCTTTCAGCTCACAGAAGATTTCCCTTGAATCTCGTGCCATAAACGATTACTCGGCTACTGATTCCCCTGCCGCATCTGCCGTTTCCGTGCGGCTTTCTTTGTACTTGGCAACAGCGGAATTAAAGCCTTCCTTCACTTTCCCGACTACGCTGTTCAGCTCGTCGAGCAACTGTTCTCTCTTGTCGGTAGCGGCTAAATAGCCAACGGCTGCACCTATCGCAGCTCCAACCACCAGACCCAACAATAATTTAGAATCTACACTCTTCATTGCTTACTCTGTTTTTGAAGTATCTGTATTCGTCTGTGTCTGTGTCTGTGTTTCCTTTGTCGTAACGGGTATTCTTTTCTGCGCCCGAACTGCCGCCCAGTTGTTTTTCTCGGTATAATACAGGATGACGAATCCGTTTCGCTTACACTCGGCTTCGATGGCGGGAACATCCCGTGTATAGAACCCGCTAAGGAAAAGGTCGGCACCGGGCTTCATGCTACAGGCGTAGGTACCTAAATCGTTCAGTAGGATATTGCGGTTTATGTTGGCAAAGACGGCATCGAACGGCTTGTAGCTCCGTATCCGCTCGGCACCGCCCAACAGTATCTGTATATTTTTCACGCGATTCAAGCGGACATTCTCCAGCGCATTGTTGTATGCCCATTCGTCGATGTCGATGCCGACCACCTTTCCTGCTTTCTTCATTTTTGCAAGGATGGCAAGCACTGCGGTGCCGCATCCCATGTCGAGGACGGCCTTACCTTCGACGTTCAACCTCAGCAATTCCCTTATCATAAGAAACGTTGTCTCGTGGTTGCCTGTCCCGAAAGCCATCTTGGGGTCTATCACGATATTGTATCTGAAGCCGGGCTTCGACTTGTGGAAAGAAGCGCGTACGAGACATTCGCCCTCGATACTCACCGGCTCGAAATAGTTTTTCTCCCATTCCTCGTTCCAGTCTTTGTCTGCGATGATCTGCTTGGTGTAGCGGATTTTCGCTCCCTTGATCGGAAACCGCCTTATCTTGCCTGCCAACTTGATTTCACTGAACTCCTTCTCGGGGATGTATGCCTGCAGACCTTCTTCGTTCTTGATGAAGCTGTCGTAGCCTATGTCCCCGAGCTTGTTTGCCAACACATCGCTGAGAACATCCTTGTCGAGGTCCGAATCGTATGTAAACGTCAGTTCGTAATAGTCCATAATCTCTTTTCCTTAATGGTTTGCGGGGCAAAGGTATTGAATAAATCCTTTGCGGGATATGCCGTTGGTATTCATTATGCCTGCATAAGCTGTCGGTTTCGCTCCGAAGTCCGCGTGGGAGAGGGAAAATGTTTTCTGTGTACTTTTGCAGCCATGAAAAAGATATGTGATTTTATTTCCCGATACATGGGAGTGATTGTTTTGCTGACAACCGTAGTCGCGCTGCTGTTGCCGGCAAGTTTTGTGTGGTTGGATACTGTTTGCATCAATCCGTTGTTGGGACTGGTGATGTTTGGCATGGGGCTGACGCTTAACCCTGACGACTTCAAGATCGTGTTCAGCCGACCGAAGGACGTCATCATCGGATTCCTGGCGCAGTTTATCATCATGCCGACGACGGCATGGATATTGGTGAAACTGTTTCATCTCTCGCCGGAGCTGGCTTTGGGTGTCATACTTGTAGGATGCAGTCCGGGCGGAACGGCTTCAAATGTCATCACGTATTTGGCAAAAGGAGACTTGGCATTGTCCGTTGGAATGACGATGACATCCACCTTGTTTGCTCCCGTCCTCACGCCGCTTCTCACGTGGATGATGGCAGGGACGTTGGTCCATGTGGATGCCTTGAGTATGTTTTTCTCGATCATACAAGTCGTGATTCTTCCGATAGCGATAGGTTTCGTCATACAGAAGTATTGTCCCAAGTTTACAAGCCGTGCGGTGGGATATCTGCCTGCCTTTTCCTCGGTTGCAATAATCTCCATCGTCGGTATCGTCGTGTCGCACAATGCGGAAAAGCTGTTGACGAGCGGTCTGCTCATCATTGCGGTTGTCGCACTTCACAATATATGCGGTCTGCTTCTTGGTTTCGTCATTGGCAAGCTGTTAAAGCTGGAGTACAGGAAGTGTGTTGCAATCAGTATCGAGGTCGGCATGCAAAACTCAGGGCTTGCCAGTTCGCTGGCAGCAACCCACTTTGCCGCATACCCTATGGCTACCATCCCAGGAGCTGTCTTCAGCGTATGGCACAATATCAGCGGTGCGTTGATGGCGCGCGTCTACAGTAGCAGGGCGGAAAAATAGAAGACAGTAGAAAAACATACTACGGCATGGATACAGAAAATCTTGTTATACGTCCCGTCGCGCCGGCTGATGCCGGTGCCATCACGGAGATCTACAATTATTACATCAAGGAGACAACCATTACGTTCGAGACGGAGCCTATGGGCGTGGAGGAGATGGCAAGCCGCATTGAAGAAACAGCGGCACAGTTCCCTTATCTCGTATGCGAAGAGGACGGGCGGGTTCTCGGATACTGCTACGCGCATTTGTGGAAGCAGAGAGCCGCCTACTCGAAGACGCTCGAGGTGACGGTCTATCTTGAC
Source organism: Desulfovibrionaceae bacterium (assembly GCA_963652435.1). Taxonomy (GTDB): domain Bacteria; phylum Bacteroidota; class Bacteroidia; order Bacteroidales; family Tannerellaceae; genus Parabacteroides. Next base: position 3,951 of record CAVJTV010000009.1, on the reverse strand, counting down.
AGGAACGCCACCCGTCGAGGTCTCGGCAAAACGATGGTAAGGCGTTTGATAGAGCAGTGTCGCGAGCTGGGCTACCATGCTCTCGTCGCCTGCATCACCAGAGGCAACGATGCCAGCGTGAAGATGTTCTCCGGCTTGGGGTTCGGGCAGGTGTCGGCTTTCAAAGAGGTCGGCTGCAAGTTCGGACACTGGCTCGACGTCATAGACCTTGAGATGATACTTTAGTCTGCGACCTGTGGAAAAGCCAATTCACCGCTGCCACGGCAAGGGCGAAGCATATACCAACGAGACACACTGCGCTCCATCCGCCGCAGTGCCATGCAACGCCGGCACACAACGTGCCGAGGCTTCCTCCGGCAAAGAGATGGCTCATAAAGATTGTGTTGGCGCGGTTGGTGGCTTCGGGAACGAGCGAAAGGCATCCGCTCTGGTTGCTCAGCTGATAGCACTGCGCCCCGACGTCAACGAGGATGATGGCGACGACAAGCCCGGCATAATATCCCGAAAAAACATACGCCGTAACCCATGCGGCAACCTGAAGGACGGTTCCCGCGAGGCAGAAACGCTCTATCCCGAAGCGCGGAATGTATTTCCCTATGCCGCTTGCCGCCGCGGCACCTGCCAGTCCGCACAGCCCGAGCAGCCCCACGGCATCGCTCCCCGCATGAAAGGGTTCGCCGCTGAGGTGAAACGCCATGCACGACCATATCGCCATCATGCTGCCGAAGCTCAGCCCTCCGCGGAGTGAGTAGACGCGTATGGCGGGCGTGCTGCGGTAGATGCGCACGATGGACCTCATCAGCTTGCCGTATGAACCCTCGAAGCCGGACGGCATGGAGGGAAGCGTGCGCAGCATGACGACAAGGCTCACTGCCATGATGCCGGCGGCGATGCCGAACATGGCTCTCCACCCGAGCCATTCGCCTACGTAGCCGCTCAAAACCCGTGCGCCGAGCACGCCGCTCAGCAGCCCCGTCAGCACTATGCCCATGTTGCGCGACTTGTTCTCCGGCCTGGAGAACTTGCTCGCTACGGGGATGAAAATCTGCGGCACCACACTGTTGCAGCCCAGCACGAGCGATGCCATCCAGACAACCCACAGGCTGCGGCTCACTGCGATGGCTACGCAACACACCACCGCCACGCTGATGTTGACCGCGATGATCTTGCGGCGCGACGCCTTGTCCGCCAAGGGGACGATGAACACCAGCCCCGAGGCATATCCGAGCTGGGTAATGAACGTGATGAGGTTCGCCTGCAGTTCCGTGCAGCCCAATGCCTGTCGCATGGCTTCAAGCAGCGGCTGGTTGTAGTAGAGGTTGGCAACCGTCAGTCCGCCGATGATTGCCATTGCGAAAAGTATGCTTCGCGGTATGCCGCCGTTGGGTACGAGTTCCTTCATCGCCGCCTTAACCTTTCACATACCCTATCCTGTCCTTCGGAGTGATCTCCCTAATCACGCGACAGGGGTTTCCGGCGGCAACGACCCCCGACGGAATGTCGCGCGTCACGACGCTGCCCGCGCCAATCACCGCGCCGTCGCCGATTGTCACCCCGGGCACCACGGTAACACTTCCGCAAAGCCACACACGGCTTCCTATGGTGATGGGGCGGGGGATAAGTCCTCCCGCAGCGCGCTCCTCGGCATCCGTCGTGTGGTTGCCGGAGAACAATCCCACGTTCGGACCTATCAGTGTGCCGTCGCCTATGCGCACCTGCCCGCAGTCGAGGATGACGCACCCGAAGTTGATGTACACGTCGTTTCCGATGGTGATGTTTTGCCCGAACTCGCAGCGGAAGTCGGGTTCTATCCACACGTTCCTGCCCACGGAGCGGAACAGGCGGCGCATGATGTCCCCGCGCCGCTCTGTCTCGTCGTCATTTGTCTTGTTATACTCTCTGAAAAGCTTTTTCGCAGCCACTCTTCTGTCGAACAGGTCGCGGTCGAAGTCGTCATACACCTCACCCGCCTGCATCTTCTCCCATTCTGTCATTTTTGTAGTCATTGTATGCTCCGGCTTATCCATATCAAGCTCTGTTCTCATTTTTGTAACCCGTTTGGGGGTGGGCGCAAATGTACGCACAATGTCTTTTCCTTTTCTGTACGAACTGCCAAACAAAAGAATGCCCAACCCGACGCCGGCTGTCATTCTGCGTCTTTCCGCCGTTTGCGGGGCTGTTTGCCGCGCTGGTTGTAGGCTGTGATGGTCTCGGAAATCAGCTGGTTGATGTTGCCGACGAACGTCGTCGCCTCCTCGGAGGGGATGGCGATGCTGTAAGCCTGCGCCAGGGTCACGAGGTCGTCGTACAGAGCGTCGGTGCGCCGCCTCACCTTTGTGCCGCTCTCGAGGCGGTTCGCGGCGCGGCTTTGTGTGCGCGCCGTGCTCAGCTCCACGAACGCGCCGTTCTCGTTTTCAAGCTCCGAAAGGTATCCCTCAAGCCCCAGGACGGCAACGTAGGGCGTGTTCTCGTCTTTCCGCAGGTCGATGAGCAGCCCCTGGATTGCGGCAGACTTCTGCGCCTGGGGGAGACGGGCAATGCCGGTGTACGGCTTCACAACCTTGTAGAGGAATTGCCCCGCGTCGCGCTCAGCCTCGAGAGGCAGCGTGCCGGAGCCGGAAATACGCGTCAGAACGTAGCTCGCGAGGTAGCTGCGGTTGCTTTCGTGCGCCGCCGCCGCCTCCGTCTCCTGCGCTATGCGGCTTTCGTTGACCGCATCCGCCAAAAGTGCCAGCTCGCGCTCCATCACCCCGATGAAATCCGCCGAAACGCCCAGTGCTTCCGGCTTCGCGACAATGCCAAGCACATTATTCATAAATGTGAGATACTCCGCGTGGTTGAGAAGGTAAGTCGCGATGTGTTTAATCTTCGTGTAACTGCTCATATCAAGAAAAGACTTTATTGGAAATCGGTCCGCAATGTAGCAATTTCTTTTCAGCAAAAAGAAAAATATGATTTTTATCTTGCGAAATGCCTTTTAGAAATCTAAAAGCGACTTTGCGAGGCTGCGAAATGCCTTTTAGAAATCTAAAAGCGGCTTTGCGAGGTTGCGAAATGCCTTTTAGAAATCTAAAAGCGACTTTGCGAGGTTGCGAAATGCCTTTTAGAAATCTAAAAGCGACTTTGCGAGGTTGCGAAATGCCTTTTAGAAATCTAAAAGCGACTTTGCGAGGTTGCGAAATGCCTTTTAGAAATCTAAAAGCAACTTTGCGAGGTTGCAAAGATGGATATGCATGATGCCTTTGCCGTTGTTCCCGGTGAGAAGCGGGGTCCGTTCCAAAATCGGGTCTTTCGCATCACGCTTTCCGTCCGTTGCAGAGCCGTTTCGGGGGCATCTTTCATCGTTTGTAGAAACCAAGAGACCCAACGGTGTCGCGTCCGCGTCGCCTTTCCGGGCTTGATCCAAGTGTTCGTGGTAGTCTTTCCGATGTTTGAGGATTTCCCGAAGAAAGACTGCCTTCTCCGCAATTCGCGTCATACAGTCCGTAAAATATGCACGTTCGGCGCGGCTGACAGGGCGTAGCTTTGCGGCGCGAAAGGTTTTCAGATACAAACAACACAAATAGGATAAGATGAAAAAGATTATTTACGCCCTTGCCCTGCTGGCAGTGTCGTCGGTGAGCATCGCCGCGTGTGCAGAAGGCAAGGATTCAAAAGAACAGAGCAACATGAAAGAGAACAAGAAAGTATTGGTGGCGTATTTCTCGCGGACGGGCGAGAACTACAATGTGGGAAACATCGAAAAGGGCAACACGCAGATTGTTGCCGAGATGATAGCAAAGGAAACTGGCGGCGACCTTTTTCAGATAGAACCCGTCGTGGCCTATCCCGACAACTACGACGAATGCGTGAACCTTGCCAAGAAGGAGCTTAACGACAAGACCCGTCCTACGGTGAAAGGCGACGTGAAGGCGGAGGATTACGACGTAATCTTCATCGGCTATCCCAACT